>JADIMM010000108.1 GCA_017694795.1 Candidatus Gallitreponema excrementavium
CACGGGTGCGTGAATTGAAACATTACCCTATGTGGGGAGACAACGGAATCGAAGGTCGCACCCTCACGGGTGCGTGAATTGAAACTTTGTTTTCTGCTGGTTTTAACGCCGTTTCTCGTCGCACCCTCACGGGTGCGTGAATTGAAACTTCAAACTTCTGAGACTGCAACCTCACCTTTAGGGTCGCACCCTCACGGGTGCGTGAATTGAAACATGGCAGGTGAATTAAATCTTGTTGATTGGGATGTCGCACCCTCACGGGTGCGTGAATTGAAACAAATTTGAATCAAATTTCCCCCGCCGGAAAAAGTCGCACCCTCACGGGTGCGTGAATTGAAACATTTTACTACCCCCGTTGTAACAACAGTAAAAGAGTCGCACCCTCACGGGTGCGTGAATTGAAACAACACACCAACCGGAAATTTTGACGCCGTTGCAGTCGCACCCTCACGGGTGCGTGAATTGAAACTTTACCTCCTTGTATGGCTTTGATAGTTTAATAAGTCGCACCCTCACGGGTGCGTGAATTGAAACAAATTTGAATCAAATTTCCCCCGCCGGAAAAAATTGTCGCACCCTCACGGGTGCGTGAATTGAAACTATTATACGGGTAATTTTTGCCCATAAAAATTTGTCGCACCCTCACGGGTGCGTGAATTGAAACACTTTAAAGCTCCGGCAATACATCGGGCTTCGCGTCGCACCCTCACGGGTGCGTGAATTGAAACCTTGCTGTAATCTCCCCTGCATACCTTGCCTTGAGTCGCACCCTCACGGGTGCGTGAATTGAAACAACAACACATAAGGAGAGGAAGAATGAATTTTAGGTCGCACCCTCACGGGTGCGTGAATTGAAACCTTTAATCCATGATGTAACCTCCCCCCACCCTGTGTCGCACCCTCACGGGTGCGTGAATTGAAACATAAAAAACAGAACCTCCTAGTTCTATATTGCCGTCGCACCCTCACGGGTGCGTGAATTGAAACTGGCAACGCTAATGTATCTAAATCTGTCGGTTTGTCGCACCCTCACGGGTGCGTGAATTGAAACGAGCCATTTTTGTATCTGGAAAACAAGTCGCATGTCGCACCCTCACGGGTGCGTGAATTGAAACACCTGTATAAACAGTACGTTCGGAGAGGTGAGCGGTCGCACCCTCACGGGTGCGTGAATTGAAACCTCGTTAATATCGTCCATAAACGTCTCATCACGGGTCGCACCCTCACGGGTGCGTGAATTGAAACATAAGAGACCTCACTGAAGCATATAAGGAGAATAGTCGCACCCTCACGGGTGCGTGAATTGAAACTTCGATATCGATATCGTAATGTATAACCTTTACATGTCGCACCCTCACGGGTGCGTGAATTGAAACTCGTCCCATTTACAAACACGAGTACAGAGACATGTCGCACCCTCACGGGTGCGTGAATTGAAACTCATAAAAACCTCACTGTAGAAGATAAGGGGAAGTCGCACCCTCACGGGTGCGTGAATTGAAACGACATAAAAAAGCCGATAGGTACCAGCAAGAAAGTCGCACCCTCACGGGTGCGTGAATTGAAACTAAAATATTCAATGGCTTTATCAATTTTATCACAAGTCGCACCCTCACGGGTGCGTGAATTGAAACGAAGATATTATCCTTAAAGATGTCATCATTGCGTAGTCGCACCCTCACGGGTGCGTGAATTGAAACCAATAATTAAGCTCAAACATCAACCTGAGGGTGTCGCACCCTCACGGGTGCGTGAATTGAAACACGCATAAGGTTATTACGTTCAGATAAAAAATCGTCGCACCCTCACGGGTGCGTGAATTGAAACAGCAGTATCAAATCCGATTTGGTCAAGAAAATCTTGTCGCACCCTCACGGGTGCGTGAATTGAAACTCCATTCCCACTCCGGAGATTGAAGCCGTATCCGTCGCACCCTCACGGGTGCGTGAATTGAAACACCAGATTGGTCGGGATAACTGTATTTACATTTGTGTCGCACCCTCACGGGTGCGTGAATTGAAACACGGAGAAAACGGAGAAAACTACGATTTAGGCAAGTCGCACCCTCACGGGTGCGTGAATTGAAACATGGCCGGAGAACTTAACCTTGTTGATTGGGAGTCGCACCCTCACGGGTGCGTGAATTGAAACAGTCCGAGTATCGCTCATTAATGGATAATTATGGTCGCACCCTCACGGGTGCGTGAATTGAAACAATTCATACATCAAACGAATAGACCAATCCTGGGTCGCACCCTCACGGGTGCGTGAATTGAAACTGACTACCTTAAGTCTAAGATTAACGCTGAGGCGTCGCACCCTCACGGGTGCGTGAATTGAAACATCGTGGTGCTGATATTTCCCATACGGATATTTTGTCGCACCCTCACGGGTGCGTGAATTGAAACTTTGAATACCAACAAAAACGTCGTCATCTTCCATGTCGCACCCTCACGGGTGCGTGAATTGAAACTTCGGAGCAGGTGCCAGTTTTGCTGATATAGTCGTCGCACCCTCACGGGTGCGTGAATTGAAACAATGCAGAACATGTTAAATCAATTCATGGCCGGGTCGCACCCTCACGGGTGCGTGAATTGAAACAGGCTCAAAGCGTCGCATCCACGCCGAGTGACAAGTCGCACCCTCACGGGTGCGTGAATTGAAACTCCTTTAGGTACTAGAGGTGCAAATCAGAATGCGTCGCACCCTCACGGGTGCGTGAATTGAAACTCATAGTCCTTATGCTGATACGGACCCAGACAGGTCGCACCCTCACGGGTGCGTGAATTGAAACATCACGAAAATACAAGTTCCAAACTGTATTATAAGTCGCACCCTCACGGGTGCGTGAATTGAAACATCAAGAATACGATAAGGGACGAAAAATTGAAAGGTCGCACCCTCACGGGTGCGTGAATTGAAACTATCAAAAGATGTAACGATATCAGAGAAAGTGGGTCGCACCCTCACGGGTGCGTGAATTGAAACAAAGTCTTGATATTTATTTTCAAAAATATCAATGTCGCACCCTCACGGGTGCGTGAATTGAAACTGCATGGATAACTTAGCCTGTTGTAATTGTTCCGTCGCACCCTCACGGGTGCGTGAATTGAAACGAAGGTTACGAACAAAAGGAGGATAAGTAATGAGTCGCACCCTCACGGGTGCGTGAATTGAAACCTGTTTTTACTACCGAAGTTTTGCAAACTTCCGAAGTCGCACCCTCACGGGTGCGTGAATTGAAACTGATAATACTGGTGCTCCGTTAAGATATCCTCGTGTCGCACCCTCACGGGTGCGTGAATTGAAACAGAAACATCTACCTCTCCCCTTGGAACACGTGCCGTCGCACCCTCACGGGTGCGTGAATTGAAACAGTAGATGCTGTATGAAGTAAGTTAGATTTAAAAGTCGCACCCTCACGGGTGCGTGAATTGAAACTATCCCAGTCCTCAAGAGCAAACCAATTTTGAGTCGCACCCTCACGGGTGCGTGAATTGAAACATTGGTAAAATTGCCACTACTATCCCATTTGCAGAGTCGCACCCTCACGGGTGCGTGAATTGAAACATAGTTTTTTCCGTTTCCTCCGTGGAAAACAAGTCGCACCCTCACGGGTGCGTGAATTGAAACGAATTAAACAATTGGCATATGGGAAGATTTTTTGGTCGCACCCTCACGGGTGCGTGAATTGAAACTGGTGTTTTACCGGTTAGTTTTGACGGTCAAACGTCGCACCCTCACGGGTGCGTGAATTGAAACCATCGTGGTGCTGATATATCCCATACGGATATAGTCGCACCCTCACGGGTGCGTGAATTGAAACACTTACTGATATTGTTACGGCATTCGACCGTATGTCGCACCCTCACGGGTGCGTGAATTGAAACTATCAAGTATTTTGCCTGTGGCGAATACGGTGGTCGCACCCTCACGGGTGCGTGAATTGAAACTGGAGAATTTGCCTATTTGTCTGAAAGGCCAAGTCGCACCCTCACGGGTGCGTGAATTGAAACTACCTACATTTACCGTGTTTCTCGTGGTGGTGTTGTCGCACCCTCACGGGTGCGTGAATTGAAACTCCACTTGGTACTAGAGGAGCTAATCAGAACGGTCGCACCCTCACGGGTGCGTGAATTGAAACTGGAGAATTTGCCTATTTGTCTGAAAGGCCAATTGTCGCACCCTCACGGGTGCGTGAATTGAAACTTGGATTCCCTTGATGCTGATGTTGCATCCATGCTGTCGCACCCTCACGGGTTCGTGAATTGAAACTCAGTTTCCCAATCAACAAGGTTAAGTTCTCCGGGTCGCACCCTCACGGGTGCGTGAATTGAAACTGCAGAGCAGGCCAAGTTGCAGGCTGAACAAGCTGTCGCACCCTCACGGGTGCGTGAATTGAAACATCTAATGATGATGTTGATTGTCTTGCTCCGGAGTCGCACCCTCACGGGTGCGTGAATTGAAACTGAGCTTAATAATTGGCATATGGGTAGGATTTTTGTCGCACCCTCACGGGTGCGTGAATTGAAACAGATGTCGCAACTATGTTGACTAAGAAGATGGAGTCGCACCCTCACGGGTGCGTGAATTGAAACCTTTGAGTGCCCCAAACAAAACGCCTGTAGATGGTCGCACCCTCACGGGTGCGTGAATTGAAACCGTTATCGAAATGGGAACCTATCTTCCCATAAGTCGCACCCTCACGGGTGCGTGAATTGAAACCACGGAGAAAACGGAGAAAACTGCGATGTAGTCAGTCGCACCCTCACGGGTGCGTGAATTGAAACAATTAACAAAGATAAATCACTTGAGGATACAATGTCGCACCCTCACGGGTGCGTGAATTGAAACTTCTATATGGTCTTATTTTGGTTTTTCTGCTTTGTCGCACCCTCACGGGTGCGTGAATTGAAACAGGGTCTGTTAATCTTGAAGATGGTGTTACTTTCGGTCGCACCCTCACGGGTGCGTGAATTGAAACGGTTTTGGTTTGCCAATAATAAATTCCGATAAAAGTCGCACCCTCACGGGTGCGTGAATTGAAACAGTTAGGATCGCTAACCCTGATTATGCACCTTTGTCGCACCCTCACGGGTGCGTGAATTGAAACGAAGAAATGTGGAGTGAATACCGATATCTTCCGGGTCGCACCCTCACGGGTGCGTGAATTGAAACTAAAGATGGTAAACTTAGCTTTTATCCTATTTGTGTCGCACCCTCACGGGTGCGTGAATTGAAACCAGTCTCTTTGTGCATCTATGCTTGATTATTGCGTCGCACCCTCACGGGTGCGTGAATTGAAACATATAATTATGGCAAGGTTTATCCTATAGATATAGTCGCACCCTCACGGGTGCGTGAATTGAAACTCCGTTAAGATATCCCCGAGATGCTTATAATAAGGTCGCACCCTCACGGGTGCGTGAATTGAAACTGCCCAACTCCATTCTGATTACCGGCACGAGTGTCGCACCCTCACGGGTGCGTGAATTGAAACTTTTCTTCAGCAAGCCTTGCTTTTTCGGCTTCATGTCGCACCCTCACGGGTGCATGAATTGAAACTGCTACTGCTGATGCATCAGATGCTATTACCTTGTCGCACCCTCACGGGTGCGTGAATTGAAACTAGATAACAATTCTGCAGTATCAAAACCTAACTGGTCGCACCCTCACGGGTGCGTGAATTGAAACGGAGTTTGGTGTACTTATAACACTAATGACAATTGTCGCACCCTCACGGGTGCGTGAATTGAAACTGAATTAGAACCACTTAAATAAGCATTATGTTTGTCGCACCCTCACGGGTGCGTGAATTGAAACACGGGTTAAAGCACGGATTTCAGGGGTCATACCGTCGCACCCTCACGGGTGCGTGAATTGAAACTACCAATGCGGGGTCTAAGGTAATTCCACAAGCGTCGCACCCTCACGGGTGCGTGAATTGAAACAGGCTTACCGAGAGGCTCTTTACGACTTTGCTAGTCGCACCCTCACGGGTGCGTGAATTGAAACCCAAGTGCCACCAAAAAGGTCGCTAGGGGCGGACGTCGCACCCTCACGGGTGCGTGAATTGAAACATTCTTTTTATTTCCCATTTGTTTCCTCTGTATCGTCGCACCTTCACGGGTGCGTGAATTGAAACATTGATATTTGTCAAAGATTTACAGGGACTTGATGTCGCACCCTCACGGGTGCGTGAATTGAAACGGGCTTTCGGGCAACAAGCCGTCACCGGATAATTGTTGCACCCTCACGGGTGCGTGAATTGAAACTCCGGAGTAATTATGAATTTATGATGAAATGGAAGTCGCACCCTCACGGGTGCGTGAATTGAAACGGAGAAGATGCAACAATGGAATCATGAACAGAGTCGCACCCTCACGGGTGCGTGAATTGAAACATTGTCTGCCAGGGATGATTTGATACCTTTCCCTGTCGCACCCTCACGGGTGCGTGAATTGAAACTACAGGTTATGAAGAATGGTATGAATATGATACGTCGCACCCTCACGGGTGTGTTAATCGAAACTCGTAGAGGCGAAAGACCTGAACAAAGATTTGAGCATACCACAAAACAAAGTATCCAACTTTTAAATAAAAGTTTTCTAGTTTCTTAAATTCAATCTTTCACTTTCCACTGTCAGCGGCGGGGAGGTAGCCCGTGTTTTGTGGTATGTTATATGTTAGTGATTTTTCGTAGGGTTTAAATCCGCTAAAACGGGCATACTTCCACAGTTTGGGAATCAATTCATCCGAATAGTTCACAAATTCATTTTTTATTTTTGGGTTTTTTAAAGAATCAATATCTTTGCATATTGTTTGATTGCGTAAAATAATTTTTGTAACAAATCTTTCATCAGGTAAAAAATTATTTTTCCTTGTATTGCACTGTGGACAGCTTAAAACAAAATTCCATATTTTATCTTCTTTAATAAATGACCAGGGAATAAAATGATCTACATGGACAAGGTTTTTAAGTTTTTTACCGCAATAGAAGCAATTATTTTCCTGAAACTCTTTATAAAGAATTTCCCTGTAAATATCCAGCGGTGAACGCTTTGGAATTGACAAATCAAGTTTTGTAAGAATTTTATATAAGACATTTTCTTCGTTTATTTTTTCAAGAAACTTTGCCCAAGAATAATAATTCAGTTTTTCTATTTCCATTTTATATTTTACAAGAAAATTATATGCAGTATTTGAAAATACAAGATAGTCGGTGTTTTCTTCAAACCCATACAAAAAACCGTTAAAGTCTCCGTAGAAAGCTCCAATTACATATTTTTTACATTCGGTTAAAACTTTTTTTATTGTCCTGATTTTTGTATCTTCTTCCATTGATGAGAATTCCAGGTTTTGAAGTATGGGATTCTTGTTTATAAGTTCATTAAATATTTGTTCGATTTTGGAAGTTTTTCCCTGACTGTTTAAAGCCTGTTGCCTTAAATTATATTTTACAACCAGATTCCAAAAACTTTCTGCAAACTTTTCAAATATATTGTAATAAGAAATTTTATATCCGTTTTCAAAGGGTATATTATTAAAAAGATTGTCAAGAATTGATTTTAAAAAAGCAAATTTATAAGTAGTTGTTTTTTGGCAGGAATCAGAAAAAAAGTAATTGAAATAACTCCAAAGCTCATCTTCTGAAATTTTTTCATTTTTTAAAATACCTGATTTGGAGTTCCAGCCCATAATTATTTCCTTTATCCAAATAATTCTTTTGTATTTTAAAATAATTTTTTTTGCTTTGCAATATTTAGTTTTATATTTGTTGGGTTTGTTTTTTTAATATGTTTTGTTTGATATATTTTCAAGACTTTCTACTTTAACCTTTCCAGGGTCTTCCTGCCCCCGGTTTTCCCGGAGGCAGGGGAAGGATTTAGTTGCTTAATCCTTCTGAAAGGCTTTTGAGGAATTCAACCCCCATTGCACATTCATCGCAAACCATGTAGGTCTCGCCGTCTGCTTCTACCTTTTGGAGTTCTACATTTTCCTTGTTGCAAAGCTGGCATGTACCTGTTTTGGAACATGAAAAGAAAACTACCCCGCATAAAAGGATTGCAGCCAAAGCCAGGATTTTTTTCATTTTTCCACCTCTTCAAATAAAGTATAATAAGATTGTAAATTAATATTTAGTATTGTCAAGCTTTTTTTAATCCGGATTTTAATTTTATTTACAAAATACTTTTTATTTGCAGGTTATTGGCTGCAATTTTTTTCCATATCGAGAAGGCTTTTTTTTATATTTGTTCCTGCATTAAAACCTCCCGGGCCGGATTTTGCCACAACCCTGTGGCAGGGGATTATTAAAAGGATTTTGTTTTTACCAGCAGCCATTCCTACTGCCCTGGGTGAAGATTTTATACCGGATTTTACAAGGCTTAAAGAAATTTCCCCGTAAGTTTTTGTCTTTCCCCGGGGGATAAGGGAGATTTCTTTCCAGACTTTTTTTTGAAACTCTGATCCCTCAAGGGAATACTCCGGGGTAAGATTTGAAAGGGTATCCTGGTTTTCTCCGTTGAAATAGGCATCGAGCCATTCAATGGTTTTTTTTATTACCGGGGTAATATTTGTTTCTGTATTCAAAGGCTCTTTTAAGAATTTTAAACCTGTAAGTTTTCCGTTTTGTTCAGTTATTAAAATTCTGCCTAAGGGGCTGTTATAAATACTGTTGTATTCCATTGTCTGATTTTAAACCTTAATTTTACGGTTTTCAACAAAAAAATTTATACCGTTTTTTGATAAATGGCCTTAAGGCTGTCGGCATTATTTTATGCCAAAAGGATTTTCTTAGGCCTGGAACAGTAAACAAAAAAGAAAAAAAACTGTATAATCTTTAGGGGTTAAACAGCTCTGTTACCGGAAACCTGCAATTTTACAGGTTTGTTTTGGGGAATACTAAATAAGAAAACTGTTTTAATCTGAACATTATCCAAGCAGGAAAATATGAAAGTTCTTTTAACCGGAATAAATTCTTCTTATCTCCATACTTCTCTTTCCGTCAGGACTCTCTGTGGATATTTAAACGGAATTCCAGGCTTTTCTTTTAAAAACGAAAATCCTTTAACCGGGGGGTTCCTTTGTGATTTTATAGAACTTACTGTAAACCAGCCTTATTATGATTTACTCAGAAAGATTTTGGAAAAAGGGCCGGATGTGGTTTTGTTTTCAACTTATATCTGGAACGGGGAACTTTGCGGCAAATTGATACAGGACCTTCATTCCGTTATGCCGGGTCTTGTTTTAGGGGCAGGAGGGCCGGAGTTTGGGTTTTCAGCGGAAAGATATTTTGAGAAAGTCCCTGCTTTGGATTTTATAATTAAGGGGGAGGGGGAAGAAACCCTCCGGGAGCTTTTGGCTTTTTTATCTTTGAACAGTGAAACAGGCCGTGATTTTAAAAAAAAGGATTTTGAAGACTGTGATTGTACCGGAAACATAAAAATAGAAAACATAAGGGGGCTTTACTTAAACCGTAACGGAAAAATTATTTTTACCGGGGAAAGGGATTTGATGAAAGACTTGTCTTTAATTCCTTTTCCCTATGAAAACCTTTTGGAACTTGCATCCGGTGTTTTTGATTCCCCTTGCACCGGGAAAAAACTTTCCCAAAATAAAGATGAAAAACAAATTGCCCAAAATACAAAAGAAGAACTTAACAAGATTTATTATTACGAATCTTCCAGGGGCTGTCCCTATAATTGCAGTTATTGTATTTCTTCTTTGGATAAAACCGTGAGGTTTGTTCCTTTGGAAAAGGTTTTTGAAGATTTAAATATTTTTCTTAAAGCCGGGGTAAGGCTTGTAAAATTTGTTGACAGGACTTTTAACATAAATCCGGAACGGTATTTAAAAATCTGGGATTACATTGTCAAACACCACAACGGTAAAACAGTTTTTCATTTTGAAATAGAGGCGGAATTTTTATCCGGGGAGGCTTTGGATTTTCTTTCTTCTGTTCCCCTGGGGGTTATGCAGTTTGAGATAGGTATTCAGTCTGCCTCTGAAAAGACCCTTAAAGCCGTAAACCGTTCTGCTGATTTAAAAAAACTTTCCTGCAATATAAAGCGTATTCCTAAAACCATTCACACACATTTGGATTTGATTGCCGGGCTGCCCTTTGAGGATTTAAAGACTTTTGGTTCTTCTTTTGATTTTGTAATGTCCTTAAAACCGGATGCCCTCCAGCTGGGTTTTTTAAAGGTTCTTCCCGGAACTCCTATGGAATCCTATGCAAAAAGCGGGGGCTGGAGATGGGGTGGTACTCCTGTTTACGAGACTTTTTCCACCCCCTATATGAGCCATGAAGATATGTTTTTTTTGAAAGACCTGGAAGTGGTTTTGGATTCCCTTTGGAATTCCGGGGATTTTACCTGTACCCTTTCCTATGTTTTAAGGTTTGTTTCCCCCTGGATCTTTTTTTGTTATGTTACCCGGAAGGCAAGGGAAGCTGGGGTTTTTGCACGGGAGAGAAGGGATGGTTTTTGGTTTGATTTTCTTGCAGGTCTTGTTTTTGCAGAAAGGGGCAATGGTTCTTTTGTGGAAGAAGGGGGAATCTTTGCCTTGGCCGGTGAAAACGGGGGGCTTGTTCCCAGGGTTTTTTACGAGCTTTTAAGGTGGGATTATATCAGGGGGAAAAAGCGGAATTTTCCCCTTTGGTATTCAAGGCGGTACAGCAAGGAACGGCACAGGAAATTGTTTGAAATTTATTTTAACGGGCAGTTTTCTTCTATTAAAAATGAAAACAACGGTGATACTGCTGGCAATTCCGGAACCGGTTATGACGGCGGTGTCAAGGCTGGCATATCCGGCAGCCGGATTGCCGGTTCCGGCGGTATTGGCAAGAGTCATGATTTAAGTAAATGCGGCCTGGATAATGATATGAAATTGGGCGGCAAAAGTGGTGCCGGAAAAGGCTGTCTTTTTTATGGGGAAGAAACAAAAAAAATGTTCCGGCATGGGTTTCTCCATTCTGATTACGATGTGTTTCTTTTTGATGTGGAAAACCCTTTCCCGGAAGATTCTCCCGGAACTTATGAAAAATTAATCATTTATAATTCCAGGTAGTTTATTATCGTACTTTGCTTTGTATTTTTTTTGTAATTTTTATATATTAGTCTTATGACTTTGCAAGAAGAAAGATTGGGCAGTGAAAAACCTTGGAAACTTGTTTTGTTTTTGGCTTTGCCTTCTGCCCTGGCACAGCTTATTAATGTTTTGTACAATATTGTTGACCGGGTATATATCGGCCACATTCCCGGAGCCGGTGCAGATGCATTAACCGGGGTTGGGGTTACATTCCCGGTAATTACTTTGATTTCCGCCTTTAGTGCCTTTGCCGGTGCCGGCGGTGCCCCCCTTGCAGCGATTTCCTTGGGAAAGGGGGACCGTAATACAGCTGAAAAAATCCTGGGTAACGGTGCATTTCTGCTTACTGTTTTTTCGGTAATTCTCGGGGTTTTCTTTTATGTTTTTATGGAGCCGGTGCTTTTTGCCTTTGGGGCAAGTTCCGTTACCTTGGGTTATGCAACAGAATATTTAAAGGTTTATCTTTTGGGAACCCTTTTTGTCCAGTATGCCGTTGGGCTTAATCTTTTTATAAGCTGCCAGGGCCATGCAAAGACAGCCATGTTTTCTGTGCTTATAGGTGCTGTCCTTAATATTGTGCTGGATCCTGTCTTTATTTTTGTTTTGGGAATGGGTGTAAAAGGTGCTGCCATTGCCACCGTGATTTCCCAGGCTGTAAGTGCCTTGTGGGTAATCCGCTTTTTGACTTCGGATAAGTCCGGACTCAGGCTGAAAAAAATTTATTTAAAACCGGACATAATTATAATAAAAAAAATAATGTCTTTGGGAATTTCACCCTTTATCATGCAGGCCACGGAAAGTCTCATTGTTGTGGTTTTGAACAAAAGTCTTTTGCATTACGGAGGGGATCTTTATGTAGGTTCCATGACTATTCTGCAAAGTGTAATGCAGTTTATTTTTGTTCCGATAAATGGTCTTACCCAGGGAACCCAGCCTGTAATAAGCTATAATTACGGGGCTGGCAATAAGGACAGGGTAAAGGCTGTGTTCAGGGTTATTATTTCCGTAACAGTGGTGATTACTGTTTTTGCATGGTTTATAACCAGTTTTTTTCCCGGATTTTTTGCCGGAATTTTTACCGGGGATCAGAATCTGATTGCCCTGGTGGAAAAAACTATGCCTGTTTTTATGGGGGGAATCTGGCTTTTTGGGGTTCAGATGGCATGCCAGTCTGCCTTTGTAGGGTTGGGGCAGGCAAAGATTTCCCTTTTCCTTGCAATGCTCAGGAAGGTTATTCTTCTGGTTCCCTTAACCCTTGTCCTGCCCCTGTTTTTCGGGGTTAAGGGGATTTATTTTGCGGAACCGGTTTCGGATATTACTTCTGCCACGGTAACCGGGATTCTTTTCTTTTTGAATTTTAATAAAATTCTTGATAAAAAAGCATGATTTTTGGTAAAGCCTGGTTCGGTTGCCTTTTGCCTGTTTCTAGGGTATCATTATGGAATGAGTAAAAAACAGTATAAATTAAGGAAGGTCTCTTCCCGGCATCTTGAGCAGTACAACCGGCTTTTAAAGTATGTTTTCCAGGTAACAAAGCAGGATTTGCAGCAGAGCGGTTGGGAAGAAAAAGAAATTGTCCATGCCAAAACCCCGAATTTTGAAAAAGCCGATGTTATAGGCTGGTTTGACGGTGAGAATCTTATTTCCCAGGTTGTGGTTTATCCCATGAAGGTGAGAATCTTTGGCAAAACCTTTGATATGGGTGGTTTGACCGGGGTTGGAACTTATCCGGAGTATTCAAACCAGGGGCTTATGCACAAACTGATTGAAAAGGCTCTTTATAATATGAAGGAAAGGGGACAGTGCATTTCTTATTTGTACCCTTATTCCATACCTTATTACAGGAGAAAGGGCTGGGAGGTAATTTCCGATAAAATCACCTATGAAATCCAGGATTACCAGCTGCCTAAGAACAGGCAGGTTTCCGGGGAAGTCCGCCGTGTTCCTGTAAACAGTGATGAAATAAAAGAGGCTTATAACCGTTTTGCTGCTGTTACCCACGGGGCTTTATTGCGGGATACTTTGGCCTGGAATGAATATTTTCTTTGGGACAATGACGACATCATGGGGGCGGTTTATTACAATGAGGACGGTGAGCTGGACGGGTATCTTATTTACTGGGTCGGGGATGAAATATTCCATATCAAGGATATGATTTTCTTAAATGAGGAAGCCAGAATCGGGCTTTGGAATTTTGTGGGGGCCCATTTTTCAATGATTTCCAAGGTTATCGGGAATACTTTTACCGATGAGCCTTTGGCATTTCTTTTTGAAGATGCAAAAATCCAGGAAACCATTTCCCCCTATTATATGGCAAGGATTGTGGATTTTGAGGGCTTTATTTCCCAGTTTCCCTTTAAACCGGATAATATGGAAAGAAAATGGGCATTTACCCTTAAAGACCCCATGTTGCCCTGGAACCAGGGTGCCTTTGAGCTGACCATTGATAACCAGGGAAAGGCCACTGTCGGAAGGCTTTCAAAGAAAACCCGGGACAGTGTGGATATCCAGACAATGACTACAATGCTTTTAGGCTACAAAAGCCCCTATTATTTACACAAGATTGGCAGGCTTGAGTGTTCCGAAGAGACTGTAAATATGCTTGAGGATGCTGTGGAGCAGATAACCCCTTATTTTTCTGATTATTTTTAACCACTTGGTTTTGTTTTGTGAATGGCTTTTTCCGCCGTTTTTTTAGGACAAAGGGGAGCGGACAACCCGGGGGATTTTCCGGGTTGTTTTTGTTTCCCTTGGGAAAGGCGTTAATGCAGGGTTGGGAGCAGGGGGAAACTGAGTGCCATGCCACTTTCAGGCCGGGCTTTTTTGTGTCCGGGGTTTTTTAGCCGGATCCCCCCTCATAAATAAATTTTTCCCTTTCCCCGGCCCGGATTAAAACCGGGGGCTTATTTCCAGGGTTTTGTGTTTTTTGACCAGCCTTTTTCTTCCCAATACCGGCAGTCAGCCTGGTTCCAGCCTGCCAATGTGTGGAGTTTTTTTGATATCTGGAATAATCCCCTGGTTTTTATTCCCGGTTTGATTTTCCCGTTTTTTTTGTTTATTTTTTTTGCCAGTTTTTCTGTGTCTTTTTGGATTTTTTTTATGAGTCCCGGTGATATGTCTTTAAAGGCCGTGGCCCTTACATTGTATCCCAGTTTGTAAATACGGGGGATTCCCCAGAAAAAGAGGCTGTCGCTTATGTCTTTGTTTGTGCTTTTTGTGCCTCCCCCGGCTGCGGTGGAGATGCAGACTGCCTGTTTTTTAAACATTTTTTCTTCCGGTCTGTGGATCATCCATCTGTAGCCAAAGTGATCCAGGAATGATTTCATCGGGCCTGTTACATGGCATACATATACCGGGCTTGCAAATATGAGGAGGTCGGCCCCGTCCATTGCTTTTACGATTGGTTCCAGGGCGTCATATCCGGGGCAGAGTTTTTCGTCTTTTATTATGCAGGCTGTGCAGCCTGTACAAAAATGGGAAAAGTCCTTGGGAAGGAAAAATTCTGTATATTCCCCGCCGATTTTTTCCTGGAGGAGTTTTGCAATGTTGTAAGTTGAGCCTTTGTGGCTTTGTCCGTGGATTATTACTGTTTTCATGGTGTTTGTTCCTTTTTAGGGTTTTCTGTACTTTCCGGGATCCTGTGGTTCTGTTTAAGGCTTTCCTTTGTTATTTTAAGTTTAATTGTTTTGTTTTTTCTTGTCAACCTTGGGGGCGGGGCTGTTTTTACATTTTAAAGGTTTTAATTGCTTTGTGTCTGTTTTGGGTTTATATTGAGGTATAGACAATTTTAAGTTGTTTGGAGGTTGTATGAGTAAGAAGGATCGGTTTTTAAGGTTTTTGGCCGGGATTGCCGGTTTTGTGGTAATAGGGGTTTGCAGTTTTTCCTGTACTTCTATTCCGGAGGGGCTTTCTCCTGTGGAGAATTTTGATTCCCAGGCTTATCTGGGAACCTGGTATGAGATTGCCCGGTTTGACTTTAAGTTTGAACGGGGGCTTTCCAAGGTTACTGCCAATTACAGTTTGAATCCTGACGGTTCCATTAAGGTTTTAAACCGGGGATTTAACCAGGAAAAGGGCAAATGGCAGGAAGCCAAAGGAAAGGCTAAATTCCGGGGTGCTGATAATGTCGGGGCTTTGAAAGTTTCTTTCTTTGGGCCTTTTTATACAGGGTATAATGTTTTGAAAATAGATGAAGATTATTCCTGTGCTCTGGTTGGGGGAAAAGATTATAACTATCTTTGGATTTTGGCAAGGACACCTGAAATTTCTGAAGAATTAAAGGTTGAATATCTCGCCTATGCCGAAAGCCTGGGCTATGACACTTCGAGGCTTTTGTGGGTAAGCCATGATGACACTGCCCTGTAAAAGATACCGGAATCCAAAGGATTTTGAGAGGAGTTTTTCTTAGGAAACTCCGGAAAAAGCTGGTTGATTTTGCATCCCCCTGTTTTGGCAGGGGGATTTCTTTTTTTTACCCGGGTATTTTCCGGCGGATTTTGATTTGATTAAGATTTGCCGTTGTCAGGCTGCTGTTGGCGGGGCTTTTGATCTATGTTTAACGGGGAAAGGGGACGCCGCCGGTGCCGGGGCTGTTCGGTTGTTTTTTGGATTTGAGCAGGGACTGCAAAACAGCCTGGCAAATCCCGGTTTTGTTTTTGACGGCTGTTTGGGGCTGGGGTTTTGTATGCCGGAAATTTTCTTCCTAAAACGCCCTTTGGGGTTGTTTCGGCATAATGCCGGGGCAAGGGGAAGGGTATCCCCGGATTATGGCGGCTGTTGAAATATAAGCGGGGTGCCCCTGGACCGTAAAGCCCTTTTCCCGGTCACAGATTTAGTCTGCGGGTAAAATGCCGGGATTTACGGAATCATGGAATAAAAAAAGCTCCGGCAAACCGGAGCCTTATGCGGAATACTAGAATCGAACTAGTGACCCCAAGCGTGTCATGCTTGTACTCTAACCATCTGAGCTAATTCCGCAGGACTTGTGTCCCTCAGGACTGGGAAAAGATTACCATAATAAAAAGCTTGTGTCAATGAGAAGTCCGACAGGAACACTGCATAAAGAAATAATGAATTACAGGCTGTTGTTAAAATGTAAATCCCCCGGACTGCAAAATCCGATTTGTTTTTAATTTACCTGAAACAGTTTTTTTGCCGGAATAAGAAGCAGGGTAAAACACATATCCTGGCAGTTGTTTTATTTTATGTAAGCTGTTGTAAGCAAAAACTGCAGGGTTCTTACCGTTTAGGCCTTGTTTATTGACCTGATTTCATTACTGTTGTAGACTGGTTGGGATGCGCAGAGATCTTTTTAAAGAGTTATTCAGAAAAAGTATTCATTTTTGCAGTGCTTTTATACCTCTTATAGATTCTTGGAATCATACCTTTGTCCTCTGGGCTCTTACAGGGGCGGTGGTTATGTTCTGCATTGAAGAATTCCTCAGGCTTAACGGTCATCCTGTTCCACTTGTTTCAAAAATTACTGAAACTGCTGCAAGGAAAAGGGATCAGGGGCGTTTTGTCCTTGGGCCTGTTACTCTTTGCCTTGGGATTTTGACAGTTTTGCTGGTATTTCCTCCTATGGAAGCCTATCTCGGGATATATGCATTGGGGTTGGGTGACGGCATTGCCAGCCTTGCAGGACGCTTCCTTGGTAAGAATTCCATTCCATATGCCGGCGGAAAAACCATAGAAGGAAGTGCTGCCTGTTTTTTGATTGTTTTTATTGCTTTTTCCCTTGTAACAAGGGATTTGGTTTCTTCGGCAGTACTGGCTTTGTTTACGACAATAATGGAGGCTTTCCCCTTAAAGGATTTTGATAATCTTTTGATTCCTGTTGCTGTTGCTGTTGCTGCAAGATCCTTTGGTTTTTGAATTGGCTTCATCATTGTTCTGCCTTTTTTGTTTTTACACATTTTATTGAAATTAAAAAAAATCTTGTATAAGATGATATAGTTATAATCTGAAAAATAGTAAACTTAAGTAAAAATGGAGGAAATATGGACTTTAAGCAGTGGCATGAGGACGGTAATAATATTTTTAACCGGGAAACTAAGCTTTATTTTGCCCAATGCGATATAAATGAGGATATGAATTTATCGGAACTTTTGATGCTTACCTCTGATTCCGGTGTAGAAGATTACGACCAGAGGGGTCTGACTTACCGTGTTTTGAGGGACCGGTCTATGGCAATCCTTGTTTCAAGAATAGCTTTTAAGATTCATAAGATGCCGAAAAGAGGGGACTTTATAAGGATTAAGACCTGGGAAGACAAACCGGAGGGAATCCAGCTTATCAGAAATTACCAGCTCTTTGACGGAGATGGGGGGCTTTTAATATCCGGGAAGAGTTCTTGGATGATTGTTAATCCTGAAACCCGGAGAATCCAAAAACCATCTGTGCTTTTGGATTTAAGGCCTGAACAGAATCCCGGAATTCCGGTTGATGCCCCCTCTTGCGGTAAAATTGTTCACCCCCAGAATTTGGAGCTTTTGGAAGAAAGAAAAATCAGGTATTCGGAAGTAGATGCCAACGGTCATGTAAACAACTCTAAATACGGCAATTTTATCAAGGATTCTCTTCCCGGGGATTTGCAGAAAAGGGAAATCCTTTCTTTCAGGCTTAACTATGCCCACGAAGTGGGATTAAACGATATTCTTGGAATTTACGGCGGGTGGAATACAGAAAAGGGCTGTTACACCCTTATCGGAAAAAAAGGTTCCGATGTATGTTTTGAAAGCGAGCTTTACTTTAAATAATTTCCCTGCCGGAAAAGTTTTTCCGGAGATTTAAATAAAAATAACTTAATGCTGCAGGATTCACTTTCCGGAATCCGCTTTCATTTTTACAGGAGATATTTGGATATGAAAAAAAATTACATTGATTTGCCGGAAGCCTATAAATTTGTTACACCCGGGGTTCCGGTTCTAATTGGCACTAAAGGGAAAAATCCCGGACAGTATAATCTTGCCCCCATAGCCTGGAACTGCCCCTTGGATTATGAGCCGGTAACAAAGGTTTTATTTGTCTCCGATCCTGCCCACCAGACAGCGTTAAATGCAAAAAGGGAAGGCCGGTTTGCCTTTTGTATTCCTTTGAGTGATTCTGTTCCTGAGATTGAAAAATGCGGCTCTGTTTCCGACCCGGAAGCCGATAAATTCAAGCTTTTTGATATTAAAAGCATTCCTTGCGAGAAAATCGACGCCCTGGTTCCCCTTTGCTCAAAGGCCGTTATTGAATGTGAGCTTATCGGTACTTACAGGGAAGAAAATGCAGAGATTTTCATGGGAAGGGCCCTGGCCGCCTACAGCCTGGAATAAGACCTTGCTTACAGATGCCCGGGGCCCGGCCCCGGGGCTGTTTAATCTTTCCGAAACGGTATATGCCGGGGCCGGGAAAGGAATCGTTTTATTCCGGAGGTTAGCCTGCGTACTTTCTGGAAAACTCTACGGCGGATTCCGCCACAAATTGCACGGCGTCTTCCAAGGCTTCTTCCGTAATATGTTCCAGGTTTAATGAGTACTCAAAGCTGTAGTCTCCCCCATCGTTGACAATCCTTCCCTCCGTCATTTCGTTCAGGTCTCCCAACACATTTGGTAAGTCCCGGCTTCTGAGCTTTCCGATGGGGGCTGTGCAGCAAACTAAAATTCCACCGCCTTCGTCCTGGTCTTTAAAGACTGTGATGAATTTTATGTCCTCTGTTTCTTCATTTTCGTATGGAAACATAAAATGGGAACAGTCCCCCATGTCAACCCCGTCCAGGTACTTTTCCCTGATGATTTTTTGCACTTCTGACCATTTTACCATAAAACTTTCTCCTTTACATTTTTGTTTTATTTTTTGCAGGATAAAGTATATGGATAAAAAAACAAAAATCAAATAAAAATACCAGTTTTTTTATTTATTTGCCAATTTTTTTTATCAGATTTGATTTGCCTATTGTTTTAATTTGTTTTTTTATGTTAAAGTGAACCTGTTGGCAATGGAGTCATATTTTCTTTGGAAAAATATGGCTCTTTTTTTTTATCAATAACAATATTCAAGGGGGAAATATGGCTTTAACATCAGACAAAAGCGGTACAAATCTCAGTGTGGTTTTTGATTCTCTTATTGCAGATTACAATGTTTTGCACAAGTCGCTTAATGATATTTACAACGAATCCCAAAATATCAGGATTTTGTCTTTTAATTCTTCGATTGAAGCAGCAAGGGCTGGTGAAGCCGGAAAGGGATTCAGGGTTATTGCCAACGAAATAAAGCGGATTTCTGAAAAAAATGACTCAGAAAACAGGCTTTGTCAGGAAGTTGTTAATAAGATAGAGAATGAGATGTTCAACCTGATTGGTATAAGGACGGCTGAAATGGCTTTTGACATTATCGACAAAATAGACCGCAACTTATTTGAGCGCTATTGTGATGTTCAGGCCTGGGCAACTTTTGGAAAAATCATTGAGTGTTTGCATTCTCCTTGTGACAAAACACAAAATGAGGCTCAAGACATAATTGAAAATCTGGTACGCATATACGAAGTGTATCATGATGTTCTTCTTGTTAATCTGGAGGGAATTGTGGTGTGTGCCGGGGTTCATAAAAATTTACTGGGAACTTCTGTTGCCGGAAAAAGCTGGTTTTCTGATGTTTTATCTGAAAAACAGGCAACTTATTCTGATATGTATTTTTCCCCCTCAATGGGTGACTGGACCATTTCCTATTCCAGTCCTGTTGTTTCAGCATCCGGGGAAATTCTGGGTGTAATATCTACCAGGTTTAACTGGAATTTTATCCTTGAAATAATGAAGTCGGCACAACTTTCAGATACCGGCAGAATATATGTTGTAAACAGTAAGGGGCTTGTTATTGCCTCCCGGGTGAAAGAAGAAATAGGAAAGGTTGATTTGAAATCAACCGAAGCTTTCAAAGCTGTATCGGGAAACAGGAAGATAGGATACTACAATGAAAAGACAGGTTCGGAAAACCGTGTTTGGGGATATGCACTGACTCCGGGATATAATTCATATAAAGGAAAGTCTTGGTCTGTTGTAGTTACCGAAATATACTGATTTTCTGTGTATTCAGCGTACTATTGTTTTTTCCATTATTATTCCCTTACTTTTGACACCATTCTGTTCAAAAAAATTTTCAAGAATCCCCGGTTCTGTGTCAAAGGTAAGGTTGCTTTTTTTAAAGCCTTTCCTTTTGTAAAGGGATATAGCATTTTCCCAAAGGGAATTAACCAAGAGGATATAATTATTGATTTTGGGAAAATCAAGGGAAATTTTGTCCAGTGCCAAATCAAGAAGGAGGCTTCCCAGGCCTTTTCCCCTGTATTTTTTTGAAATTGCTATGGAGGCGATGTAAAGGCAGTCTCCTTCCGGATTGTGGTATTTTTTTATTGGGTGGGAAAGGTTAAAATGTTCCTTTGTCAGCACGGTTTCTGATGCAGGATTATTCCTGTTCCAGATTTCGCAAGTGATGTAGCCGGCAGCTTCGTTGGACTGCCTTTCCCGCAAAATAAAAAAACCTTCTGGAAAGGTTTCCAGTCTTTCTATAAAAACTTTTTTATCTTCAGTGATTTCTTTTGCAAAGGATGTCTTTTCTATAAACATTATGCTGTTTATATCCTTAATGCCTGCATTTTCAATAAAAAAGTCATTAATGTTGTAATTTTTACTGTCCAATTTTTTATCCCTGTATACTGTTTTTTTTATCCGGCAAAGTTGACTTTTGTGCAGAATTTACGGATGCCGTAAATTCTGCAGGTTTTGCTAAAGACCCGGTTTTTTAACAGCTTATTAAAATGTACGGAATGCCATACAAAATATACAACAAAAAACCGCCCCCCCAAACAGGAGACGGTTTGTGTTTTATTTCAGTTTATGCTTTGTAAGAAATTACATGAACTGTTTTGCTGCAATAAATACACCGGCAGCAACTGCTGTTCCGATTACACCAGAAACATTGGGACCCATGGCGTGCATAACAAGGAAGTTAGAAGGATCTTCTTCCTGGCCTACCTTATTGGATACACGGGCTGCCATAGGTACTGCCGACACTCCGGCAGAACCGATAAGGGGATTGATTTTCTCTTTGAGGAAAAGGTTCATTAGCTTTGCCATGAGAACTCCGGCTGCTGTGGCTATTGCAAAGGCAAAAAGACCCATTACAATTATTCCCAAGGACTGGGGTCTCATGATTTTTTCCGGAGTCATTTGTGAACCGACCCCTAATGAGAGCAATATTGAAACAATATTCAGCATTTCGTTTTCCATGGTTTTAGAAAGTCTATCAACTACACCGGTTTCCTTACAGAAGTTACCAAAGGCAAACATTCCGATAAGAGGAGCTGCTGCAGGCAAAAGCAAGATTGTAAGAACCAATAAAACCATAGGGAACAAGATTTTTTCTGCCTTTGAAACAGGTCTTAGCTGTTCCATCTTTATTGCCCTTTCTTTTTTTGTTGTCAAAAGCTTCATAATTGGTGGCTGGATAACTGGTACCAAGGCCATGTAAGAATATGCGGCAACTGCAATTACTGCAAGAAGGTCAGGAGCCATTTGTCCTGCTACATAAATAGAGGTAGGACCATCAGCTCCTCCGATAATGGCAATTGCACAAGCTTCTTTAAGGGTATATCCGTCAAAGCCTGGTATAAAGTTAAGGGCTGCAACACCAAGAAGGGTTGCAAAAACACCAAACTGGGCTGCCCCTCCGAGAATCGCTGTCTTTGGGTTTGCGATTAAGGGACCAAAGTCTGTCATTGCTCCAATTCCCATAAAGATAAGCATAGGGAAGAATTCGTTTCCTACACCTGCATCATAGATGAGTTTAAGCATTCCAGGCCCGTGTTCTCCTTGCCACATTCCAGCACCTGGAATGTTTACAAGAACGGTACCAAAACCAATTGGTATAAGAAGAAGGGGTTCAAAGCCCCGTCCTGCCCCAAGGTAAATGATTAAAAGACCGATAAAAAGCATTACAAGCCTTTGCCAGCCTGGTAAATCGATTGTATCCCCCGGCTTGAGTCCTTCTACACCGTGTTCAACTTCTGTAAAGGCATTGATACCTGTTGTTTCGGCCATTCTTTTTAAGAATGTGCCAAACTGTATACCTTTAGGTTTGGCTTCTTCCGAAGCTGCCGTGGAATTTTCTGCCGGAACCTGTGTTTCTGCGGCTTCTTTTGCCGTTACAGCACCTTCTGTCTGGGCAAAAACAGTTGGAATTATGGAAACAAATAGGGCGATAACCATGATTCCGATTGTAAGATTCAACGCATGGCGTTTTTTATTGTCAAACATGAAAAACTCCTGTATTACCTTTACTAGTTGATTTCTGCCAATGGCTGGGCTGCCTTAATCTGGTCTCCCTGGTTGGCAAGGAAATGAACCTTTCCGCCACAGGAAGCTTTGATTTCAAGTTCCATCTTCATTGACTCAATTATTATGATTGTGTCTCCGCTGTTTACAGAAGCCCCTTCCTGTACTGCGTATTTAAGGAGTGTTCCTGCTACAGGGGACTTTTGAACCTGTCCTCCCATGGAAACAGGGGCTGCTGCCGGAGCGGGAGCCGGAGTTGCTGCCGGGGCAGGAGCGGGAGCTGGTGCTGCTGCGGGAGCTGCGCCGCCTCCGATTGTTGCAAGCACATCCCCTGCCTTAATCTGTGAACCAGGCTGGACAAGGAAGCTGACGGGACCAGATACAGGAGCTTTGACTTCCAGTTCCATCTTCATGGATTCAATCATTATGATTGTGTCGCCTTCCTTGACTGTTGTACCTGCGGTTACTACATGTTTTAAGAGTGTTCCTGCTACAGGAGCTTTAATCTGGGCACCGGAACCGGTTGCTGCAGGGGCTGCTGCCGGTTCCGGTGTGGCTGCCGGGGCTCCGCCCTGTCCGAAAGAAACATTGTAGTTTGTTCCGTTTACATTTACGCTGAAGTTGTCATTTGATCCCGAGGCTGTTACATTGTAGGCTGTTCCGTTTACATTTACTGTATATGAACCACCTGTTACTGCCTGGGCGGAGGCCTTTGGCTCCATGAAGGATTCTGATTTTACAGGTCCCTTGCTTCTTTCTTTAAAGAATTTTGGGGCTACTTTTGGGAACATTGCATAGGTAAGGGTGTCTTCCACGCTTCCGTTTCCACCGTTTTCCTTTGCTTCCTTTTCAAATTTCTCCCATTCGTTGGGGATAAGATCTGCAGGCCTGCAGGTAACGGCTGCCTCCATGTTGTTCTGTTTAAGGGCTTCTTTTACAAGATCCTGGTTAGGCTTTGCAGGTGTTGCCCCGTATTTACCAACAAGAAGGTCCCTTGTTTCCTGGGTGAGCCTTGCATAGCGTCCGAAAAGAACATTGAATACTGCCTGGGTTCCTACAATCTGGCTTGTAGGTGTTACAAGTGGAATGTATCCGCAGTCTTTCTGGACTATTGGGATTTCCTTGAGTACATCGTCAATCTTATCCTGTGCTCCCTGTTCTTTAAGCTGGTTCTCCAGGTTTGAAAGCATTCCTCCCGGAACCTGGGATACAAGGATTCTTGTGTCGGCACCAAGGAAGCTTGATTCAAATTTTGCATACTTCTTCCTGACTTCCCTGAAGTATGCCGCAATTTCCAGAAGAGCCCTGACATCAAGGCCTGTATCAAGTTCAGTACCCTTGAGCATTTCTACCACGGTTTCTGTAGGGCTGTGGGAGGTTCCCATAGACATGGATGAGATTACTGTATCCAGTGTGTCGGCTCCGGCTTCTGCCGCCTTTAACAGTGTGGCTACAGAAAGTCCTGTTGTAGCATGGGTATGAATCTGTACAGGAATATCAACCTTTGCTTTTATGGCCTTTACCAAATCGTAGGCTTCGTAAGGTTTTAAAAGTCCTGACATGTCTTTAATACAAATTGAATCAGCCCCGAAATCTGCATAGGACTTTGCCAGGTCGGCATAAATTTCTTTTGTGTGGTATGGGGTTGTGGCATAGGAAATTGCCATCTGGACGTGTTTTCCTGTTTTCTTTGCAGCGTCAGCAGCCCTTTTAAGGTTCCTGGGGTCGTTGCAGGCATCAAAAATTCTGAAAACCCCGATTCCGTTCTTTGCGGCAGTTTCTACAAATTTATCCACCACATCATCTGCATAGTGCCTGTATCCTAAAAGGTTCTGCCCCCTCAAAAGCATCATAATCGGGGTGTTCGGCAGGGCTTTGTGAAGCTGTCTGAGCCTGTCCCATGGGTCTTCGTTTAAGAATCTGATGCAGGAATCATAGGTTGCTCCTCCCCAGCCTTCCAAACTCCAATAACCGATTTTGTCAAGTTTGTCACAAATAGGCAGCATATCTGCTGTCGTCATTCTTGTTGCGTGGAGGGATTGATGGGCGTCCCTCAATACTAAATCCGAAATCTGGACCTTTTTAGCCATTTTTTATCTCCTGTGTTTTATTTATTTTTTTTCGTGTATGGCAGTGGCAATCGCCGCAATAATTTCCTGCTGGTCCCCTGTTTTTACAGGTGTGTCCCGGGCAGAAACTTTCTCTTCCTCTGTTTTGTCAAGTCCGGTTTTTTTTATGAAAAGTGCTACCAGGTTCATAAAAAATACAAGGACAATGAGAAAGGCAAAGACTATACCCATTCCGAGTACGGTCAATAAACCACTCTGACTTAGTTGGTTCAGAAGGTCTTCTGTATTCATATTTCCTCCAAAATTGTATATTCAGCTGATTTTACAATACATTAAAAGGTTGTTTTATTCAATATTATAGGACTGAATTTGGAGTGGGAATTTTACCTGTTTTTTAATTGTTTTTAGTTTAAAAAAAATATTAAGCAGGATAATCCCAATCAAAAAAACAACGTTGGATATTCGGTTTTTACCGGTCTGTGAACCGATTTACATAGTCAGTTTAAAAATATAGAATGCAACAAAGGTTGTTTTGGATATGGATTATGATGTTATAGTAATTGGCGGCGGACATGCAGGAATCGAGGCTGCCATGGCTTCTGCCCGTATGGGAGCCGCAACACTTCTTGTTACCCAGCAGCTTGATGCAGTGGGGCGGCTTTCCTGTAACCCCTCTATCGGCGGGGTGGCAAAAGGAAATATTGTCAGGGAAATAGATGCCTTGGGCGGTGTGATGGGACTTTTGATAGACAAATCCATGATTCAGTTCCGGATTTTAAACCGGAGCCGGGGACCAGCCGTACAGGCTTACAGGGCCCAGGCTGACAAGAACCTTTATTCATCCCTTGCAAAGCAGACCTTGGAAAGACAGAAAAACCTTTCCCTTTTCCAGGATACGGTAGTGGATTTTATCCTTTCGGAAGATTCAGCCAGTATCAAGGGGGTCGTTACGGAAAGAGGAAATAAAATAACCTCTAAGGCTGTGGTCCTCACTACCGGAACTTTTATGGAGGGCAAGATTTTTATAGGTTCTTACGAGGCTCCGGACGGAAGGCTGGGGGAAAAGGCTGCTGTAGGCCTGGGGACTTCCCTCCGGCGGATGGGATTTACCTTGGGCCGCCTGAAAACCGGTACTCCTGCCAGGGTTCACCGGGATTCCCTTGATTACTCAAAAATGCAGATCCAGCCTGGTGACCGTTACAGCGGTGAGTTGCCTTACGGTGGCCGTGGGTGCGGATTTTCCTTTGAAACAGACTTTGTAGACAGGCCTGATGTTCCCTGTTTCCTTACATACACGAATGAAAAAACCCATAAGATAATAACAGATAATATAAATCTTTCCCCCCTTTACGGCGGAAAAATCCAGGGTATAGGTCCCAGGTACTGCCCCTCCATAGAGGATAAGGTTATGAGATTTCCCCAGAGGAACCGGCACCACATTTTTATTGAGCCGGAGGGGCTTTCCACTGACGAGATGTACTTGAACGGACTTTCTTCTTCTCTGCCGGAATGGGTTCAGAGGGATTTTATCCACTCGATTCCTGGTTTGGAGAATGCAGAGATTATGCGTCCCGGTTATGCAGTTGAATACGACTTTATTGATCCCAGACAGCTTAAGCCTTCCCTTGAGACAAAAAGAATCCGGGGGCTTTTTTCGGCCGGGCAGACAAACGGGACATCCGGTTACGAAGAAGCCGGGGGACAGGGGCTTTTGGCAGGAATAAATGCAGTCCAGTATACCAGGGGTGGTGAGCCTCTTGTTTTGGGTCGGGACGAGGCTTATATCGGCGTCCTTGTGGACGACTTGGTTACCCTGGGGACAAAGGAGCCGTACAGAATGTTTACAGCCAGGGCTGAATACAGGCTCAGGTTGAGGAATGATACTGCAGACGAAAGGCTTACTCCCAAAGCTTTTGCCCTGGGGGCAGCGGAAAAACACAGGATGGAAAGACTGGAGGAAAAAACCTCCCTTTGTAATGAAATTAAGGAGCTGCTGCAAAACAGAAAGGTGGTAGAGTCTGACATAGAGGCATTCAGGCAGGAAGCCCTGGAACAGGAAAAAAATTTTCAGAGGAAAAAAAGTCTTGGTTTTTCTGTGGTTTCCCGGGAAGATTTTTCAGACAGAGGTGAAGGGGGGGCTTTGGTCCCGGAGAATCTTTCTCCTCTTGAGATGTTTGAAAAAAACAATCTTTCTGCAATGAAGGGTAAGTTTTTTTCAGAGATTCTGAGTTTGCCGGGGATTAATCCGGAAATGCTTTTAAGAGCTTTCCCGGAGCTTGTGCAGGCCGGAAATTCCGGCAGCGGGCATAATGGTGCCGGTGCTCAGGATACAGACCGGGGTAATGCCGGGGGCTGTGATGTCCGGTACAGCAGGGAACTTGCCCTGGAAAAAGCCTGGCTTGATTTAAAGTACAGGCATTACATCGAAACACAGGAAAAAAGTGTTTCCCGTCTCAAAAAGCTGGAAAACCTGAAAATCCCGGGTGATTTTGACTACGACAAAATACCCGGGCTTTCGGCAGAATCAAGGCTGAAACTTAAAGAAGTCAGGCCCGAAACCTTGGGTCAGGCTTCCAGAATATCGGGAATCAGGACTTCTGATGTTATGCTCCTTATGGTAAAGTTGCGCTGAGGTTTTCGATGTTTTTTTTATTGAAAGGCTTTTAAGGAAGGTGTTTTATGTTTGAGGTAAGAGTGGAGGCGGATTTTGCCGCAGCCCATTTTTTGGCTGATTATCATGGAAAATGTGAAGCCATTCACGGTCATAATTACAGGGTTCTTGCCCATTTGAGGGGAAAAAATCTTGATGACGGGGGTATGGTTTTTGATTTTTCCATTATAAAAAAAATCCTCAGGGAAGTTTGCGGCAGTCTTGACCACAAAAATCTTAATGACTTTGAAGTTTTTAAAAACAATCCTTCCGCTGAGAGAATTGCTTATTATATTTTTTTGGAATTGACTAAAAAGCTGGAGGAACAGGAAGTAAAGCTCCTTTCCGGTACAGAGGTCTTTTGTGTGGATGTTTACGAAACCCCCACAAGCAGGGCAAGATACATAAAGGATTAGGTGAGTATGAAACGGGATGAATTTATTTCTGCCTTCAGGGTTACAATTCCGGTTCTTTTTGGATACCTCGCCATCGGGATTCCCTTTGGCCTGATGCTGGTAAGCAAGGGCTATCCCTGGTACCTGGCTCCTTTTATGAGTCTTTGTATGTATGCCGGTGCGGGGCAGTACATCGCCGTAGGTTTGTTTGCCTCCGGGGCTTCCCTTTCTGCAATGATTATAACGACCCTCATGGTAAATATCCGCCATATTGTTTACGGGCTTTCCCTGATAACGGATTTTAAGGCAGTGGGACGCTGGAAGCCCTACCTGGTTTTTGCACTGACTGATGAAACCTATGCCCTCCTTACCGGGGTTAAGGTTCCTGAGGGTGCTGATTCCGGGCGTTTTTACGGTCTGATTGCCCTCCTTAACCAGTCTTACTGGATTTGCGGTTCTTTAATCGGTGCCGTTGCAGGAAAGCTGATTCCTTTTCCCTTAACCGGTATTGATTTTGCCCTTACCTCGCTTTTTATTGTTTTACTGATTGACCAGCTTGAAAGGACCCGGGATTGGGTTCCTGTGGCAATCGGTTTCGGTGCATCGGTGGTTTCCCTGTTGATTTTCGGGACGGATATGCTGATACCTGCCCTGGCTTTTTCCCTGGGGGCTTTAATAATTTTCAGGGGAAGGAAGGTGGTATGAATCAGGTTTCTGTGCCTATGGCTTTTTTGGGGACTTTGGTTATGTCCCTGGTTATTTACGGAACAAGGGCTTTTCCATTTGTGCTTTTCAGCAGGAAAGAACCTCCCGGTTTTATAAGGTTTGTGGAAAAATTTATTCCACCTATGATAATGGCTGTGCTGGTGGTTTACTGCCTTAAGGATGTGTCTTTTAAGATGCCATCAGAAGGGGGAAACTGGATTCCTGCATTTGCAGGCTGTGTTTTTACCGTTGTTGCCCATATCTGGAAAAAAAATGCAATGGTTTCTATCTTTGGTGCAACAGCTCTTTATATGATATTGCTTTATTTGTTGTAGGCAGTTTTTCTTGTGTTATGATGCCGGATTTGACCGGGGCGGTTTTTAGGAGGAAAAATGGTTTTTTCGAAGGTTGGTGTAATCGGGTTGGGCCGTTTTGGCAGGTATTGGGGAAAGGTTTTGGGTGAAAACTCTGTTTCCCCGTTGGAGGTTTTCGGAGCTTCAAGAAAAATTTATGATGACCTGCCTTCCGTGATAAAGCAGGTTCCCTTGGAGGAGGTCTGCAGGCTTCCGCTGGTTTTTCTTTCGGTTCCTATAAGTTCCATGCCGGAGATGCTGCAAAAAATCAGCCCTCTTTTGGGAAAGGATACGGTTGTGGCTGATACCTGTTCCGTAAAGGTTTATCCTGTTCTGTGGATGAAAAAATACCTGCCGGAAGATACGCCTATTCTTGCCACCCATCCTATGTTCGGGCCGGAATCCGGAAAATTCTCCGTAAAGGGGCTTGCCATAATGATGAGCAATATCCGTATGTCTGATGAGGATTTTAACTGGTGGAAATCTCTTTTTACCGGTATGGGAATGGAGGTTTCCGAAATGTCTCCTGTGGAACATGACCGGCAGGCCGCCTACAGCCAGGCCTTGACCCATTTGGTGGGGAGAACCCTGAATACATTGGGGATGAAGGAAACCAGAATTGCAACCCGCTGGTACCAGGATCTGCTGGGAATTTGCCGGCAGGTTGCCCGGGACAGCCAGGAGCTTTTTGACGATATGGAAAACCTTAATCCTTTTGCAGTATCCATGAGGCATTCTTATGAAGAAGCTTACAGCCGGGTTTTGAGGGAATTGGATGAAACCTGTCCCAGTTTCCCGGATTTAAGGGAGGAACTTGAGGGGCTTGTACCCGGGGACATTTTAGGGGGGGATTCCTGATTTCCGGAAAGGGGTTTTGTTTTGGGACAAAGGGGAGCGGACAACCCGGCAGTGTGGAGTCCGGGTTTATGTTTCCTGTTTGCCGGTTTTGCCGGGGTTTTGTTGCCGGGGTGGGAGCGGGGGGAAACTGAGTGATTTGCCCCTCTTTTTTTTGGTATCACCGATTTAGGGCGGTAATACAGGATCCCCCTCAAAAATAAAATCTCCCGTAAGGATAAATTCTCCGGCTTGATTTTTTTTATTCCCCCTTTCATAATGAGTGGCGTGAGTGATTTGGAGATTAACGGATATATTTTAAGGCTCTTTGTTGAAGGGGTTGCCGTTTTTTTCGGTATAATACTTGTAAACCGTATCCGGACCCTTGAGTGGCTTTTTATTGTTCTTGGGGTTGTGTGGGATTATGTTGTTTTGATTTACGAGATTTTCAGGAAAACGGGCTTTTTTGAGGGGGTTCTTTTTAAATTTATTGATGTTGCTGCAGGTGTTCTTCCGTCCGTTTTTTTTGCCCTGGGTCTTTTGTTTTTTCTGATAAAACTCCGCAGGTGATTTTTCCCTGGGGGCTGTTTTTGCTGTTTACGGTACAATATTGCATATTTTTTTTTTATAATGTAATATGGCTTATCGGATTTTCCGCTTTTTGCGGAGTATAGTTTTTAGGAGATTTTGAATGGTTGCTTTAATTATCGGACTTCTTCTTGTGGGATTTACTGTTTATTCTTTGCTTCCTGCCGGGCTTAACTGGGGTTTGGATGTCCTTACGTTTTTAAAGGGTTTTGCCCCTGTTATTGCAGCTTTTATCGGTTTGGTTTCTGTCCTTATCGGGATTGCAGATTTAAAGGACAAGAGGGAAGCAAAGAGGGAAGAAAAGGCTGCTGCGGAGCTTAACTCCAAGGAAAAATAATTTTTGTATTTCTTGTTTGCTGTTGTCGTATATTGACACAATCCTAAAGAAATTTTATATTTTAATCCCGTAATATCTGCGCTATACAGTTTTTTATAGTAAGGTAGTCATAATGAAGACAATTTTTGTTAATGAAAATGATGCAGTAAAAAAGTGGTTTGTTATTGATGCAAACGGCAAGCCCCTTGGTAGAGTTGCTGCAAAGGTCGCCTCTGTTTTAAGGGGCAAGGAGAAGGTTTCCTTTGCACCTAATCAGGATTGCGGAGACTGCGTTGTTGTTGTAAATGCAGACAAGATTCTGGTTACAGGTCGCAAAATGGATAATAAGTTGTATCACCGCCATACTGGTTATATCGGTGGTCTTAAGACTGTGAATTATAAGGATCTTGTTGCCAGGCATCCGGAGTCCCCTCTTACACTGGCTGTAAAAGGAATGCTCCCTAAGGGTCCTTTGGGAAGAAAAATCCTTTCCAATCTTTATGTTTATGCCGGAGAGAATCATCCTCACCAGGCACAGAATCCCCAGGTAATGGATATTTAAGCAGGAGCAGTTAAGTGGTTAAGAATATTGCTATCGGTACAGGAAGAAGAAAAACAGCGGTTGCCAGAGTTTACATAAGGGAAGGTTCCGGAAAACTTGTTGTGAACGGACAGGCTGTGGATTCATATTTTGTTACTCCGGAACAGGTTATGGTAGTACGGCAGCCTTTGATGATTACTGCTTCCGAGAATAAGTATGACATTCTCATAAATGTCTACGGGGGAGGGCTTAATGGCCAGGCTGGAGCCTGCCGTCACGGGCTTTCCAGGGCTTTGACCCAGGTTGATCAGGCAAACTATGCTTCTTTAAAGGCTAACGGTTTGCTTACCAGGGATTCCAGGATGGTGGAAAGAAAGAAATATGGACAGCGTGGTGCAAGACGCAGATTCCAGTTCAGCAAGAGATAGTACTTTTTACAAGGTTACTTTTGCGAGAGAGGCTTCCGGAGGGATATACAGGATTTCCTGCGAGGGAGCCTCTTCTTTTTTAACCCGGGAGGTTTATCTTTCCCGGGCTGTTGCGGATGTTCTTGGGGATTTGTCTGATTCCCGGGTTAAAAAAGTAAGTCTTGGAAAAGAGGATTTTGTCTCCCTTGTTTCTTCAGGGGAGGCCTTTGCAGATGAAAGGTATCTTTTGGATTGTCTTTCCCGCAGGGAGTATTCACGGCAGGATTTAAGGTTCCGCCTGTTAAAAAAACAGCGGCCGGAGCATCAGATTAATTTGGTTTTGGATTATATTCAAAGCCGGGGGTGGCTTGACGAAGAACGCTTTGCCCGTGCCTGGCTTGACTCCAGGATAAAAAAGATGCCGGAGGGAGCTTCTGCTTTAAGAAAGGGGCTTTTGAGCCACGGTATTAGTTCTTCCCTGGCTGATTCGGTTATTAAAAACTTTTTTACCGAAGTAAGTGAAGAAGAGCTTTTTAAGCGTTGCGCGGAAAAATATAAAAAGTCACACAGGAATTTAAATCAAAATAAGCTTATTTTGCATCTACAGAGACGGGGTTTTTCATTTTATTTGATAAATAAACTTGAAAGAATTGGAGATAATGGTTAGAATAAGGATAAGTATATTTTTATTTTTTACTAAGGTGGAAATATGGCTAAGAAAACAAGTAAGGTTAAAATTTATTCGGCTCTGGAGGTTGCAAATATTTGTGGTGTTGTTAACCAGACTGCGATAAATTGGATTAGAAACGGATATTTAAAAGCCTTTAGTACTCCCGGTGGTCAATACAGGGTTTACAAAGATGATTTGATTGAGTTTTTAACTACAAGAGGAATCAGGTTGCCGGAGGATCTTTTGGAGGATCAGGGAGCCGAGGCTGACTGGAATTCTGTAATTGTTATTGATGATGACAAGGTTTTGAATAATTCGATTTTTGAGTTTTTAAAGAAAAATCTTCCAGATTACAATATGTTACAGGCTTATGACGGTTTTACAGCAGGAACGATGCTGGTGGAAAAAAAGCCCGGATACGTTATTCTCGATATTGATTTGCCGGGTGTGAACGGTAAGGAACTGCTTAACCGGTTAAAAAATGATGTAACTTTCGGTTTCCCCTATGTTATTGTTGTTACCGGTTTGGATGACGCAAATTTGGAAGAAGAGCTTTCGGCTCTGGATGCTGATAAGTTTTGCAGAAAGCCGGTGGATTTGAAAGACCTTTTGACTTACATCCAGGAAACTAATAAATAATCGATGACTGCCAGAATCCTTAAAATTCAGGGGCATGTTCAAGGGGTAGGATTCAGGTATTGGACTTACAGGACTGCCAGGCTTATGAAGTTAAAGGGAATGGTAGCCAATGAAAGGGACGGTTCTGTTATGGTTTTTGTTGAAGGGCCGGATCCTGTTGTGGCGGACTTTATAAGGGAGATGGAGAAGGGATGTCCCGGGTCTCTTGTAAGGAGTGTTGAAGTCAGGACGGTTCCGGTGAGGAATCTTCCGGATTTTGAGATTGGTTAGAGGTTAAAAGGGTAGCCCTGCCTTGGTTTTATTTGTTCGGTTTGTTATATTCTGTTTGATGAGTTTTTGAATGACCCGTTTCCGGTCCTTGGGGAACGGGTTCTTTTTTTGTAAATTTTATCCCCCGGCTTTGCAAGTACATTAAGGATTTACGGGTTTTTTTTGCCGGGATCCGTCTGCAATAAAAAACCCGGAAACAAAGCCTTTGCCTCCGGGTTTGATTTGGCTTTTTTTACAGCGGTCTTTACCGCCTTTTACCTGTTACAGAACCTTATAATTCCAGTGGTTTGTGTCCTCTATGGTTCCATACTGACCGCCTTTTAGAAGATGCTGGAGCTTTTTTCCTATTTCACCAGGCTGCCTGTTATTGAACACGGCTTCTTTTCCTTCGTGGGTTATGCTTTCGATATGGGTTATGCCGGCTGCGGTTCCGGTTACAAAACACTGGTCTACCTTTGTCATAACTTCCTTTATTGAGATTTTTCTTTCTTCTACTGGTATTCCCTGTTGTTTTGCCAATTCAATTACACTTGCCCTGGTGATTCCCGGGAGGATTGTGTCTCCAAGCTCCGGTGTAACAAGAACACCTTTTTTTGTTACAAAGAAAATGTTGCAGGAAGATCCTTCCTGAATATACTTGTGTTCTTCTGAGTCCAGGTATACTACTTCCATAAAGCCTGCTTCTTCGGCTTCTTTCTTAGCAAGTGCGGAGATAACATAGTTTGAGGCACACTTTATGCAACCTGTTCCGTATGGTGTAGCCCTTACCCTTTTTGTTGTTACGGCTTTTGTATTTCCACCTTTAAAGTAAGATGAAACTGTTGTTGCACAGATAACAACTGTAGGGGCTGTGGAACAGCCCACACCTATTGCACCTTCCGAATTCATGAAAGGACGCATATAAACTGAACTTGCAGAGGCAAATTCATCCTTTTCCCATTCCGGGTCGTATTCCGGTATATATCCAAGTTTTGCATTCCTTTTAATAAATTCTTCAGAGGCTTTTACATACATTTCCTCCGGAAATACGGGGCATTTAAGACCTTTCATGGAGGAGGCAAACCGTGCAGCATTTCTATCAGGTCTGAAAATGCTGATTCCTCCGTCTTTTGTTGAAAAAGCCTTCATTCCTTCAAAACAGCCGTACCCGTACTGGCTGGTATAGCTTACACAGGGCAGTCCGAACTGGTTCCGCTTTGCCAGAATTTCTGCTTTTTTTTCGGGAGCCATCGAACAAAGCTCACTGTATGTAATATTGTCGGTTTCTATCCATTTTTCTTCCCAGTTTTTTGTTGCCGGATTGTATTGGGCAAGATAAATTACCGGATACAAGTCTAAGTTAAACGCCATATTATCCTCCAAAATATTTTATTATATTCCGTTATAATACTTTCTTTAGTATTTGTAAAGATGTTTTAGGGATAATTCAAAATCAGTTTTGGTATAATTTTTGTACATAAAAAATTTGTACCGGTTTTTGTGGTTTTAATTCATCGTGACAGTTCCGGTTTATTTCTAAATTGCAGGAAGACTCCCTCCTGTATATCAGATTTTCCGTTTTTTGATAATCCGATTCCGGAAAAACAAAAAGGTTGCCACGGGATTAACCGTAGCAACCTAAGCCTGATTGATTGGAAAAAGCATTCCCTAGGTATAAAGAAAGGTCCTCTCCCACCTTTCAAAAACTTTGGGCTGCCTATGGAAAAGGGTTTTCCCTTCTTCCTGCCTGGTTAAACTTTTTTGTACATCGATGAAATTCTGGTTTATGCTGCCCTTAAAAGGCAGATCCAGATTCCTCAATTCTTGTATAAAAGGCCCGTCTACAAGTACATTTAACACTGAAAGTAGCCTTTGCTGGTCCTGGGTTCCCTCTATAAGTTCTTTCCATAAAAAGCCTGTGTATGCGGCAACCTCATAACCCATAGCCCTGAGTTCTTTCCCCAATATGTAAAATCCCCGGCTTTGGAAAAAAGGATCCCCGCCGGAAAAAGTTACTCCCTTTACAAGAGGGTTTTGCTTTATAAGGGATACTAATTCCGCAACCCTATAGTCTTTACCTGTACCAAAACTGTGGGTTTCGGGATTATGACATCCTGCACAGTTGTGGCTGCACCCTTGGGCAAATATGCAAACCCTTATGCCCGGACCGTCAACAATGGAGTCATTGACGATTCCTGCAAGGTTTAGTTTTACTGTTTGGCCCGTTGTTTTATCAGAGTCCATGTTTTACTCTGTCTCTCTCCTCGGCTCTTTTTGCATCATTAAAACGGTCAAGGGTTCCAACAAGATATCCGGTGATTCTTCTGATTCTTTCAAACTCAACACCTTTTCCCATTTTTGCCTCAACATTAACCCTGATTTTTTCCTTTGCCGCTTCCATCATTTACTCCTTATAAGATTTGTTTTGTTTCAATTATGATTATTAGCTACAGGTATGTTCCCGTATTTTCTTTTAAGTTCTTTTATCTTTTCCTCCGAGATAGGTTCTCCGGATTTCCGACCGCATCTGGGACAGGTCTCTCCTATGACTCCAACATAACCGCACAGAGGATCACGGTCTACAGGATGGTTTATCGAACCGTACCCGATACCTGCATCATGCATACACCTTACTACGGATTCAAAGGCTTCGAGATTATTGGTGGTGTCCCCGTCAAGTTCTACATAACTTATATGCCCTGCATTTGTAAGTGCGTGATAGGGTGCTTCTTTGTTTATTTTGTCGTAGGCAGAGATGTTGTACCAAACCGGTATGTGGAATGAATTTGTATAATAATCCCTGTCGGTTATTCCCGGAATAATGCCGAATCTTTTTTTGTCTATTTTTATAAACCTGCCGGAAAGACCTTCTGCAGGGGTTGCAAGAAGGCTGAAATTCAAGCCGCGCTTTGTACTTTCTTCGTCCAGGTATTTTCTCATCCAGCCTACAATTTCCAGGCCTTTTTTCTGCATCTCGTCACTTTCCCCGTGGTGGTGTCCAAACAGGGCAGTAAGGGTTTCGGCGAGACCGATAAACCCGACGCTTAATGTTCCGTGTTTTAACACTTCGCCGACGGAGTCCTCAGGGCCGAGTTTGTCGCTGTCTATCCATACACCCTGTCCCATAAGGAAGGGAAAATTGTAAACGTGTTTTTTTGACTGGATTGCAAAACGGTCCAGTAACTGCCCGATCACCAAATCCATTTTTTCTTTCAGCAGGGAATAAAACTTTTCCTCGTTTTTTTCTGCCAGGATTCCCAGCCTTGGAAGGTTGATTGAGGTAAATGAAAGGTTTCCCCTTCCCGGAGCAATTTCCTGGTCCGGATCAAACACATTTCCCATAACCCTGGTTCTGCACCCCATATAAGCGATTTCGGTTTCCGGATGTCCCGGTTTGTAATACTGGAGATTAAAGGGGCTGTCAATAAAGCTGAAGTTTGGGAAAAGCCTTTTCGCACTCACCTTGCAGGACAGCTGGAAAAGATCGTAATTAGGTTCCCCTGGATTATAGTTGATTCCTTCCTTTACCCTGAAAATCTGAATTGGGAAAATAGGGGTTTCCCCCATTCCAAGGCCTGCGTCTGTGGCCAAGAGAATATTTCTTACAACCATTCTGCCTTCCGGTGAAGTGTCCATTCCATAGTTTATGGAGCTGAATGGTGTCTGTGCTCCTGCCCTTGAGTGCATTGTATTCAGGTTATGAATCAATGCTTCCATTGCCTGGTAAGTTGCCTTTTCAGTCTCCCTGTAGGCCTCTTTTACGGCAAATTTCTGGGCCTGGTCTATTATATCTTCAGGAATCCCTTTTTCCAGCAGGATTGCCTTTTCCTGCTGCAGATATCTGTCATCAGTTTCGATTCTGGGATAGACTGAGTCAATAGACTCGATGTGGGATTCGACTTCCTTTAAATCCCCAAGGGTAATTCCCCCTTTGATTCCGTTTGATTTATCCGGTGTTGTATCCGGTTCCTGGCACGGGTAGAGTATTTCCAAAGCTTTGTACAGGTTGGAAATGTAATTTTTCTTGTAGGTTTTTTTTACCCCTGGTGCCAGGCCGTAATCAAAGTCTACAATGCTCTGGCCACCGTGCTGGTCATTCTGATTTGACTGAATTGCTATACAGGCCAAAGCGGAATAACTCTGGATGTCGTTTGGTTCCCTTAGAAAACCATGTCCAGTGGAAAAACCACCCTTGAACAGTTTTGAAAGCTGTATCTGACAGCAGGTGGTAGTCAGGGCGTAAAAATCAAAATCGTGGATATGAATGTCCCCGTTCCTGTGGGCTTCTGCCTGTTGGGGGGTAAGCAGATATTTTTCGTAGTAATCTTTTGCCGCTTCGCTGCCGTACTTAAGCATGGTTCCCATTGCGGTGTCGCCGTCTATATTTGCATTATCCCGTTTCATATCACTGTCACCGGCGGCAACATTGGTCAGCTCGTCAAAAATTTTCATAAGGGCTGTATTCATTTCCCTTACCTTTGTCCGCTCTGCCCGGTAAATTATGTATTTTTTTGCAGAAAGAATGAAACCGCTTTTAATTAGTTCTTTTTCGACAATGTCCTGTATTTCCTCAATCTTTGGGGGTCTGTCACTGCATTGCTTTTCAAGTTCTTTTTGAACAGAATCTGCCAAAAGGGCTGCGTCCCTGGCATCTCCTTCCGAAGCGGCTTCAAGAGCCTTTAAAATCGCGGTGGCTATTTTATCACTGTCAAAGAGGACGACCCTTCCGTCCCTCTTTTCTACGCTTTTAATCATTAATATACCTCAAATAGTGTAGTCATGAGGATAATAGCACTATATATAGTGGGAGTCAACTGCTTTAAGCAAAAAACTGGAGGAAATTTTTCTGTGGAAAAGACCTGGGAAAGGGGCTTTTTATTGTTAAGGACCTAAAACCCGGTTATTATTCCCGGGGATTATCTTTATTTTCCAAAAGAATATATTCCCACACCCGGTCGTCTTCCTGTCCCAGCCGCCAGAAAGCAGCGTTTTTTACACCAAGGGACTGGTACAATGATAGCCGGTTTAGAGTTGTTATTGCATTGTCAAAGTAAACGGAAATATTTACCGTTTCCTGGTAATCAAAGTGTCCCACTCCCTGGGATTCTTTAAAGGCTTCCGGCGGGATTTCTTTCTCTGCTATCAGGTCTTGGAGGGTAGAGTACTTTAAAGCCCTGGAAGTGGACTTGTCGGCCCAGGCCCTGCCGTAAAAGGGCAGTCCCATTATTAATTTTGAAGAACTGATGTATCTGAGGGCGTAAAGTGCAACCGATTTTGACCAGGGAAACGAAGCTACAGGTCCGGGACGGCTTCCGCTCCAGTGTTCGTCATAGGCCATAATTATTATGCGGTCTGCAATCCGGGAAAGTTCTTTGTAGTCATAGGCGTCATTTTTCAGTCTTTTTGTGCGGGCGGGTACAGCCACGCTTAATGTCTTGTTGCCTATGCCGTCTTTGAGAATTTCCAGAAAATTTAAAAAATTTTCAGAATCCCTGGAAGTAACGGATTCAAAATCTATCTGGAGACCGTCAAAATCATTCATGGCATAAAGAATTTCTTCAATAAATCTGTCCCTTACTCCATAATCCGGGTTAAGAATAAAATGACTTAATCCGTAATTTCCGCTTACTTCTGCCACAACAAGATGAATTTTTGCAGGTGAATTTGCAAGTTTGTCCCGATCAGGAACCCCCACAAGATTACCGTATCTGCCGATACCTGCTCCAAAGTATCCTATGTCGGTTACTGGCAAATCAGGGGTGTAAAATCTTTCTTCTCCGTCCATAAGATAGGCCCAGACTTCTGTTAATCCGACATATTTGGGCTGGGAAGCCCATACCAGGGCAAGGGGACACAGACAAAGAATTAAAACTGTCCTCTTAATTCTAAAAATCATGGTGTTATTTCCTTTTTGGATGAATTTCATCTTGTTCAATTTTGCAAAGCTCCGTTATTTTGCTCCAGAAAGTTTTTCAGGTTTTTTTCTTTTGAGCAGGCTTGTTCATATCCTTCCCGGTATAAAGATTCCAGCTTTTTTACGTTTTTTGTCAGTCTTCCTACAGGTATTTCTCCGGAAGGTCTGTATACAAAGGCCCTTCCTTCTGCTTCCAGCCGGGCTATTTTTTCCAGGGTTCCGTTGTATTTTATGTGCCTGTTTTCACTGGCGGAAATCAGGGCAGGATATTTTGAATACAAAAGTTTAAGTAGTCTTTTTTCCGTCTTTGACAGCGGGGGCTTAACATAACCTTTTTCCCTTGTCAGAATAATAACATGCTTTGTATGTCCCTGGGATTCAGCCTTTTCCAAGGGGATTGAATCGGAGATTCCTCCGTCAAACCAGATTCTGCCTTTGTATTTTACCGGCTTTCCTATAATTGGCAGGGATGAAGAAGCCCTTAGCCATTGGATGGCTTCTTCCGGGGTGGAGGGGCTAAAATATCCGGGGGTTCCGGTTTGTGAATCAGTTACCGTTATGTAAAATTTTCTTTCCGGATTCTGGTTGTTAAAAAAATTGTACCAGTCTATAGGTTCCCGCCTTGGAATCTTATTAAAGATGTAATCAAAGCCAAAGAATGTGGCTTCCCTTAAAAAAGCTGCAATTCCAGAGTATCCGGGGTTTTTTACATAATTTATATTAACTCTTCTGGCTCTGTCAAATTGCTTTGAAATATAGGAAAGACCGTGGCAGGCCCCGGCACTGACGCCGTAAACATTATTAAAATAGAGGTTTCTTTGTATAAAAAAATCAAGGACTCCTGCGGAAAACAATCCCCGCATTCCTCCCCCTTCAATGATAAGGGAAACTCTGCTCATAGGGGAATTCTACCACATTTTTTAACTTTATGCCCGGGATTTTTCTCCTTATTATCCCCGTTTTAAGTTGGAAAAAATCCCGGGCTCCGTTTTTCAGGTTTGGTTAATCAGTAATTTGAATCTGCGTAACCAAGCCAGCCGCCGGACTGAATCAATGCCTTGTCAAAGCCCTTAAGAGTGAAAATGTAGCTCTTTGAAAGGGACCCTGCTATAAGCTTGAGTTTTCCGGTTTCATCATCGTTTATGGTTATTTTTGCTTCTGTATCTTTACCGCCGAAAGTCCTGAAAATTTCATCAATTTCCGACTCCTTCATGTTTACTGCTAGCATCCCGCAGTTGTACATATTTTGCCGGAAAATTCTGGCAAAATTTACCGCAAATACTGCATTTATATTGTTTACCTCCAGGGCCCAGGGTGCGTGTTCCCTGGAAGAACCGCAACCGAAATTCTCCCTGGTGATTATTACACTTTTTCCCGGAATATCTTCCTTTGGATTAAATCCCTCCATCTTTAAATCTTCAAGAAGATAGGGTTTTAAGGCCTCTTTTGTAATTTCCGTTAAATATTTTGCCGGAATTATTTCGTCTGTATTAATATCCGATCTGTCAAGAAAAAGCACTTTTCCGCCGAATTGTTTCATCTTAGTTTCCCCTTATTTTTTGAAAAGTATTGAATTGGTGATGGAACCTTTTACCGCTGTTGCAGCAGCTGTGGCCGGGCTCATTAGATGAACCATTCCCCCTTTTCCCATTCTTCCGTTAAAGTTTCTGTTTGTTGTGGAAGCACATACTTCCCCTTCTGCCAGTACACCGTTGCTCATTCCCAGGCAGGCTCCGCAGGTGGGGTTTGTAACACAGAATCCTGCATCCATAAAGATTTTTATGATTCCTTCTTCCAATGCCTTTGAATAAACAGCCGGTGTTGCAGGAGCCAGAATTCCCCGGACCCCGTCGGCTATGTGGTTGCCTTTCAGAACCTTTGCGGCTTCCCTCAGGTCTTCGATACGGCCGTTTGTACAGGAACCGATATAAACCTGGTCAACCTTTGTGCCTTCCATTTCCCGTACCGTTTTGACCTGGTCCGGTTTGTACCCGAATGTGGAAAGAGGTTCCAGTCCCGATAAATCCCATTTGTAAACTGTTTCGTATTGGGCATCAGGGTCGGATTTCCACTGGGAATAAGCCTCCAACGCAGCTTCTTTAGAGGAAAATTCGTCTTTGATAAAGGTCCAAAGGTATTCTACCGTAACCATGTCCGGGGCACAGATTCCGCTGGTTGCACCGGCTTCTACAGCCATGTTACAGATTGTCATTCTGCCTTCCATGGAAAGGGAATCGATTACGGGACCGGAAAATTCCATGACTTTGTCAGTGGCACCGTTTACTCCGATTTTGTTTATTATGTGAAGAATTACATCTTTTGCGTAAACCCCTTCCGGGAGTTTTCCCGAAAGCTCGAATTTAATTGTAGAGGGAGCCCTGAACGAGCAGACCCCTTTAAGGATTCCTACTTCCAAGTCTGTTGTTCCTACTCCCGCAGCAAAAGCCCCGAAAGCCCCGTGGGTGCATGTATGGCTGTCTCCCATAATTACCGTAAATCCGGGCCGAACAAAGCCTTTTTCGGGAAATATTGCATGACAGACACCGTTGCTTCCGATGTCAAAAAAGTCCTTTATTTTGTTTCTTCTTGCCCAGTCCCGGAGGATTTTGCCCTGCAAGGCGGTTTTTGAGTCCTTTGCCGGGGTAACATGGTCAATTACTGCTTTTATTTTTGAAGGGTCGAATACCCTGTCGCAGTTTTTTGACTGTAAATCTGTTATAGCTGTAGGTGTTGTAATTTCATGGCAGAATACCCTGTCCAGCTTTAAAACCCAGGTATCTGAAAAGGGCTGGTCCACTTTGTGGGAATCAAAAATCTTTTGTGCTATTGTTCTTCCCGGCATTTTTTTCTCCTGTCTTAATAAATAATCCTTGGTAGAATTATTCTTTAATTATATTCAAGTTATTTTAGTATAGATTAATAAATCCTCTGTGTCAATAATACATATTTTAGAACAACCGGGTTGTTTTGCTACATAGGATTTGACCGGAATTTGTGTAAAAAATTCCACTTTTGGGGAAAAATAGAGTATAATATACCTATATTGATTTTGCCGGGGGAATTCCTCCGGCCAGGAGGATTTATTTATGGAAATTTCAATAAAAGCATTAAAGTTTGAACTGGACGAAAAGGACCGGGAATATTGCGAAAAAAAACTGGAAAGAATTAGATATGCCGAGGATTTGATTGTTGATTTGGTTGCTTCCATTAAGTTTGACAAACAGTATACTGTGGATACTACAGTGAATTTCCGCTGGGGAACACAGGCCCATGTTTCCGGAGTAGATTATGATTTAAAGGCCGCTTTCAATAAGATGATGGATGTTCTTGACCAGAAGGTAAAAAAAGAAAAGGACAAGATACAGGAAAGGTAAGGACCGTAGCTTTTATAAAAGTTTTAGGTAAAAAAGGGCTGCCTCCGGGATTTCAAGAAGAATTCAATCTTGTACCCCCGGGAGGCGGCTTTTTTTATACCAGTTTGTCCATAACCTTGTCCACTTGCTTTTCCAGAGCCGTTGCCAGTACATTATCCGCCAGGGAACGGGTCAGGTTTTTCATGTAAGTCAGGGTATCCCGGATTTTTTCGCTGCTTATGTTTTCTTCGGTTCCTTTATTTTCTGTTCCGTCGGTTATATTTTCCGCAGCTTTTGTAAGGCCTTGTTTTCCCGAAAGTTTGTCAATAAGGTATTCCATTTTTACCCTTGCATTACTTTCCAGAAACTGGGATCTCTTTTCTTTGGGAAGGTTGTTTACAAGCTCCCTGAGAAAAAGGAGTAATCCCAGGGTTTGTGTTCTTATTTTTATTCTGTAGTTTTCCCTTTCCTGTTTAATCCATTCTTTTTCAGAATCCTGGTCGTTTTCAAGGTCTGTCTCCGGGGCATTTGTTCCGTTTTTTTCTTCCTCCGTATCTTCTTCGTCTGTTAGGGACAGGGATATTCCGGACGGCTCGTCAAGGTCATCTTCTGAAATTCCGGAATCGTCGAATAAGTAATCGTCGTTAAGGGTAAAATCCTCATCATCGTGGAATTCCACGGGTTTAAAGTTTTCATCGGAATTACCGGAAGAATTTTCCTCCAGGGAATCTTGCCCAGATGTAGAGTCTGTGTCCTGGGGGGTGTCGTCTTGGAGGTTTAGGATTTCGCCGTCAGTGTCCGGGCCTTTTTCATCCTCAAACAAAACTTCTTCCAGTTCGTCAAAAATTGAATCCCCGCCATCCAGGTCTGTTTCAGTTTCAGAATCTTCTTCTACGGTTTTTTCTGGCTCATTTTCTTCTGCTTCTTCCTGTGAATCCCCGTCTTCAGGAAGTTCTTCAAGGAAAGAAAGGTCATCGCCATCTTCTTCTTCGGAAAGTTCTTCTAATTCCCCTTCGGTTCCGGGGGCTTTTTCCGGCGTTGTATCCATGGAGCCGGTTTCATTTTCCGGCTCTTCAGTATTTCCGAAAGGATCTTCTTCGAGGAATTCTTCCTGTTCTGTTGTTTCCGGTATAGTTTCACTTACAGGAGGCACAGTTGGTTCCTTATCCACTGTTCCGGAAGATACCGGTATAAACCCGGGTATTTGTTGTACCTGAGGGTATAGGGGAGGATAGGGGGGCTGCTGCAATGCAGTTGGCTCCGGTTCATTATTTTTATCATTGTATTTATTTTTTTTCTGTTTTATGGTTTCGTCGTCAGGAAGCTCTTCCAGTTCTTCTTCTTCGGTGAAAATATCCAGATCGCCTTCATAGTCATAGGGTTTTTCCATTTCACTTTGATTTGAACCGGCTTTGTCCAAGGGTTCTTCCTCGTCAAGAAAAATGTCTTCCGGAAATTCATCATCGTCCAGGTTTTCGTCCGTATCGAAAAGAAGCATCATTTCCTCTTCTTTTTCATCCGGTGCTGTTTCCAGGGGTTCCGGTTCCGTTATTGGGAGTGTTTCAGGAATTTCTTCTTCAAAACTGCCGGAAATATCAAGGAGTTCCTTAAGTTTGGAGATATTTCTGTCCACTGCTGTTCCGTCTGGTGTTTTATATTGCCGCAAAACATTTTCATACATCTCCAATGAAGTCCGCAATTCACCTAAATCAGCAGAATTGCCCCTTGTTCCCTGAAGGTTTACCAGTTCATCTGCCAAAATCAGTGCCTGGCTGCTTTTTCCCCTTTCCTGGTAAAGCCTGGATACAGCTGCCAATGCCTGGGTATTTCCTGTATCCAAGCGGAGAATCTTTTCGTAAGTTTTAAGGGCTTGATCGGGTTTGTTTTTTTCTTCAAGTATTTTTGCAAATAAAAAGTAGGCATCTATGTCCTTTGGGCGTTCTGCCAGGTAAGTTTTCAGGTATTGGGAGGCCTCCTTATAATTCTGCATTTTGTACAGTATTTCTGCAACTTCATACATAAACTGGACTTCGGAAGGTGCCAGGGAAAGAATTCTTTTAAAGCACTTTTGGGCGGTGTTAAGGTTTCCTGTTTTTATATAAAGTTGTGCCAGGGTTTTAAGGGCCGGAATATTTTTCCTGTCTTTTTCAAGAATTGAAAGCAGGGCTGTCCTTGCTTCAGGATAGTCTTCGGTTTTAAGGTATAGTTTCCCCATGGCAAGGAGAACTTCCTGGTTTTGTGGAAACAATTTGTTTACTCTTTTCAGTTCTTTTAGGGCCCTTTCATATTCCAGCTGGTCTTCCAACAGGGATTCAAGGCTTAAAACGGCAGGAATAAATGACGGGTCAATACTTATGGCCTTTTGGTAAAGGGCGATTGCCTGATCCGGCTTATTAGCACTTAAAAGTAACCGGCCTTTTCTGGTCAGGGCTTCCACATTTTCCGGAGTGTGCAGCAGTATTTGTGTCCACTGGGCCAGGGCGGCATCTTTCATTTCCAGTGTTTCGTAAACATTGGCAAGGCTTTTCATTGCATCAAACCAACCTGGTTTTGTTTTAAGGGCAGCCTGATACTCAGCAATAGCTTCCTTGTAGCGCTTTAATGCTTCAAGGCTTATTCCAAGGTTATAATGAAGAATGGGGTGGTTGGGATCTACTGTCAGGCCCTGCTGGTATGCCTTTATTGCCAGATCATGATTGTCTGATAATGCCCTTATTTTTCCCAGGTGGTTATAAGCCAGCACATCCTTAGGATTTTGTTCGATAACAGTTACAAAGCAGTCTGCTGCAGCGTCATAGGCTTCCATTTCCTTGTACGTGCTTCCCAAGTTATAATAAATTTCTGCTGTTTTGATTCCTTTGGACAGGGCTGTATTTAGTATTTCGATTGATTCCTTGTACCGTTTTAACCTTCGGTAAATAATCCCCATGTTGTTCAGGGCGTCTACATTTTCCGGTTCTATTTTTATTATCTGTTTGTAAACATCCAGGGAAGAATTAATTTCATTTGACTTGAGGTAAATCGAACCCAGAAAAGATAAAAGTTCTGTGTTCTCAGGATTTAGGGCCAGCTTTGATTTTATCATTTTTTCGGCAGCTGAATAATCGTGGGCTATAAGGGCATTTTTGGCCCTGTCAATTGTTAATTCAATTTCTTTGTTCATATTACTTCCTCTTGGGTCTGGCATTTACTTCTTTTGATAAGGTTCCTGAATACATATCTTCTTCGTCATTGTAGGCCGAGACGGCAAAGTAGTACAGGGTCCCGTTTTGTAGGCCTGAAATAGTCAGGGAATTTACATTTCCTGCATTTATAGGTGAAGGACCGGAATCTCCTTCTGTTCCGAAATATTCACCGGTTTTTTTCCCGTAATAAACCAGGTATCCCGTTGTACTAAGATTTGGAGAATCCGACCATTCAAGTTTTACTTCCCCGTCCCCTGCTTCTGCGTAAATGGTAGCAGGCGGCCAGGGGCTGGATTCTTCTTCCCAGGTTATTTCCATATCTGTTATCTCCGGGCTGAGGTTTCCGCTTCCGTCTGTGTAAAGTAAAATTTTAATTTGGGCATACCTACCTTTCAGGTCTGTGTAGGTTGTTTCTCCTGTTACTGTTGTCCATTCAGGGGAGTCTTGGGTCCATTGGTAAAAATTGTTTCCTGTTCTTACAAAAACCTGGTAGTCGGTTCCCTCCGGGGTATAAGCCTGGGATGTAATTTTAATAATCCTGCTGCTTTTTGAACCAAGTTCCAACGGTTGTGAATAATAGCAGCCACCGGATTCATCGAATCTGCTTATATTATCTGTTTCCGTGAATTCGGTTTTAAAAACAATTTCGTCGATTAAACCGGAAAAGGCAGGACAAATGTCAAGGGGGGCATTATACCCTGTTTCAGGTGTAAATATTTGCCCGCCCTCCCTTCCTGTGGAGGTTACATACAAAATTCCTTGGGTTTTGCCGTTAATTCTGTATTCCAACAACCCTGTAAATTCATTGAACGTGATTACATGGAAATTCCAGGTATCAGGAATAAGCATATCCTGGGCTGTTAATACAAAGTTTGTATCTTTTCCAGAGGGTGGGACAAAAAAGTTGTTGAATGTCCATTCAATCCTGTTGTTGAACACTGCCCCACGGATAAACTGGGATACGAGCTTGTTGCCTGATTTTCTGGATGTTTTCCAGGATATTATTTGCTCCCCGTCTTCGGCAACTGTTGAATAAAGCCAAAAACTCAAGGTGAATGACCCGCGTATTCCAGGATCCCCGAAAAAACTTTTGCTTTTTCCTGTAAGTGAAAGCCCTCCTTTTCCCCGGGAAAATTTTCCGGCACATTTTCCCATGATTCCTTTTAATTTTTCTATCTGTTCCCCGCCTTGGTTAGTTACACTGTAATTCCCTGTTTCTTCTGTTATGGAAGCCTGGTCAAAGGAAAGGGCAAAATCAATGTTTCTGTCGCCAGGGACGTAAAGAGGTTTTGTTGAAAGCTGAATGGTATTTTTCCCTCCGTAGCCCGGTTCCTGTATAGTGTTCCCGTTCATCCAAGGTTGAGGCCAGGATTCCGAACCGCCCCAGCGGATGGTTTTTTTATCGCACCAACCAAGGACGGAAAACATAATGAGTAGACAAAAAACTGAAAATCGTTGTATGAATTTAAGGCACATAATCACATTAAATTATCGGAATAATATGAAAGAAACTGAAAATAATGTATGGGAAATTCTCCATCAAACGGCTCTTTCTGCTCCTAAAAAGAGCGGTGTTTATCTTTGGAAAAATTCTGAAGGAAGCGTAATCTATGTGGGAAAGGCTGTTAATTTAAAAAACCGGCTCACATCCTATTTTTCGGGTAAAAAAGATATAAAAACTGCCAGTCTGGTAAAAAATGCCGTTTCCATAGAGTACATTACCACACCAAATGAATACGAAGCCCTTATTCTCGAAAACAACCTTATAAAAAAGCATATGCCCCGGTACAATATTTCCCTCAAAGACGGAAAAACCTATCCCATGATACGGATAACCAACGAAAAGTTTCCCCGGGTGTTTAAAACCAGGTATATGGTTTCTGATGGTTCAAAATATTTCGGGCCTTTTCCCAATGGCGAGGCACTGGCCGCTTTTATGGATTTTGTGGACAAATATTATCCCCTGCGTAAATGCCGCAAGTTAGTCCACCGGGATTTTCCATGTCTTTATTACCATATCGGACGTTGTTCCGCCCCCTGTTCCGGCAAGGTTTCCGTGGAAAAGTATATGGAATATGTTAAGGAACTTTCCACCATAATAGAAAAATCTGAAACGAAGGAATTTGAAGATGTTATTTTAAAACTGGAAAGTAAAATGAAAGAGTCTGCGGAAAACCTAGATTTTGAAAAAGCAGGAATGATAAGGGACGGAATAAATGCCTTAAAGGGGCTTTCCTCCAGAAATCTGGTTGAAGATTTTGACCTGGATGCCCGGGATTATATAAGCTTTTATACCGAGGGAATGCTGATTTCCTTTATAGTTTTTAAAATGCGGGGCGGTCAGCTTTCCCAAAGAGACTTATTCCGGGTTACTTCCATGAACAATCCCGATGAGCTTATGGGGGAATTTATCTGTTCTTATTACGGAAAAAACAGTGATATTCCACCATACATTTTTGTTTCTTCCGATTTAAATCTGGATTTAATCAGAAGATGGTTTAAAGAAGAATTGAATGTCCGGGTTTCCATAATGCTGCCGGTAAATAAAAAGCATCAGGCTGTAATGTCCATGGCAACTTTGAATGCCAAGGAAGATGTGATACGGCGCAAACGGGAAGAAGCTGATACCCTTGCCTTGGAAGAATTGAAAGCCGCCCTGTCTCTGGAAAAACTTCCCCACAGGATAGAGGGCTTTGATATTGCCCATATAGGGGGAAATCTTCCTGTGGCTAGTTTGGTTTCTTTTTTTGACGGAAATCCTGATAAAAAGAATTACAGAACTTTCAGATTGAAAACCACCGAGGGAATAGTGGATGATTTTGCTTCCATGAGGGAGGCTGCAGCCAGGAGATATACCGGGATTTTAAACTCCGGCGGGGAATTGCCTGATTTTATCCTGATAGACGGAGGTGCAGGCCAGGTGTCGGCTGTAAAGGGGATTTTAAACGCCCTGGATTTGGAAATCCCCATTGCAGGGCTTGCTAAAGAAGATGAAGAGATTTACCTTCCCGGTCAGAGTAATCCTGTTAAATTACCAAGAAATTCAGCCGCCCTCAGACTGCTTCAAAGGGTAAGGGATGAAACACACCGGTTTGCTACAACAAAAAACCAGAATCTCAGGACAAAAGAGAACACAGAAACAATATTCAAAAAGCTGCCGGGAATCGGCCCGAAAAAAGCCCTGGTTTTATTCAAAGAATTTGTCAGCCTTGAAAATTTCTGTGCCGGGGATCCGGAAATAATTTCTTCCATCCTCAAATGTTCGCCTGAGGCTGCCGAAAAGCTCTTAAAGGCCGGCAGGAATCTTCTTTCTGAGAGGGAAGAGAAAATCCGGCACCTTAAAGACTATGATTTGGGAGGACATCCCAATAAATAATTTTATGCAGGGTATACCGGGCTTTCGATTGCAGCTCCTTTTTTCTTTAGAATGGAGTAGATAAGCAAAAAAATTCCGGTAGTTTCCGTCTGCATACCTGATATTCTTAAATTATTGTCGGTTTCGGTAAGCCTGGAGATAATATCAAAGGTTTCTTCCTTGCTCCACACCCCTGCAGCCCTGCTGTACTGTTCCCTTGCTTTCCGGCTTGTAAAACCATTCCGTTTCAGGTCAAATTCGGTCGGTGTTCCGGCTTCAGAAATTTTGTGAAAATCCTTTAGCCTTTTAAAACAGTAGTTAAGTCCTGCAATTATCTGTATTCCCGATGTTTCCTTAGTTTCAAGCAATTTCTGGGCAGTCTCAATTGCAGAGGCAAAATCTTTGCGGGTCATTTTTTCAAAAAGAGTAAAAACTGTCTCCTCTTTGTTGTGGGAGAGAATTTCTTCAATTTTTTCTGAGGTAACGGTTTCTCCCTTGGAAAAGAAAAGTGTAAGGGGAAGGCATTTTGTTTCCAACTCCTTTGTATTGTTCTCCACAAGTTCCAGAATTGTCCTTGCTCCTTCTTTTTCCAGTATCAACCCTTTTTTTTGAAAAAAAGAAACAAGCCAGCTTTCTTTTTTTTGCTCCTGCAATTCCCAGAAAATTTTCTGGTGTTCTTTCGGAATCAGGGATTCCAGTTTTTTATCCAGGCTTATTTCACTGCTTGTAAATATGAGTTGTGTATCCTGGGTTTTGGTTGTGCGGCCGTCAAGCCAGGTTTTTATCAGGGAAATTTCTTCTTTCTTTTTTATCGTATGGGCTTCGTTTACTACAATGAATTTACCTGCTGAAAAAAGGGATCCGTTCAACAGTATCTGTACAATTTGCGGAACCGGTGTTTCCTCCGGGTAAAAGCTGTATTCGTCTACCGTTCCGAATTCCGCCCTTACTTCGGATAGTATATTTTGTATTTCTTTTTCTTTTTCGCCTAGTTCCGGGCCGGTAAAACACCAGACCGGAATTCCGGATAATTTGCCCATTTTGTATACTTCCGTTATTTATAAGTTCTAATAAGGCCTTTAAGCCTTCCTGCAATTCTTATATTCTGGTAATAAAGTGTTTTGTAGTTTTTGTTTTCGGGTTGGAGTTTTACCCTGTTTGTTTCTTTATAGAAACGTTTAAGGGTTATTGAATCCTCTATGACAGCAACTACAATTTCACCGTTTTCGCAGGTGGTACAGCTTTCTATTATTGCAATGTCACCTTCAAGAATTCCTGCCTCAATCATGCTGTCTCCCCTGACTTTCAGGGCAAAGTAATTCTTTCCGGTTCTAAGCATAGACTTTGCAACAGGAATCATTTTTTCGATATTTTCTTCTGAAAGAATAGGCAGCCCCGCAGCGATTGTTCCTAGTAATGGGATTGAAGTTACATTCCCACCTTGTTCAGATTCTTTTTCGACAATCTCGATTGTTCTGGATTTGTTATTGGAAAATTTTATGACATTTTTCTTTTGGAGGGCTGTAACGTGGTCATAAGCCCCCTTTGCAGTGATACCGAATTTACCGGCAATTTCCCGGATTGTGGGAGGAAAAGAGTTTTCCCCGATGTATTTACATATAAAATCAAGTATTTCCTTCTGCCTTTCTGTTAAATCCCGCATTGTTATATTATGATAAACAAACGTATAGTATGCAAGCGTTTTTTGCCTGATTTGAATTTTTTTTTACTTTTGTCGGTTTATAAATTCCGCAATGGGAATTTCTTCCCCCTGCATATTCTGGCTGATTATCTGAAAATTCTGGGAGCCGGAAGTCTTTCTTGTAACCGACTGATTAAAAGTTTCCCAAACATTTGAATAGGCACTGACAGAGTAAAAAACCAGAACCGGCAAAAACAACACCGAAGGAAGAACCAGAAGAAGACAAATTGAAATCCAAAGTATGTCGGTTACGGATTCATTTTTCTGCATTAAAATAGATTCACCCCGGCCTTGCCTGATTGCGTATACTGCATCGTCAAAGCCTGTAAAAAAGTTTGAGGTATAAACGCATTTATACTGGCGGTTTGCAACTCTTACTGTTTTTATGCAAAGAATTTTATCTTTAGGCAGGTCATATTCAAAAAAAACATCCGGGGTGGAAAAGCTTGAAAAAACACCGTCTTCCAGAATAACAGTCTTTTTTTCTGATAAAAAATTGTCGGAATTTCCGCCCCAGTTAAGTAAATCCAGATTGCCTGATACGGGGTCCTGTTTGTATATCTGGTACGCCACTACACCGGCATCTGTTTCCCTTATATTAAGCCAGGTTCCCGAGGGATCCCTTAAGAATCTTTCTATTGCAAGGGCATTGAGGTACTTATCCTGTATAACCTGTATATCGTTCATTCTTTCAAGATAGTAGGCCGAAGTCATTTTACTGCCGGAATCAATCACTTCTGTCAGACCGGATTCCTGCCAGATTTTAAGAATAGGAGGGAATATTGAAATAAAGAATATCAGAAAAGGCAACTGTGCCAAAAAAATATAGAATACTACGGTTTTAAAGGCTTTTGTTTTCTTTATCTTTTTGTTTTTTTCGAAAAAAAACCTGACGATGTAGAAGAAAAAAAAGAAAACGGCCAGTGCAAAGCAGAAAATTGTTATAACGGTAAGTAAGGTTGTTTTTACCGGGCTGAGAGCCCTTCCGGTTTTGAATAAAGATAAAAAAAGGATTCTTCCGGGAAACAGTGGTAAAATTACAAGAATAAAGAATATCACCCAAAGGCAGGCAAACTTGAGAGTAGAAACCGGATTCCGCTTGCAGATAAGATTCATTTCTATTCTTCTTCGAATTTTTTTATAAAAAGGCTCTCTATGGCATCGGCAGCTTCCTGCTCGTCAGAACCTTCGGCAATAATTACGATTGGTGTCTGATAAGCAGCGGCCATCGTGATAATTCCCATAATTGACTTTGCGTTAATTCTTACGCCGTCTTTTTCAAGGCTTATATCAGCCTTAAATTTGTTTGCAGTTTGTGCAATCAAAGCAGCCGGTCTTGCATGAATTCCGGCCCTGTTGGAAATGATAACATTCTTTTCAATCATCTTTAGCCCCTTATTCGTCCTTATAATATGTTGTTTTTGCAGTATTGGTTTCAATCCATTTTAACACGTTTTTATTGAATTCCTTTGCAGAATAGTACCCCATACTCTTTAAACGCTCGTTCATGGCTGCAGTTTCTATTATTATTGGAACATTCCGTCCCGGTTTAACAGGAATTTCCAACATGGGAACATGAACCCCCAGGATATTCATTGTTTTTTCCTCGTTTCCGAGTCTGTCGTAAACTTTATCAGGGTTCCATTCTTCCAGTTTTATAATAAGCTGGATTTCCTTTTGATCTCTTACGGAGCCTACTCCATACAACTGGGTAATATTTATTATACCCAGACCTCTTATCTCCATGTGGTGTCCGATTATTTTATTTGCCGCCGTCCCTTTTAAAATACTGCCGTTGATACAGGATATCTCAACAACATCATCAGCCACAAGCCGCTGTCCTCTTTCTATCAGCTCCAAAGCAGTTTCACTTTTACCGACTCCGGATTCTCCTGTAATCAGGATTCCAACACCGTATACTTCGAGAAGAACACCGTGCATTGTCTTTGATGGTGCAAATACATCTGAAAGAATCCGTACAAGCCTTTTGTTGAATTCTGAAGATGACAAGTCTGTCTGCAAAACCGCACAACCTGCATCGTCTGCAATTTTCAGAAACCTTTCATTAGGCAGCAGGTTGTGTGTAAAGATACAGCAGGGAATCTGATATGAAAAGAATTTTTCCACTGATCCGTAATTATTTTCTTCTGCCAGTTTTTTGAGAAATGCGACTTCTCCCCTTCCGAAGAGCTGGATACGCTGGGCTGCAAAAGACTCGTAAAACCCGGACAGGGCAAGCCCTGGTCTGTTAAGATCCGGAATCGTAAGCTCCCTTACAAGTCCTTTTCTTCCGCAAAGGCAATGCAAATTAAGAGAATTCTGTTCTTTCAGCTCAAATCCAAGTATATCCAGAATGGTAAGCTTCTTGTCCATTTCGGAATATTATACATTAATGCATTTTCATTTGCAAGTTTGTTTTTTTTTAGATTTCCGGAGCTGACTCAAAGGAAAGAATATTAAGAAACTTTTTATATTTATTCTTGTGAATCAAGAAAGAATTTCCTTTAACGGATTTTACAGCGTAAAACACGAAATCATAGGGGGCGAATGTTAATTCATCTATCAGTTCGTTTTCTCCGGAGTAAAATGAAAGTTCCAGTTCATCTTCTTTTTTCCAGCTGCTGCCCTGTGGAATTTCCATGTCACCCGAAAGCCCGTAAGTTTCATTAACAAGCATGGAAAATGATTCCTGGTCCGGGAAAATTTTTATTGTCTCCCGGAATTTATCTGTGCCGAATGTTGCGGAAATTTCTTCCGTCCGGTTTATTTCCCCTGAAAATACAACCTTACTGATTACCTGAAAGGGGTCTATTTCCGTCAAAGCCCTGAGATACATCTCGCTGGTATAATATATTTTGTCGCTGTCGCTGGCAATAAAACAGCATTCCCCGTCGTCATTTTTTTTATCAGGCAGGTTGAACATAATCTTTTTTACATAAGGTTCATAGGTTATGGTTTTTCCGTATCTTGGCCTTTCACATTTTAAGGTCACTGTGCTGGTGGTTTTGTTCAGTCCGTATTTTGAGTAATTTTCTCTTCCCGAATCTTTTACAAGGCTTTCTTCCAGATTCCTGAGTCTTTCCTTTACCAGTTCCTCTCCTGATAATGTACTGTCTTCGGAGGTATCGCTTAATTTTTGCGGACGGGTGTATTTTCCACAGGTAAGGTACCCTCTGCCTTCCTTATCGTAGTTTACTGTGAGGGTCGGTTTTCCCGGAGTTTCTACAATTATGGTTTTGATTTCTTTTTCCGGCGGAATGTTAAAAGCAGTGTTGTCCTGAAGGGATTCTTCGGTCATTTCCAGCATTGACAGAATCATGCCGTCTGCAATGTAAACCGGTGTTTCACCATCGATTTTTAGGTAACAGTTGTAGCCGGAAGGAACTATGTTGCCGATTTTAAATCCGAAAATTTTATTTCCGTTTGATTTCCCCTGGACTTCAATTCTTGGGTAATCAAATCCGAATGATTTAAGCTCGTTGTCTTTTGCGTTATTTATACGGTTTAAAACCTTTATATTATTTAATTCTTCAAGAATAACAGAAACTTTTTCCTGGCTTATATCAAGATCCGGGTTTTCAAGATCAAGCCAATTCCCATCTTTTAAGGAAAGTACCATTGTCTTTTTATTCTGTCCCCCGGGTTTCAGCGTTATTGATAATTCGTTAAAACCGGAAAAACTTATTACCTCTTCTGATTTGAGGGGAAGTGTATTTTGGGATATTTGGGAGTCAGTGTCAAGGTTCTTACGCCCGGTTACAAGTATTGCTTTCCAGTCCGGGTTCATACCTTTTATTACAGGAATAAGTATAACCGCTGCTGCAAGCAGAATAAACGAGATAAAAATTGCAAGTCCGATAAAAACATTGTTTTTTTCTTTCAATCTTCAGCCCCTTTGTTCTTATCGGCTTGTTTTGTCTCTTTTTAAAGACTTAATTTCCCGTTTGTTTCCTTGATTGTCCTTTTCTTTTGTACCCGATAACAATCCCTGTTATGATAAAGACTCCGGGAATGACAAACACACTTATTATTGTCCAAAGTATTATTTCCAGGTATGTCGGGACAATATTCGTGTCCTGCAGCTTTATTACAGGGATTAAATTCTTATATTCTGAATCCGAAAGCCATTCAAGGCAGTCCAGAAAAAATGCTGTGTTTCCTCCCCCTGCCAGGGTATTATCTGTTTTCTGGTCGATTATAGAATCCGAAGAAAAAACAACCAGTTTTCCGCCCTTTTCTGTTTTTACTGCGGCTGCCAGATCATAGGTGTTACTGAGAATTTCAGTTTCTGTTATTTTTACCGCCTGGGGGGAGGTTGTTAAAAGAGGAATATATGTCATTCCTTCAGGTGTAAATGGAGCTTTTTTTATTTCACCAGCGTTTGCTATTATTGGAATTATATCCGGCTGGAATTTTATTACTTCGTTTGTATTTACTTTTGGCCTTAGGAGCAGATTGTTCCCTTGTATAAAGTATCCCGGGCTTTGTTCGGCAATAATCCCGTCTGTCAGCTCTATTCCAAAGTATAACAAAAAATTCGAGAGATTTTCCGGCTTGTTTTGCCCTGAGTTTTCCAATAGAAAAAATGAACCGCCTTCCTCAATCCATAGGGAAAGTTTTTCTATTTCACCGGTTGTAAAGTCCGTATTTCCGGGCAGCTTGATGATTATGCTGTTGTTGTCCGGCATTTCCCCGTTTGCGGACAAGTTGAGTTCCTTTATGTCGTAATTCATTAAAAGCATTTGATTCAGCAGATCCTGTTCTATTCCCTTTTCCCCGTGGCCTGTCAAAAAAAACACCGGGTACTGCTCAAGTCCCAAAACCCGGGCCAGACCGCTGTTTATCTGCTGTTGGGCAATAATGCCTACAGGCAACTGCTGGTTCTGCATTGTCGTGTCATACTCGTAAAGGGAAAAATAATCTATGTACACGTATTTGTTATTGCAAAAGATTACTACACTTCCTCGGTGAATGTTTTTTCCGGGCGTTTTAAAATTTTCCACAAATTCCGGGTATAAATCCGGATCTCTGTAAGAAATTGATATTTTATCCGAGTAGTTTTCATAGGATTCAAGAATGGCTGTTATCGTAGGATCTGTATCACTTTGGTTTTCCAGATAATAAAATGTAACCGGTTCTTCCAAGGTATCAAGGAGGGATTTTGTATCGGAAAAAAGTGAAAAATCTTTTTTTTCCGTTAGGTCAATGTTTACGGAAAATGTGTCTGCAAGAATACATAAAAAAAGAACAGAAGATAAAACCAGAATGAACAAGACTGATGTATAAAGGCCAAACCTGAAATATTTGTTTGTTTTTTTCATATTACACCCACCTTTTTCTAAGCTGTATTTGTACGGTTGAAAAAAAAGCTGTAAAAATAAACAGTATGGAAAAAAACAGGCTCCCTATACTGATTATCCCCATGGAGTAATTTCTGAACCTTGAGGAAAAAGAAATTGACTTTGCAGCCCTCTGTATAAGGTGGTCAAAGAACGGGGGATTCATAACGAGGGTGAGTCCGATTATCAAGGCTCCCAGGGTTGCAAAAACAGCCCCTGCCGGAATACTTCCTGTCAGCCTGAAGGCTGTTACGGAAATTATTATTAATAGGATTCCTGAAAAAACTAATGATGCAAACCTGCTTCCGGGCAAAAGCAATCCTATTGGTTCTGCGCAGGTAAGAAAAAGCAGAAACAGAAAGGTTACTATGCCGGCAAAGGGAGGGTTGTCAGTAAGGGAGGAAAAAAACAGCCCTGCACTGACAGAGCATAATCCGTTCAGATAAAAACCTGTATAGGAAGCAAAAATTATCCCGGGGTCCGTCCCGAAAAGGTGGTTTGCCCCGTTGCCCGTTTTTGAAATAATACCTGTTATTATGGGAAAAACAAGGCTGACAAATACAGGCAGGGAAAAGGCTGCAAAAACCGCAATGAATTTCCCTGCTGTAATTTTTGTTATGCTAACCGGGGCTGTTAGCAACAGGGGTTCGGTTTTTTGTCTTTTTTCATCAGCAAAAATCCCCATGGTTAAAAATGGAACTGCCGGAATAAAATAGTATTTAAGAACAGAAAGAGTGTAAGAAAAATCCCCGATTCCCATGTTCAGTTGGTAAATACAGAATAAAATACCGCCGGTCAAAAGAAAAAAACCGGAAAATAACCAGGCAGCGGGGGTTTTAAAAAGCAGGAAAAGCTCTTTTTTTAAGACAGCATTCATTTTTTTTCCTCTGTAAGTTTTAGATAAAGTTCTTCCAGATTATTGTCCCTTAATTTAAGGGAAACCAGGGAAAAGCCTTTTTCCAATAATTTTGAAATCAACAAATCTTTTTTTTCAGATTTTCCCGTCCAAGTAAGCAGATATTTGACTCTGTCTGTTTTTTCGGTTTTACTTGTGATTGCAAAGCCGTTTTCAAGAATTACGGAATCAGCGGAAACTCCGTTATATGAAAGAACAAGTTCCATCGCGGTTTCTTTATTTTTCAATCCGGCAGATATTTCGCTGCTGGTTCCGGAAAACAAAAGTTTTCCTTTGTTAATTAACAGGATTTTATCACAAAGGTTATATACTTCCTTAAGCTGATGGCTGCTTAAAATAATCAGGGAATCAGATTTTAAGGATAGAATCAAGCTGTTCATTTCCGTAATCTGTCTCGGGTCGAGTCCGCTGGCAGGTTCGTCAAGGATTAAAAGCCTGGGATTGTTTATAATTGCCTGTGCCATTCCTGTTCTTTGCCTGTAGCCTTTTGAGAGTGTTCCGGTAAGTTTGTTTTGTACTTCTTCCAAAGACAATCTTTCTATAACTGATTTGACACACTTGTTTCTGTCTTTTTTTATACCTTTAAGTTCAGCTGCAAAGTTCAGGTATTCGTACACTGTCATTTTTGTATACAGTGGCGGGGTTTCCGGTAAAAAACCTGTAGATTTTCTTGCCTCTATCGGGTTTGTCTGTATATTAAACCCGTTTATTTCCACTTCCCCGGAAGTAGGGGCAAGGTATCCTGTTATAATATTCATGGCTGTGGATTTTCCGGCTCCGTTAGGTCCGATTAAGCCGATTATTTCCCCTGATTTTCCTGTAAAGGAAAGATTGTCCAAGGCTTTTTCATTGCCGTAAAGTTTTACAAGATTCGACACTGTAAGCATTTATGAGTCCTGAAAAAAAGATTTAATCCCCCAGCTCCAGAATAAGTTCGGCTTCGGAAACAGATATTTCCAGACTTACGGCAATTGCTTCCGGTTTCCAGCCCATTTCTGCCAGTCTCTTTACAGACCGTCTGGTTTCCGGAGAAATAGAGCCGTTGCTGTTTTTGGAGGAAGCCTTGTTTTTCATTAAGTCCCCGTAAAGCTTGATGTCTCCGTCGACTTTGCTGGAAATTCCCTGAAGCCTGGTTTCTGTTTTTGCAAGCCACTCCCTGTCGCTTTTTAATTTTTCTATTCTTTCCTCTGTATTTTGAATCAGACTATCAAGGGCCTCGGCTTTTTCGACTGCGGAGGTGATTTTGTCCTTGTTTTCGATTATCGACTTAAAGTCCCGCTTTAAGTCCAGCATTTCTTCCGGCATGGTGGAAAGCTGATCCCTTATTTCCTGAGCCTGTTTTTCCATGTTTCTAAAAGTTTCAAAAACCTTATCCACGTTTTCGATTGTCTGTCTTAAAATACTTTCCTTTTTATCAAGTCTGTCAAACTGGGCTGTTGCCTCGCTGACACCTTCCTGGCACTTACGCAAATCAAACTGAAATTGCTGTATGTCGTTGTTTGCATTGGACAGGTCGCTTATCTTGTTTTCAATGGATTTTGAAAGGTTTACAAGGCTTGTATACTTATCTTCTATGTCGTCCACACGCTTTTTTTCCGAAATAAAACGGGTTATTTTCTGGCTTGCCTCTTCTTCCTGTTTTTTTATCTTGGCAAATTGGGATTCCATGGAATTCATATATTCCTTCCAGTCATCAATCTTTTTCATTTCTTCTTTGAGGGCAGAGAAGTTTTCTTCCAAATCCTTTTCCATCTTTTCGGCTTTTTCAAACAACTGGGTTTGGGAAATAAATGTTTTTTGTTTTCTGTCTATCTCATCAAGCTGCTGGTTCAGTCCATGAACCTTGTTCTCGATGTTTTTCATTATTGTATCATTGTCCGATTCTGCTTTTTCCCGTATATCCTGTACGAACTGCTTTGCTTCCTTGAACTTGGATTCCACATTTACCGTGTTATCCCTGATACTTTGCCGCAGCTCTTCCATCAGGTTATTGTACGTGCTGATGGCATTGTTTTCTGTTTCCTGCAGTTTTGATTCAAGTTTTTCATTCATATCCTGTATTCTTGCAGACAGTGTTTCCGTATCGTCCAAAAGTCCGGACTGCTTTTCATTTATTGTGTTTTCAAGTTGTGATTTTTCCAGTATGAAATTTCTTTCAATCTGTTCTATCTTTTCTGTGGCTGCATCATCCAGACCTTGAAGTTTCTGGGACATAAAATCCTTTGTCTCTGTAAACTGCTGTTCAATTCTTGTTTTCCATGTCGTAAAATCGGTTTTAGCATCCGAAATAATTGAATCTGCTTCTTTCTGGGAATTAGTGATGGAAAGTTTAAGTTCTTCAGTTTTTGCTACCAGATCTTTTTCCTGTTTTTTAAGGAATGCACTGTTTGAAGCCGTGAACTCTTCCACTTCTTTTTTCATCAATTCGGTAGCGTTTGTTCTAAGGGCTTCGATATCCTGGCGGTAAGTTGCTGTAAATCTTTCCAGTCCGGACTCATAGCTTTCGATTTTAGATTTAAGTTCTGTTCCGCTGTTTTCAATCAATCCTTCCATTTGTGCAAGCTGGTCCCTGAGCCTTGTCTGAAGGTCTGAAACTTCGGATTTAAGGTTTTCGTTTAATTTTGTCACAGCAGCTTTCTGGTTTTCCTTTGTTTCCAGTGAAAGCCTGTTCAGGTCTTTGTTTACTCCTTCCTGCAACTCCAAAAGAGAGGCATTGATAATATTGTTTCTATCCGATAAATCTTTAAAAAAATCATCTTCAAAAATTTTCAGTTTTTCGGAAACATTCTCATAGGCTTTGGTTTTTAGTTCATTAAGTTCGTCTTCAATGGTGTTTATTTTGATGTTTACGGTGTTTTCCCTTGCCGCAAAATCTTCTCCGCTTTTTGTATATTTTTGGTTCTGGAGTTCAATATACTTATTAAAGTCATCTTCTATCCTGAGCTCTGTATCCGAAAGCAGGTTCTGGAGTTCTGAATTAAGCCTTACAATATCTTCTTCGGTTTTCTTTACTTGCTCAAATTCGTATGAAATTTCAGCCTTGTATTTTGCAAGTTCGTCCTGGGTTGAGGAAAGGGCTTTTTGTGCCAAATCCGTGGTTTTGTTCTCGATTTCGGACATACTGGATTTTACGGCAAGGTTCATTCCTTCCAGATTCGTCCTGATTTCCTGTACCTCTGCTTCCCATTCTTTTTTGAACCGGTTTATTTCCCCTTTTGTTTCTGCAAGGGCCGCCTTTGCGGTTTCCTGAATCTGAAGGTACTTTTCTTCCAACTGATCCCTGAATTTATGTGTCCGTTCAGAAGCCTGTTCCTTTAATTTTGTCATGGCCTGTTCTTCCAGTTTTAAAGCTTTTCCCTGGGCTTCTGCTATAGCTTTGTCATAGGCTGTATTGAGGGATTCCACTTTTCCGTTGAATTCTTCAAACAAATTTTTTCCAAGTTTTTCTATTTCTTCTTTGTTGGAAGAAATCAGTTCGGAACGGAGTGCCGGAATCTTTTCCATAACAACATCCAACTGTTCTTTTGCTTCCTTGATTTTTTTGCCCATACCATCGGTAAATTCAATTTCGGAACGGAGAAGTTTCATATTCTCTTCTGCATTTTCCGTCATCGTGAGAAGCTCTTTTATTATCTGGTTGTATTTTTTTATCTGGTCGTCTATCCTGGTATAAACTTCTTCCTGGGATTTTATGTTCTTTTCGATTTCTTCCAGCCTTTTTACTGCCGCAATAGTAGTTTTTTGTTTAACTTCCATCTCTATGGAAGTCTGTTTTAAGGTTTCTATTTTTGAAGTAATGGAATTGTTTATATCCTTGATTAATTTTTCTGTATATTTCTGCAGTTTTTCCAGAGATCTGTCGTTTTTATCCAACTGTCTGAAAACCATTAAGATTACCGTTGAAACAATGACACTGATTATTATTCCCACCAAATTTCCTGCTAACATTTTCCCCGCCTTAATTGGTAAATAGTATGTTGTAAAGCTCCTGATAGTTCTTAAAGGTAATATCAGCTGCTGATGTTTTTTTCCTGCTTATTAAAGCCGTTTTCATTCCGGCTTTTTTTGCGCCGGAACAATCCAGTTTTTCGTTGTTGCCTACATAAAGTATTCTTTCCGGGCTGGCCCCCAGTTTTCCGGCGAATTTTAAGAATGGTATTTCCGAGGGTTTCAGGGCATTTGTCTCCTCGGACCCCATGGAAACATCTATGAGGGAATCAATTCCCCAGTTTTGCAGTTTTTGTCCGGGTAGAAAATCGGAAAGAATCCCGGTTTTAAGTCCCTTAGCCTTGCATTCCTCCAGCAGTTCCTTTACTCCGGGATACAGCCTTACTTTTTTGTAATTCTTTATCCATCCCTTGTAAATCAGTGTGTCCAAAAGGGAACGGGTTTCTTCCCGGGTTTTTCCCAGTTTTTTGGAGAGCATTTCGGCCTGCACTTCAAAAAAGTCTTCTACAGGTCCGGTTTCATGGAGTTTTTTCCTTACTTTACCAAATCCGGTCATGAGAATGGGATGTCCTATGCAAAAGGGGGCAACCCTCATGTTTAGCCTGTATGCAGGGTAGAGGGTTCCGTCAATGTCAAACCCAACTGCATCTAATTCACCGAACAACATACTACAGTTATACATTATACTGCCGTTTCTGTCCATTAAGAAAAAACATGGAACCCTCAATGGGATTTTTTCTTCCTGTATTGAAATGTTTTGTATACGTTTTGTACTCCTGGTGGTATACAGGAGCTGTGACGGAACAGGGAATAATCAGATAACGGATTTAATTACGGTTTTACAGGTGCCTTAAAGTATATAAGGCTCGGAGTTCCTATTCTTGTCAGATGGACGAATTCTTCACTGTGCCTTTCTATAAAGGCTGCTATTGTTGTTTCCGTACCGCTTTCAAAAACAGAGACTGTAAAGCCGCCGTCTGCAGTGAAGTATGGTACAAACACAACTGTGTGGTAATGTTGTCTGAGAGTGTTTTTTCCGTTTGTGTCGGTCATTTCCTTGTTAAGGGATCCTAAAAATACTGTATCCGGTTCATCTATTGCAAGGGCATACAAAAGAGATTCCAATATTTTTACGGAATAACCCATCTGTTTCATGTAACCTGTGGTTTTTACAGCTTTGCCTTTGCTGTCATAACAAAGCTGAAATGGCTGTTTTTTTACATCGGTTCCGGCTTCTTCCGGCGTAAGATTCCTTCCGCAAAAAACCGAAGCTGCTGCAGCGGCAAGATTCCTGCTCCAGTCCAGCCCGAAGAAAGGATCCCTTTCCGGCTCATAGATACGGGAATAGTTTTTTGTGCTGGAAACGGCAATCGGATTTGTTTCAAAGTCCTGTTCGTCAAATACGACTGTCTTGGTTTTTAATGGTTCCACAAAAAGCCCCTGGCCTATTACGGGATACACCATTCCGTCCACAACCCATTTAAGGAAGCCGGAGCAGTTTACACCGTTGTACACCGGGGAAGGCTCCCCGTCTGAAATCCGCACCGGGTTTCCCTTTTCGTCAAAACAGGAATCTTCATTGTAAGTCAGTCTGGACAGATTTTGCCTGATTTTTTTGTCAAGGTTACGGTTGTTCCTGTACATTGTTAAATCCGGGGAACAGTAATTCCACATCAGCATTGGGCCGGTAATCCTGTATATCTGGGAAAATTCAAGTTTATAAACTGAAGTGAAATCCAGTGAGATTGTAACATCTCCGGAATAAAGGGCATTGAGGGCATATAGGTTCAGGACTGTCTGGTTGTTTTTCGGGGTAAAATCCAGATAGCAGGAATATTTACTCCGTAAAATAATTCTTATTCTGTCCGTTTTTCCTGTAGCATTGTCTCTGAAAGCTATCCACGTACCTTGGTTTGAGGAAGAAAAAACATTGTCCTGCTCCGGGGAAAAAATATATGCAGTGTGGGTATTCCTGTCTTCAGCCCAAAACCTCCATTTTTTGCCGTTATCGGCGGTAAAAACCTTATGGGATATCAGGGCCGGTTCTTTTAATTCAGATTCAAAAATTTCTTTCCAGAGGGAAACTCTTACGGCAGCTTCATCCGGAAAATCAGATAATTCCTTATCCACATGGGATTTTGTTTCATACTTGTATACGGCGATTCCGTTGTTAAGGGTGCTTTCGGCACCAAAAAAGGTTCCGGGAAAAATTAAAGTGAACAGAACGGAAAAAGCCATGAAAAAAAAATTCTTCTTCATAAAAAACCCTTGTACATTATAGTTGTCATATCGGCATTTTTGAGTAATACTGTAATAC
>JADIMM010000109.1 GCA_017694795.1 Candidatus Gallitreponema excrementavium
TCTGGGAACCCACTCTTTTGCAACATAATCATAATCCACAAGATAATCGTAGAGGCCGTCTACCACACCGGCTGTTGCAGAATCCTGTTCGGCAATCAGAAGGTTAAAACTCTTTGGATCTCCTGAAAGAACATCATACCACACACCACCAGGTGTTTCAGGTTCAAAGCTTTCACCCTTCCAGGGTTTATAAACTGAATTTTCAATAATCTTTCCGGACTCAGCCCTTATAAGTTCATCAATTTCAGCCCGGGTATACTCCTTATCAAGGCTGCAACCGGAAAAAAGAAAGACAAGGAAAATGAAAGAAAGTAAACGCAAAACACCCTCCCTCCAGATTATAACATAAAAACATGGAAAGAGGGCTTCATTTATGAATTTTGGAATGAAAAAAAATCAGGCTGCTTCCCGGGTCTCAATATAGAGGGTAAAAACACCAAGACCGAAAACGGGCACAAATGGAATAATATAAACCCAAACCGGCCAGGCATAATACCAGAGAAAATGCCCAGCCTCAAAACAAAGGCAAACCCCCAACATTCCCAAGGTATATAAAACAATGTTCTTCACGCTTACGTCGATATTTTCAATAAGTTTCTTTAAGTAAAACCCGGAAATAAAAACAAAGCCGGTGTATAAAACAGGACGGAACAAACCTGTCCACAGGGTAAAAGGATAGGGATCCACAAGTCCGGTTACAACCAGATGAAAGGTAATAACACCGAACAAAAAAGATGATGCGTATCTAATCTTGTAGATATCCTCAAAACTCAGGAGAACAGTATAAAAAACCAAGGGAAAAGCCAGTGGAACAATAAAGTCACGGAAAAGATAAAAAATAAAAAAAGCAGCCTTTCCCGAAGTTTCATCAGAAAAAAAGGAAGACATGATATAAATGACCAGCATTGATACAATATAAGACCCCAAACCAAGGACAAAGGCTGTTCTGCTGGCAGAACCGTCAGGCCCTTTGAACTTTGTCTGATACAAAGCATAAAAAAGGGGTGCAAGGAATAAAATCGATAACCACATAACAGGAAAAGACTACAACAAATTTTCCCCATAGGCAAGTAGGCACTAGACAGAAACAGGTAGTTTTTGATATAGTAGGAACTAATTCTATATACACATTTTGTATAAAATACGGACGGACGAGGTAAAACGTAGTTCAAAAAAACGCGTTTGAGGAGGAGCGTTGGCGGAAACAAAAGGCTTACGGATTAATGAACAAATCCGGGTACGAGAAGTCAGACTTATTGACGAAGAAGGTAACCAAAAGGGAATTATCCCTACCAAAGAAGCATTAGTGATGGCTCACGAAGCGAATCTTGACCTGGTGGAAATTGCACCACAGTCAAATCCCCCGGTTTGTAAAATCCTGGATTACGGGAAGTATCGGTTTGAAATGGAGAAAAAACTGCGGGACTCCAAGAAAAAACAGAAACTTCTCAAGCTTAAAGAAATCCGGATGCAACCTAAAATCGATGATCATGATTTGGATTTTAAGTCTAAGCACATCAGGGAATTTCTTGCGGATGGTAACAAAGTAAAAGTCACCATCCGGTTCCGCGGACGGGAACTTGCCCATACGGAACTGGGTTTGGAAGTATTACAGGAAATACTCCAAAAACTGGAAAATGAATATGTTTTGGACAAACCGCCCCTCATGGAAGGGAGGTCAATGTCTATGACACTGAGTCCCAAAGTAAAAAAATAACGAGGTACAGAAAAAATGCCAAAGATGAAGTCTAAAAGAAGTGCTGCCAAGAGGTTGTCCCTTACCGGCTCCGGAAAGGTTAAGTACAAGAAGATGAATCTTCGTCATATTCTGACGAAAAAAACAACAAAGCGGAAGAGAGATCTCCGCCATGCCGGTTACCTTGCCAAAGCAGATGAGGCAAGAGTAAAAAAACAACTTTTACCCTACGGTTAAATCCGTAAAAGAATTCTACGGTTGAGTTTTAAGAACACTTGCCGGGAATACAAGGAGTTATAAATGTCAAGAGCTATTGACGGACAGAAGCGGAAAGAACACCGCAAAAAGATTCTTAAACTGGCTAAAGGTTTCAGAGGCAGAAGAGGAACCAATTATAAAGCCGCAAAAGATGCAGTTGTAAAGAGCCTTCGCCACTCCTACGTGGGACGCAGGGACAAGAAAGGGGACATGCGGTCCATCTGGATTACACGTATTAATGCCGCTGTCAGAGAAGAAGGAATGTCATATTCAAGGTTTATTGACGGACTTTCCAAGGCCGGGATTTTGATCAACAGAAAAGCGTTGTCAAATATGGCAATAGAGGATCCTGCAGCATTCAAGGCTGTTGTAGCCTCTGCCAAAAAAGCACTGGAAGCATAGTCTATGTTAACACTCGATCAGGTTCAGAAACTGGAACAAAAGGTTGAAAAGGCCGTTTCACTCATAAAGGCACTCCAAAGGGACAAGGAAGATTTGGAAAACAAACTGTCCAGATCCATCTCCAGGATTTCCGAATTAGAAGGGGTTATAAATTCCTTTAAACAGGATCAGAACCGGATTGAGGAAGGGATTCTTTCTGCCCTATCCCGCTTAAGCGAATTTGAGGATGCCGCAGTTGCAGGAGGGATCCCTTCAGAAAAAACAATTTCACCTGATACAGGTATCACTCAGGATTCCGGTCCCGGGGAACAGGATCAGGAACCTGTTCTGGAAACAGGTGTTGATTTGGACTTTGAAGATTCACTGGAAGAAGAACAGCCGGATCCCGGTTTTTCGCCCCAGGAGAAAAAAGACAGTGGCTTTGAAGGACAGTTGGAAATATTTTAAAATATGGCTATGAAGGGTTTTCTAAGGGTTGACATACTTGGGGCTTCTTTTGAAATAGAAGCTGATGAAGACTCAGCCTATCTTCAGGCTCTGCTCAATTACTATAAAAACACTGTAAAATCCGTCGAAAACAAAGCGGTTAACACTGATTCCCTTAAGACTTCGATTCTAGCCGGCCTGCTTTTGGTAGATGAACTCTACCAGGAGAGGCTTAAAAACTCCACAAAACAGCAGGAAGATATGCAGAAGGCCGAGCTTATAACAAAAAAAATGATTGAAAAAATCGATAATATTCTTTAGATATGCAGTTTTGGATTGACGCTGACTCGTGCCCGGTACCCATAAGGGAGCTGATACAGCGGGCAGCTGTGAGAAACGGAATAAAAGTTTTATTTGTAGCAAACCGGAAAATTCCTTTTCCGGATAACCCCCTTTTTCAAATGATAGTAACATCAGCAGCGGAAAATTCCGCGGACGATTATATTGTTGAAAACGCCGGCAGGAATGACCTGGTTATAACAAGGGATATCCCCCTTGCTTCCAGACTTGTAGAGAAAAAAATAGATGTAATAAACGACAGGGGTGTACTTTATACAGAATCCAATATCAGGGAGAGACTTTCAGTAAGGGACTTTATGCTCAGCCTGGCCATGAACGGACTTAAACCGGAAAGCACTTCAAGGCTTGGGAAAAAGGAAATACATGAATTTGCAAACTGTTTTGACAAAATCCTTCAAAAAAAATTAAAAAACAGCTAATCGTCTGTATCAGGAAAGGCCTTTTGAATTTGTTTTATATTTTCATAAACATCAAAAAAGGCATCAACAACCTCAGGGTCAAATTTATTCCCCTTTTCTTTTTTTATTTCTTCGAGAACATCCTCTTCTTTCCAAGAAGGCTTATAAACCCGTTTAGAAGAAAGGGCATCAAAAACATCTGCCAAGGCAACAATACGGCCTCCGAGGGGAATGTCTTCATAAGAAAGACCTTTAGGATATCCTGTGCCGTCCCAATTCTCATGATGCGTCATTGCTACATCCCTTGACATGTAATCAAGCTTTGTTGACGCATCGTTAAAAAGCTGCCCCCCGATAGAAGTATGGGACTTCATTATCTCGTACTCTTCCGGGGTAAACCTGCCAGGTTTCTTTAAAATCAGATCAGATATCCCCACCTTACCTACATCATGGAGCATGGCTGCTATCTTTAGTACATCCCTGAACTCGTCAATTTCTGCCTTGCTTAATTTTTTCTTATAGGCAAGCCTGTCAAAAATTTCCACAGAATAACTTGCCACCCGGCTTACATGGGCCCCGGTCTCCTTTGGATCCCTAAGTTCAGAAAGCTTAATCATTCTTAAAATCATGGAACGGGTCAGAGCAGCATGTTCAAGGGCATTAGACGCAATAGTGGCAAAATGGGTAACGTAAAGCTCATCTTCACCTGTAAAAGCAATGAATCCTTCACCCCTGTCATTTTTTTTATTGAGAACCTGAATTACGCCCAGAAGTTTTCCTGATGAACCTACAAGCGGGATAGCCATATTCGACTTTGTACGGTATCCCGAAATAATATCCGTATCCGAATTAAATGAATAGGGCTTGTCATCAGAAATGGCATAAACATCAGGCTCATTAACCAACGTTTTGTTCTTTGCACAATAACCAGCAATCGAGTCCTCGTTTATGGGAAATGAAAAAAAAGAATAAATCATTTTTTCACCGGGAGGCAAATCCTTCTGCTTTGTGTCATTCCTGGAATACCTTATGGACAGCATATTTCCTTCGACAACATAGATAGAACCGGCATCAGCATTCACCGAAAGACAGGCTTCCGACAGAATACACTCCAAGAGAATATCCAAGTCCTGAATCTTATTAAACTTCTCTTCCGATTTGATTATACCGGTTATATCAAGTCTTCTTTTTCCCGCCATAGACTAAACCTCAAATTAACTTAAATATAACATTATTTTTCTTTTCAGTCTATATAAATACATGTTATAATTTGACCATGAGTGGAGAAGTTACAGCAGTAGAAAAAGATTTTCTTATCAAGACAACAATTGAACAGAATAAAGTAGTCAGAATCCACGGACTGGGTTTTTCCGGGCCTGGCACTTTGGTTCCTGCCCAGGAAGATTTGCTTGGACTTGTAATAAGTGGAAATACAGAATCCAAACCTTCTTTATTTGAACATCTTACGATATATTTTGATTTCAGTAATACGACCTATGCTTTTGACACGGTTGTGAGGAAATTCGACAAAAACATTATAAGAATTGAAAACCCCAAAAAATTAAGTAAGTCTTTAAAACGCAAGTATGTAAGGGTAAAAGCTCCAAGAGATGTCCGGGTTCTTTTTCATCTGGCAAACGAGGATATAAAGCTTGATTACCCGGTATGTGATGAATATTCCAGTATTTCCGAAGCAGCGGCAACAACAGATTTCAACCTGTCCAGTCTGAATGCACTGGTTGCATCCTTTCAAAAGAAAATTTCGGGACAAGCAACAGAAAATACTATTACAATGTTCAGAACCAGAAAACCCATGGGATTGGAAGAAGAAATGATTGCAAAAACCGGCAGGATTCTATATATCCCCTCCACTTCATCCCCCCTGCCAAAACATGACCCGTATCCAGAGGGAAGAATTATAACCGAATCCATTGAAGAAAGTTTTGAAGATCCGGATTTTTTCATTAACGGTACTAAGTTTGAAAAAGATTTAAACAATAAAAAAGAAAGGGGCATACACTCGGAAATCTGGTGTCCCATAGTCTATTACCAATATGTTATCGGGTATATCTATGTTGCAAACAGCGGAAAAGAACCTGCATCCCTGGACATAGATATGGTTGATACAACCCTGGAATTTTCAAGGGTTCTTGCCTATTTCCTCGAAACAAAAGGTTATTTTAAAACGAATGAAACCGGCCCCAGGCCCCAGGGACACGGGGCAAAAATTCTTGATATGACACCTGACGGAATGCTTATGGCTCTCCCGGAAAAGGAAATCAGAACCCCTATAAAAGAAGGTACCAATTTTTCAGTCCAACTGCTGTTAAAAAACAAGCATATTACCTGTACTGGAAAAGTTATGCGGAGATATACCCAGCCGCCTCTGGTATGCTACGGTATTTCCTTTATAAACCTCAAACCGGAAGATATTATTGACCTTCATGAGTTTCTTTACCACAGACCATACACAGAGTCCGACGAATTCAGCCATGAAATTCTACCTGCCAAGGATTCTTTTGGCTTTTAGTTTTCAGGCTTTGTTATAAGGGAATAAAACAAGGGACCCGCCCCGGAACTTTTATCCGGGAGAATCTGCACCCCGTACTTTGTTTTCTCTTCCACAACTCCAAGAAGATTAAAGACGGAAGAAGGAATCCTCGAAGTACACAGCCGGGCCTCAGAATATTTTTTTAATAATCTCCCAACCACCCCGTCATTTTCATCTGCGGCAAGGGCACAGGTTGAATACAAAAGATAACCTCCGGGTTTTAAGGCAAGATAACCGGAAGACAATATCGACCATTGTGTATAGGTTAAATTCCTGATTCTTGCAGGAGTCCACAGTGAAAGATGATAAGGCGAAGAAATTACATGCCTTTCCGAAGAACAGGGGGCATCTATCAGAATCCTGTCAAAGGCATTCCGTTCATTACGGCACCACAAAGCTGCATCTTTACCGGTAACTGTAATCCTGTTTCTAACATGGGAAGGAAGATGTTCATCCAAGACCCTGCATAACCTGGCTTTCCGTTCACCGGATTTTTCGTTTGCAATCATTTTGAAATTATCATTAATCAACATTCTGGATAGGACAAGGGACTTTCCACCGGGAGCGGCACACATATCCAGAATCAAACCACCTTTTTCTTCCTCCTCTTCCGGAAACCCCGGTAAGGAAAATCCGGCAGCAACACTCCCGCAATCCAAAAAATAGGGTTTTAGCAATCCACCTGTATATTCGTATTGCCGGACAGGTTCCAGCAAAGAATTCCGCAAGTCATTCCACCTTTTACCGAATAATCCATCGTAATAAATTTCAAAACCTTCTTTACCGGATAATTTTTTATTGTTATTTTTCATTTTCTTTTGCCGTAATATAAATAATAAAAATAATTCCATAGATTGTCAGAATACCGGGGGAGGGATTCTACTGTGATTTCCCTGTTGCAATTCATTAAAGGAAATTTTATTGAATGGCAATGAAGTCTTATACCCGGCAAAGAATCCGAGCGTTTACTGCCATATTTTAAATCACCTTTTACAGGAAATCCCATATTACTGAGCTGAATCCTTAACTGGTGGGTTTTTCCGGTCTGCGGAAACAATTTAAAAAAAACATAATTATCGGAAATGCCCAAAATCTCCCATTCACAAAGGGCTTTGCAACCATCTTTTAAGTCTTTTGCTATAAATGCTTTTCTTTTACCCCTGTCATAATAAATATAGTCTTCGCAAAAACCTCTGCCTCGTTCAGGGATAGAATTTCCCTTAAAGGCTATTGCCCAGTACTCTTTTTTTATCTTGTTTTCCCTGAAGAGCTTTCCATAAAATTTGAGGGCTGGTTTTGAAAATCCCCCCATAATGCAACCGCTTACCGGCATGTCAAGCCTGTTTACAGGATAAATAACTTCTCCATTGCTTTCGGGAAAAACACCGAACCCTGACCACAGTTTTTCCGAATCCTGACCGGGAAGTTTATTAATAACTATAATATTTTTATCTGAATATAAAATTTGCTCTTCCATAATTCCGTTTTCCAAAATTATATGTCACATAAGACAAAAATGAAGTTTTTAAAATCAACAACTCTTTCTCAGTTTGTGAAAGGCTTCTAACTGCCACAGAACTTTTTACTTCAGAAGCAGCCCCGTACTTGAGTTTAGCCTTTAAAACTGAAAGACAGGCTTCACGGAATAAAACAGGGGAAATACGGCCTTCTTTAAGAGCCACCAGCACCCCGTCCCTTACTTCTTCAAAATTGCCGGAACTCATCATAATCATTTTACAACCGGCATTCAAGGCTTTTATAACCGCATCAGATTCACTGTAACCTGAAAGCCCTACAGCTGCCATAGTCAAATCATCAGAAATAACAAGATTATTAAACCCCAAATCCCGGTTCAATATATCCCGGATAATAACAGGAGAGAATGCAGATAGATTGTCATCAATAGCAGGAATTTTAACAAAAGACAGCAAAACCCCTGCCGGGTTAAGGCTGGTACATTCTTTAAAAGGAATTAATATTTCACGGAAAGATTCTTTACTAATCTCCATAACAGGTATTTCCTTATGAGGGTCTTTATTTGTATTTCCGGGAAAATGTTTGAGAACAGAACCAACACCCTGAGACTCCATGGCACTTACAAAAATTCCTGAATAAATAACGGCATCACTTATATCTTCACCCGGAGCACGGGAATCCAGAAATTCATTATTAAACGGAGTTCCCGGTTCGGCAACCGGAGCCAGATTTATGTCAACACCTATAAGCTTTAACATCATGGCCTGAAGTGAATACAGTATATACTGGTTTGAAAAAGAAAGATTAGTATATACGTCCCGGGCAGAAGGTAAGGCCCAGGTTAAATTCCTCAACCGGTTTACCCAGCCACCTTCATGATCCAGAAAAACCAAGGGTGACTTAACGGGATTTTCCGCCCCTGAAACAGACTTTATTTCACTGATAAAATTTATCAGGGTACCAGGATCATCCGAAATATTATAACCAAACAGCAAAACACCACCTGGTTGTATTTCCGTTAACCTCGTCTTTGAAAAATCCGAAAGACTGTCCTTTCCGTCTACATGAATAATAAACAGGAGAGAAACCTGTTCTTCCAGTGTCATTTTTGAAAATTCTTCCTCTGCCTTTAATAAAAGTTCAGCCTCTGTTATTTCAGATTCATTTTCCAGAGAAAATTTATCAGGACCAGGACTTATAATATCCTGTATCTTCAACCGGAAATACTCCGTTCCGGATTCTGTACCTGCCGCCAGTAAACCAGAGAATAGAATAAACAAAATAAAAAGTGGAAGTCTTTTCATGACTTCCACTATAACATAAATAAAAACGATGGTAAATTCCAAACCCGGTATAATCCCTGTATTAAAAACAAGGACTATACCTAAAACGAATCCCGGTTACCTTGGCTTTTTATACCTCATTGTAGAAACTTCATGACCTTCCCTGAGAACGGTAAACCATATTTCCTTTCCGGTATTTTTGGAAAGCTGGGAATAAAATTCGCTTAAATCTGAAACCTTGACATCATTTACTGCAATAATCACATCTCCATTCCGGAGCCCCAAAACGGAGGCCGAAGACTTGGACTGAACCGAATTAACCAAAATTCCTTTCTGGTTTTTATCAAGCTCAAGCTGTTCTTTCACATCATCAGTCAAAGGTGAAGCGATAAAACCGGGCCACAGGTTGCTGTTGTCATTGACCTTTTCCTCGTTTCTCTTGGTAACATTAACCTTAACGGTCTTTTTTTCACCATTCCTGATTATGCCGAATTCAGTCGTAGTTCCGGAAATTACATCCCCCACATCCCTTACAAGCTGGGAAACATTTTTTACTTCTTTTCCGTCCATTGAAACAATAAAGTCACCAGGTAAAAGCCCTCCTTTATCGGCAGGAGACCCCAGGAACACCTGTGAAACCAAGGCACCCTTATTTGTTTCTATTCCAAGGGAATCAAGAAAATCCTTATTTGCTTCTATAAGGCTTACACCTACCCATCCGTATTCAATCTTTCCGGTTGAAATAAATTCTTCTATTGTGCGTTTAATATTGTTTACCGGTATTGCAAACCCAAGTCCTACAGATGCCCCGCTATTAGAAGCAATCCATGTATTGATTCCGATTACTTCCCCATAAATATTTACCAAGGGTCCACCTGAATTTCCCTGATTTATTGAGGCATCAGTCTGAATAAAATCATTTATATTATCAGAAGGGCCTCCGTTACGGCCTACAGCACTTACAACACCCTGTGTTACGGTAGAAAAATATCCAAGGGGATTTCCAATTGCAAAAACAATATCTCCGGTCTGGACAGTATCCGAGTCTCCTAAATTTGCAACTTTTATATCATCAGTTTTACAGGTAAATGACACCAGGGCAATATCCTTGCGGGGGTCTGATCCTACAAGACTTCCGTCAAAGACTCTCTCGTCATGAAGTGTTATTTTAATACTGTCTGCACCTTCCACCACATGATTGTTTGTTACAACATAGTAAGTTGAACCTTTTTTTTCCACAATAAATCCGGAACCCATGGCCTGGGTTTTATATTCCTTTTCATTTTTATCCGAATCCTTATCCTTGTCGGGTTTTCCAAAGAAAAACTCAAAGGGATCAATGAAAGAAGGCACCTGAACAGTCTGCGTCTGGGATACATCAATTTCCACCAGAGAAGGAAGGACACCTTGGGAAACAGCCCTGAAATTATCCTGTAATGCCTCTACAATAGAAAGTGAATCACCTGAAACTCCTGTGGAGCTTACCGTATCACCGTAAGCAGTCTGGGCTGTTCCCGGTTTGGCAGAACATGAAAAGGACATAAAAATAAAACAACATGATACTATCAAAAGGATAAAACCGGTTATTAAAACCCCTCCGGTTAAGGTCTGTTTTCTATTTGAATCAGGAAACATATAACCTCCAAAAATTACAGGCAAATAACAACCTGTAAAGTCCGTTTATGAAACAGAGATAGCTAGTTATAAAAAATTAAAAATCCCTGAACAGAAGTACAGCAACGCTGTTATCTGTAAAGCCGGTATAAAATCCGGTTCTCATAATGCAATATAAAAATAATTCTGTTTATTGCAAGTTACAAATAAATATTTGTTATTTATTCTTCATCAGGGTCAAGGACAGTAAGAATCTCTGTATGGTCTTTAAACACTGCCACTGTATGCTCCACATGGACAGAAGGCTTTCCGTCAGCAGTTACAACAGTCCAACCATCTTCAAGGATTTCGACATCGGGAGTACCGAGATTTACCATCGGTTCAATGGCCAAAACCATTCCAGGAACAATCCTGTGATTTGAGCCACCGTCAGGTACATTGGGAATGGAAGGATCTTCATGAACCTTTAGCCCTACCCCATGACCGCAGAATGAATAAACTACTCCGTAACCTTTTGGGGCAAGAACATCATAAACTGCATTTGATATGTGACTGATCCGGTTACCGACCCTGCAGGCATCAATACCAGCTGCAAGACTTTCTTTTGCCGCCTCCAACATTTTTAAACATGCAGAATCCACATTTCCCACCGGAACTGTAACAGTTGAATCACTTATATATCCACCCAGGTCTATACCAATATCAAGCGAAACCAAATCCCCGTCACGGATAATTCTTTTTTTTGAGGGAATACCGTGTATAACCTCATCATTTATCGAACAGCAGATTGCACCAGGAAAATTTTCCTTGTACCAGGCCGGTGACCCGCCGTGCTTATGCATAAAATCCTTTGCAAAATCGTCCAATTCCTTTGTACTGACACCGGCAACAGTCATAGGCACAATTTCTTTAAAAAGCCTGGCAAGTAGTTTACAGGATTTTCTGATTCCTTCAATCTGTTTTTCATTTTTAATTCTTATCATTGTACAGCTCCTATGAAAATTCTTTTTTAAAATTTTTAAAACCGGTAAGCTGGGGATCAAGCTTTAATGCCTCTGCGGCACAAATTTCTGCTGTTTTATAATCACCTATCCTGAAAAAACCGTCGGCCATTCTGCGGAATATAACGGAATCTTCCCTGGTCCCGAGATTCAAGTCCAAAAGTTCCTCATATAAGTCCAAAGCCAATTCATCACCAATGCTTCCGGAAAGTTTATTTCTGTAAATGTCCCTCATGATTTTTTCAACTTCCGGGAAAAAAATTTTAAAATATGGCTTCTGCTTTTCCAATTGGAAAATTCTAATCAAAAGGTTCAGGGAATCATAGTATTTTTTCCTTAAGTACAATTCCTCAGCCAAAATAAATCCGAAGTCCATAAAATCTTCTTTATCAAAATATTTTTCAAAACTGAAATTCCCGGAATCTGAAAGCAGTTTCAAATACTCCTCACAAGCCTGGGTCTCCTTCCCATGAATCAATCTGTAAAACACAAGCTTTGCCCGGCTTTCTATATCCCCCCGGCTTATAAGCCATTCTTCATAATCCCTGATAATGTCGTCACCGGAAGGCTTTCTTTTCTGAAAATACTGTCTGTCAAAAAAACTGCTTTTTTCGGATGAAATTTTCTCCAGAATCTTTCTGTATGCGTTAAGAAGCAATTTCATCTTCTCACCATCTGAACCGGATATGTCAGGATGAAGGGTTTTGGCCTTTTCCCTGAAAGCATGCTTTACTTCTGTTACAGAAGCCCCCGGCGAAACTTCAAGTATCTGAAAAAAACTTTCCATGACTTAGAATTTCTTCCCCACAATTCCTGCGTATTCCGTATCAGGTACAATATCGGAATAATCCAAAACCATTCCTTCTTTTTCCATTGCAGCCATCAGATTTGCACAGGCTTTATTGAGCATTAACCCCGGTTTAAATATCAGCCCGCAGGATTTTTTACCGATGAGAGATCCGCCCTGGGCAAGACATTCGGCCACCCTTTCCGGCAAATTTCCGGAAAAAAAAGACCGTGGATGGGTTGCAACAATCACATATTCGTAATGGGACAGCCTAATCTCTTCCCGGGATGTTCCGTCAAGAACGTTAGCTGTATGCCCTTTTTTTTCAACAGCCTCTGTTAAAGATTTTAGACAGGCTGAATTATTCTCATTTTTCTTTTCAAAAACAGTCAAAATTCCTATATTCATCAATACCTCCGGAGGGGTTATGCAAGTTTAAAGAGCTTGTCAATATCATGTTCCTTGACAACAATTACCGAACAAGGTGAATGAATAATCAGCTCTTTTGCCTGCCTTGAAAGAGTTTCGTTGTCTTCCGGGTGATGTTCCAGGCCACCCACAAGGATTGCATCAAAGGATTTTTCCTGTGCCACCGCAACTATCTCCCCCCAGATAGAACCGCTGCGCATAATCTTTTCTATTTTGATACCTTTTGAGGCTGCCAATTCCTCAACATATTTCAGGTTGTTTTCCCCGTTCTGAACCAAAGACTTTTCGTATTCCGCACTTTCTTCCTGAATAAAAAACTTACTTAAAGTGAGGTACTTGATTGTTGCAGTATCTACAACATAAATAACAGAGACTTTACAATTATACATCTTAGCCATCAAAATTGCATATTTAGCAGCCTTAATCGAACGGTCCGAACCATTTACAGCCACCAAAATATTCTTGAAAAAAGGTTTAATCATATTAAACTGCTTCCTCCATTACGGGATTTTAACGACTTTAATACAAAGACATTTTCCCGCTCACGTTCTTCCAAAACACTTTCTATATACGCCTTGGTTTCCTTTGTTGTAGGAATCACCTGCTTATCCAATGCATTCACCCTTCTTTGGGTCTTTTTTACTTCCCTGGCCAGCCGCCAGACAATAGTCCTTATTGATGCCAAAGATGTAAGCAACTTTAACAATTCCAGGAATTCTATCATGACTTTGTCGCATTCTGCAAAGGAATTCAAAAAGGAATAATTAAGTTTTTTTACAGGCGGCTGGAATTCCAAAGTTCCGAAATTCATACCTGCTGCAACCACAGATTTCTCTTTAAGTATATAATCATAATGAACATTCTTTCCAGCCCGGTCTGCCTCGTCCCTGCCTATAGCCATCAACATATGCCTTAAAGCCGGATAAGCCGTAGAAACAGCCTTATCTATATCCCTCTCAAGGATTTTGACCTTATCAACCATATGCATAAGCTCCATAACCAGAATCTCCCGTTTCTGTTCCAAAAGCTCATAACCGTCTTCTGCTACTGACAGCTGCTCTTTTATGCTGAGAAGATTTGATTTTGTAGGTGCAACATTAAGTCTGGCCATAATTACTAATCCTTTTGACCGGGCATATATTTCTTTATGAATTCTGCCTTTATCCGGTACAATTCATTCTTTGGCAGGATAGAAAGCATCTGCCAACCTATAGAAAGGGTTTCTTCGATAGACCGGTTTTCATATTCCCCTTGTGAAAGAAATTTTTCTTCAAACTGTTTGCCAAATTCAAGATAAAGCTTGTCATTTTCTGAAAGCTCTTCTTCTCCGATAATCGAAGCCAGATTACGGATATTCTTTACCTTGGAATAAGCTGCAAACAGCTGGCTTGAAACATCCTTATGGTCTTCCCGGGTCATTCCTTCCCCGATACCGTCTTTCATAAGCCTTGACAAACTGGGCAACCCGGCCACTGGAGGATAAACTCCTTTCTGGGAAAGTTCCCTACCCAAAACAATCTGCCCTTCCGTAATATACCCGGTCAAGTCAGGTATCGGATGGGAAATATCGTCATTCGGCATTGTTAAAATCGGGATCTGTGTTATGGACCCCTTTGAACCTTTTATTTTTCCCGCCCTTTCGTAAAGCTCAGCCAAATCAGAATACAGGTAACCGGGATAACCCTTTCTTCCAGGAACTTCTCCCCTTGTAGTGGATATCTCACGGAGTGCCTCGCAATAATTGGTCATATCCGTCATAACAACCAGAACGTGCATACCCCTCTCATATGCAAGATATTCCGCTGCAGTCAATGCACATCGTGGTGTTATAATTCTTTCGATGGAAGGAGCATCTGCCAGGGACTGGAACATTACTACCTTGGAAAGAACCCCGGATTCTTCAAAGGTGTTTTTAAAAAACTGCGCCACATCATATTTTATTCCCATCCCGGCAAAAACCATTACAAAGTCTTCGTCTGAATTAAGAATTTTTGCCTGGCGGATTATCTGAGCGGCCAGCTTATTATGGGGTAACCCGTTTCCTGAAAAAACTGGAAGCTTTTGGCCCCGGATAAGGGTATTCATCCCGTCTATGGCACTTATCCCAGTTTGTATAAAATCCCTGGGGTAAACCCGTGCATAGGGGTTAATGGGGTTCCCGTTTACATTAACTTTTTTTGAAGAATAAAGCTCAGGATACCCGTCAATAGGTTTTCCCAGTCCGTTAAAAATTCTTCCTAAAAGTCCGTCCCCAACCCTTAATTCCATGGGACAGTCATAAAATTCCACGGAAGCATCTTCAAGGGAAAGTCCAGTAGTAGAACCAAAAATCTGAACCACTGCATATTCTTCAGACATATCGATAATACGTCCTATGCGTTTTTCACCGTTCCTGTCTTTTACAGCAGCAATTTCACCGTAAAAAATGTTTTCTTTTCTTCTAACAATTACAATAGGACCGTCAACAGATGTAAGGCCCTTATATTCTACACCTCTCATGCCAAGTCCGCCTTTTTGTAAACTCTCTCCAACTCGTTAAGCTGGTCATTCATTCTATGTTCAACCTCGGAAATTTTTCCCGCATCTTCGTTTGAAATTGTAGTTTTTATTCTGACAATCTCTTCCTTTACCGGCAGAGCATTGATTTTGAGCAAGGGGGCACCCTGCTTTATTATCGCCCTGGACCTTTTGTAAAAAGACATCATTATCTGAAGAATCTGTATCTGTTTTTCCGGTACAGAATACATGTCAATTTCATCAAAGGCACTCTGCTGAAGAAAACCGTTTTTTATCATCTCCGCCACAACCAGAACAATTCTTTCATTATCAGGAAGGGCGTCAGGACCGATAAGCCGTACAATCTGCTCCAGCCTCTGCTCCCTTTTTAGCAAATCCAAGGCTTCCTGCCTGACTTCACTCCAACGGGGGTCCAGTTTATCCCACCACGGCCTGACTTCATCGGCATATTCTGAATAAGAATCAATCCATCCGATTGCAGGGTAATGCCGTGCATTAGCCAAATCCCTGTCCAAAGCCCAGAAACACCGGATAAACCTCTTTGTATGTTGGGTTACAGGTTCAGAAAAATCACCTCCGGGAGGGGAAACAGCCCCGATAACCGAAACAGAGCCTTCGGTTCCGGATAACGTGGTAACCCGGCCTGCCCTTTCATAAAATTCTGCAAGCCTTGTGGGAAGATATGCCGGGAAGCCTTCTTCTGCAGGCATTTCCTCCATACGGCCTGAAAGCTCCCTGAGTGCTTCTGCCCACCGGCTTGTTGAATCAGCCATAATAGCAACCGCCATTCCCATGTCCCGGTAATACTCTGCCAAGGTTATACCTGAATACAGTGAAACTTCCCTGGCAGCGACAGGCATATTGGAAGTATTTGCTATCAGTATCGTACGTTCCATCAGGGAACGGCCGGTTCTGGGATCTATCAGGGATGGAAACTCAGTCAAAACATCGGTCATCTCGTTTCCACGCTCACCGCAACCGATATAGACAATTAAATCCGCATCACACCATTTTGCAACAGCGTGCTGTGTCATGGTCTTTCCTGTACCGAAACCACCTGGAATTGCAGCTGTGCCACCCTTGGAAAGAGGGAAAAACACATCTATTACCCTCTGACCTGTAATCAACGGCTCGGATACCGGAAGCTTTGCGTTAAAGGGCCGGGGCTTCCTTACTGGCCAATACTGGGCAAGGTAAATTTCCTCTCCTAAATCTGTCTTACCTATCACTTCCTCTATGGTGTATTCTCCGGCATCTGCCAAAAAAACAAGCTTTGTACCTTTAACAGAAGGGGGTACCATAATCTTATGATTGACGGAAGATGTCTCATCTACAGTTCCCAGAACCATTCCGGGATAAACCTCCCCCCCTTGGGCAGCACAGGGTTTAAAAGCCCATTTTTTCTTTGTATCCAAAGGTTCGCTTCTCACACCGGGCAAAAGAAAGGCTTCCCCTTCCCCGTACATTTCCTTTAAAGGACGCTGTATTCCATCATAAATGGTTCCAACCAAGCCCGGGCCAAGCCGAAGGGATAAAGGCCTTTGATTACAAACAACCTCTTCCCCGATATGGATTCCCGTAACATCCTCGTAAACCTGAATCGTAGCAAAAGAATCCTTTAAGCGTATAATTTCACCAATGAGTTTTTTTTCTCCAACATCCACAACATCATAAAGTCCGCAGCCCCCTAAGCCTTCAGCATAAACAATTGGGCCGGAAACCCGGACGATTTTACCCTTAATCATACCGAAAGCCTCCCGTCAAAGAGAGAATCCTGCAACTCATACCGGAAATCATCACACAAAATTCTTTCAACTTCGGAAAAATCACTGTGACATCTTACAGTACCGTCAGGAGACTCTAAAAGAACACCATCTTTCACAATAGTCTCATCAACATTTTTATATACAAAGGTTTTTTCTTTACCAAATATTTTACCTGTTATTTTTTTTACTTCTTCAATTGGAAAACCGTTTACAGAAACAATAACCCCTTCCATATTGAATGCAAAAGCTCCACGGGATATAAGTTTCTCTATAAGCCTTAATTTTTTTTCAAGACTCAATCCTGCCAGGTAAGAAGTCAGGGCTTTATGGACATTTTTGTCAATGAACGAAACCAGCCTTCGTTGTTTTTCCAAAGGAATGGACGAAAAGGCACTTTTCTCAAAATCTTCGGTCTTTTTTTTGTATTCTTCGTTCTTTTCGCTGGTAACAGTTTCAATTCTTGTTGAAACAGAATTTTTTATTTTCTCACACTCAACATCTGTTTTTCTAAGAATACGCTCAGCCTTACGCCTGGCATCTTCCTGAATCTCTTTATCCAAAATTTCTGTAGAACGGAGTTCTTCCATAAACAGACTTCTCCTAACAACTAAAAAACTAAACTCTAATTCCTATGGCCTCACGGATAGAATCAGAAAGACTCTGCCGTCCTTCCAGCCTTCCTTGCAAACCTGGAATTTCCACTATAAGAGGGAATTTACCTGTCATCTGCCACTCAAGAACTTCTTGTCGCAACATATCGGAAACTCCCTCTGTAAGAATAAGCACCCGGGGATAAAGGCGTTCAACACTTACATCCTTTGTAGAGTCATCACCAGCCGGTGTGTTTTCCAAAGAAAATCCTGTAGCCCTCTTAAATGCTTCCCGGGCAGCTTCCACATTTCCGGCAACACATCCCTGTACACCTATCATTTTAAAGGCTGTAACAAGTTCCCGTTGTCCGATAAAATAGTATTCCACTTTTCCTTTACACCATCAAAATCAAAAGTGCAACAAGAAATCCCCAGAGACAAATACCTTCTGCCAGACCTGCAAAGGGAAGAGCCTTTCCGGAAAGTTCTGCGTTTTCGCTCATAGCTCCCATAGCGGCAGCCCCGATTTTTCCTACAGCCATGCCTCCGGCAATACAGGCTATACCAACTGCAATGGCTGCGGCAAAATATTTAAGAGCCTGGGTATCCACACCGGAAGATTTAACTTCGGCTTTTTCAACCGGGGCAGCTTCTTCTGCAACTGTGTCAACGGCAGGAACCTCTGACTGGGCAAAGGCAAAACCTGCAATGCAGATTAAAACAGAAAGAACAATAAAAAATTTGGTTTTCATATAAACCTCCAATTACTGTTAAGGAAAACTGAGCAACTGATTTCACAGTGTACAGGTACTCCCAATACCCGTAAAATAATAATTATTATTTCCCAATAAAATATATTTTAAGCAGGCCGTTGAACAGCTCCAACAGAAAACAGACAACGCTGTAATTCTGTCTGCTTATTTACAAAATTACTCCTTATAATTCAATTTAAAAGGTTTAAATTCTTTTCCGGTTTCTGTAAAGAACTTTGAAAAGAATTCGTAATACTGAAGCCTTATTACCTGTATGGCAACTATCATTCCCTCCAGTATTATTATTACTGCGTTTCCAAGAATAGTTACTGCCAGCCCCCCTACAGAAAAACTTCCTCCAACCATATCAGTCAGCATAAAAATAATATAACTTAAAACTGCATGGGAAAGGGCAAATGCCCCTACCCTTACAAAGCTCACAGAATTTGAAATATAAGTGGAAACAACTTCCAAAACTTCCACTATTCCCTCTATTATGGCGGCAAAAAAACCGTTTTCAAAAACCGGCCGGTGCCCTTCCACAAGTCTGGTCATTGGCTCCGAAAGAAAAACCCCAAAAAGAAAGAAACCTAGGATAGCACCGTCAAACCAAAAGAATGAAGATTTGAAAAATGCTATACGGATTGCCATAAAAACTGCATACCAGAAGAAACAGGTTCCGAAGATACCTGTCTTACTGAATATGGCTTTACCTGGATGTCCAAGGGTAAACTGATTTATGATATTTATTATAAGCCCTACAGAATTTATGATAAATCCTACAGCAAGGGTAAATCCAAAAAACATCAAAAGCTTTGCTGTGGCACCTGATTCCGGCATAAGATGGAGAATGTGATCTTTCGGCTCCCCAAACAGACCGGTAACAAACCTGCTGAACGGGACAAGAAGTTCACTATTAGTAAAAAACTCTCCGGTCAGCAGCCCCATAATAAAACTGGAACAACCAATACTTATGAAAATCGGACCGAATTTCCACCAAGAATGGAAAGCCTTAAGCTTCTTTGCCGTAAGAAGAATACCAATCAAAACAAAAACCAATCCCTGTCCAGCGTCCCCGAACATAATACCAAACAGTATTGTAAAGAAAACGGCAACCATGGGTGTGGGATCTATGGAACCGTACAACGGTGCCCCGTAGCTAAAAATCAACCTTTCAAAACTGGAGACAAACTTTCCGTGGGTAACCTTTACAGGAACCTTTTCCTCTCCCTTTGCTACGGAAGGCACCTCTTCCGGCTCGTAAATCCGTATGGCTATTCTTCCTTCAGTCAGATCGTCAAGCTCTTTCATCAGTGTGGAGCTGTCCTTTTCTGCTATCCAACCTGTCAACCTGTAAACCAGTCTTGTAGACTCAAGATTGTCACGGACTTCTTCCACCGTATGAGCCATTGTAAACATCTGAAGATAGTCAAGTAATGTCTCTGAGTTAAATTTAACAAAGGTATCCTTTTCCTTTTGAACCTCTTTTACAGCCTGTTCACCCTCCCGAACCTGATTTTCGAGGGACACCAAAAGCTCGTCCGGGATTCCCTTGAAATCCTTTGAAACCTCTATAGGAACAAACCCGAACTTTGACAACTCAGTATCCAGGGCAAACCTCCCTTTTTTTGAAGCAGCTGCCAGGATTCTGGAACTGTCATTCCCAAGGGGTACAATTACCGCACGGCCTCCAAGCTGGCTTTTAATGTCAGGCAACACAGACGGATCTATCTTTCCAATTCTCATTGTCAAAAAAGACAGATGCTCAAGCTCTGAATAAGGAACTTTTAAATTTGCAAAGGCCCTGGCCTCTTGAAGAGTGTCATTGTATTGTTTTTGTTTATCCAGGACACGGGTTTCCTTCTCCTGCAACTCGTCAAAAGATGCCAGAAAAACCTTCACATTCTTCATGTCCTCAGCAGTCGGAAGTGAAATATTTTTTGAATATTCGATTCTGTCCGGGATTCCCAGGGCAGCCCGTGCAGTTTTCAATCTTTCCAAAATGGCAGAGGTTTCATCAGTTGCAGTGGCCCCCTGGACAAAATCAGGATGATGGATCTCAAAATTTCCTTTTTTACCCAAATACTCCAAGACAGAATTAATATCTTCCTTGAGGATCATCAATTCGGCTAGTCTCATGGCTGTAGTTTTTAACATTAGCGATTCCCCCTGAAATCAGCCATTTCCTTTTCTGACACCTGTAGCCTGATACCCTCGGCGGCAGTTCTAATAAGAGAAACTTCTGATTGCTTGATTTTAAAAAAACATAAAAGTGTATTTACTGAAAAAGGATTCCTGTGAAAATTCTTTAGTGCCTGTTGCCCAAGCCATGTAAACCCTGCCTGCTCAAAATAACGGGGATCCACGGACCACAAGGAAGAATCAGACCAAGGATTCAAGAATTTAAAGAACTTCCAGGATTTCCATGCTTCGATATTATCCAAGGGCAGTTCCAATGCCTCCATGGCAGTTCCGCCAAGAACATCCTTGGAAGAAGGATTTTCCGCATCTTCAAATACCAGCATAGGAATTATGTCTTCCCGCTTCATATCAAAATATACCCTTAACCTGAGGGCCCAGGAAATATTTTCAATTTCTATCTGATTTTTTATAATATGAATGGCAAAATCTCTTTGAGCAGAAGGAATTTTATTTACCGAATCCCAAAGATTCCGGTAAAATAATTTATCCAGCATATTTTCCCAGGACGCATCCGGCTTTTCCGGCAAGGAAAGACCGAACCCGGCAAAAAAAGTACCCCTGACCATTTCTGTAAACGACGGCCATTTTGCCAGGTTAAGGGTGCTGTAATCCCCCAGGTTATTGAAAGAAGGAACATCTTTCTGTTTTTCATCCAAGGCATGAACCAGAATTTTATAGTTTTCAAAGTTAAAATAATCCAATAAGGCAAGGCATACCGGTTCCGGTTTGTCAAAAGCCGATAAAAGAGAAATAAAGGAGCTGATAAACTCCCCCCGGGCTTTCCGTTCTATCTCATAAGCCAAAAGTCCCTCCGGCACCATAGGCAGCTCTTCTTCAAACAAAAGAGTCCATAACTCGCCAAGGGTTTTAACCGAAAAAAGCCTGCCGGATTTTTTCCCGACAAAAGACTTGGAGACTATGCCACAAGCCTTAGCATAAACATAAGCATAAGCACCAGACCTGTCCATAAATCTACCCGAAAAGTTTGGAATCAACGAATGAATCGAAACGGGACTGGTTCAAGGGGATAGACTCAAGCATGGAGTCATAAGCCTTTATATCGGAATCTCTTTTCTTCTCAATTTCCTCTGTTTTGTTTTTATAATCAGCATCCAGCCTTTTAATCAGGGCTTCGTAAGCAATCCTAAACTCCGAATCCGCCTGAGCCCTTGCAGCAGAGAGCCTTTTTTCGGATTCAGCCTGGGCATCAGCAAGTAAATCGGAAGCCAGCTTTTCTACGTCAATAAGATGGCCTATGATATCCTTTTCCACCATAAAAACCTCCGTAAAAGACAAAGCAAATTAATTATCGCCTAGAAGCATCTCCTCAAACTTACAGATACAGGAATACACACCTTCAGGACTTTTCTGGATCATAAGCTGTTCATAAAAAGCATGGTCATCAAGAAGATATGCCAAACTTCTCAAAACCTTAAGATGCTGTTCAGCAACCTTTGGTGAAAACAACAGCATAAACAGGATGTATACAGGACCTCCATCAAGGGATTCATAGTCTATTCCCTTTTTAGATATGCCCAAAACAGCCTTTACCCCCTCCACTGCATTTGTAAGCCCGTGGGGAACAGCTATCCCCCTCTTAATACCTGTACTCATTTTCTCCTCTCTTTCCCAAAGGGAATTAAGCACAGCCTGACGGTTCGTCCCCGGAATACTTACGACCAACTGGTTTACAAGCTCCTCAAATGCCTCGTCTTTATCCTCGCTCTCCAAGTTTACAATTATTCGATCCGGGCTAAAAATCTGGGACAACAGCATAGTACAAACTATTCAACAATAACCGTATCGGTTTCCAATGTCCCTGTAGAAGCAGCCGGAGCTTCAGCACCTTCTGATTCCACCGGAGCTTTCTTAAACCAATCTTCATCTTCCGAAGCAGGTTGTTCAATACCACTTTCCTCGCCGGCGGCCTCGAGTACACCTGCATCTTCGCTTCTATCAGGTTTATTCATTAGTGCAAGAACAAAACAAAGAACAAAAAAAAGTATACCAAGAATATAGGTAGCCTTTGACAGAACATTACCTGATCTTGAACCGAATACAGAAGAACTGGAACCACCAAAAATTCCTCCGACTCCGTTTCCGCCCTCATTCTGTAAAAGTACAAGACCTATCAAAAGCACTGCAATGATAACGAAAACTACCAAAATAGCAACTAACATAATAAATCTCCATCGATATAGTAAACATAAAGATACTAAATCAAAACCCAACCTTTTGCAAGTACTATGATTTTATAAAACCTGCAAAAATATAATTATTTTTTTTGGGAAAATTTACCTGTTCCTATGAATCATACGGCATACGGCAGTTGCTGCGGCAAGTCCCACTGCCACTGCACCGGCGGAACACAGGGTTACAAAAGCCCTTGTCCCTGCCTCTTCCATATTCCCCCTGACAGCAGCCATCATGGTTTCATACATCCCGCCTCCGGGAACAAGGGGAATTATTCCGGGGACACTGAAAACCAGAGCCGGACGCCTGCGGAGAAAAGCACAGATTTCCGAAAAAACCCCGGCAGTAAATGCAGCAGCTCCGAAGGAAATAACAACCGCCATATCCAAATTTTTTGCAAGAAGGTATACAAACCAGCCTAAAAATCCACAAACTCCACCGGTTAATATATCCTTTGGAGCTGCAAAAAAACAAAAGGCAAAACCCGCCGAAGCACAACCGGCAAAAAATGATGAGAGCAGCATATAAACCGGGACCGATTCTGACAGGCTTTCTATAAATCCCACACTAAAATCCTATAAAATCAAACAATAAAACCCCAAGTCCGGCACCAAAAGACAGGGCTGCAGCTACTATAAAAGCCTCTGCCCCCCGTGCCAGCCCGGCAACCAAATCCCCTGCTATTATGTCCCTGATGGCATTTACAATAGCAAGACCTGGAACCAATACCATCAAAACACTTATACTGCTTATTTCCGGGTTATCTACAATATGTATACAGGATGCAACCCTTATGCAAAATGAAACAAAAAAGCCCTCTGTAAGGGTACTGATAAAGGATGGAAAATTAAACCGGGAAAGAATAAACATGACACCCCGGAGACAGCACCCGGAAACGAAAGCCCCCAGACAATCCTTCAGGGTTCCATCAAAAATCAGGGAAAAAAATAACGGCACAAGACCATAAAACAAAACCTGCAACTTTACAGGGTAAACAGGAGAATTTTCAATCCGGGAAAGTACATAACTTATCTGCTTTCCGGTAGTGTAAAATCCGGCTTTTCCCGGGCATTCTGTCCTGCCCGGGCATTCTGTCCTGGAAGAAATCTTTCTTGAAAGGGCATTGATACTGCCGATTTTGCCAAGATTTATTTCCCTTTTTTTTACCCGGTGAATTATAGTTTCCGTTTTTTTATCATTATCCTGAACAGACAGCATTACAACGGTTGGTGTTACAAAAGACTCTGAAACCGCAGCCCCAAGGGATAGTGCCGCCCGGTTCATTGTTTCCTCTGCCCGGTAAGTTTCACCGCCGTTTTCCAAAACTAAACGGCCGGCCCGTGAGGCAATCTCAAGTATCTCCTGATTACCTAAATCCATGCTTTTTAAATTTCCATCTATCTTTTTTTCTGACATCAAACACCTTCCAAACAATACAGGAAAAGACAGTCAAAACCGGTTACCGGTATCCGGAGAAACAAGCATTCTTACCAGAGTGTCAGACCGGAATCACATGCTTTCCAAAAACGGTATCATCACCAGGTTCATGGCATTTTTTAAAACCACAAGAACAGCCTTTGCCAAATCAAGCCGGGTTTTTGATAAAACAGGATTCTTTTCATCAAGAATAGGACATTCGTGATAAAATCTGCTGAAACCTTTTGAAAGCTCATAAAGGTAAAGGGCAATCCGGCTTGGATCCATGTTGCGGCCTGCCTCGTCCACCACATCAGGAAACTTTGCCAAAAGCTTCAGAAGTTCCCATTCGTATTCTTCATCAAGAAGGCTGTAATCTGAAACGGCCCCCTGCACAGAAGGAGAGGCCTCAGCCTTTTTCAAAACTGAAGTAATCCTTGCCCCCATGTACTGGAGGTAAGGGCCTGTATCACCGTTAAACGAAAGAGATTCTTTTGGGTTAAAAAGCATATCTTTTGAAGGAGTTACCTGGAGCAGGAAATAATGCAGGGCACCTAAGGCGATTTTCTCCGCCACATCATTTATATCTCCTACCGCTTCCTCCCTGTTTTTTACTTTTATTTCCTCAACAGCCATATCCCTTAGACTGTCAATCAAATCATCTGCATCAACAACGGTACCTTCCCGGCTCTTCATTCTTCCTTCCGGCAGGTTCACCATTCCGTAGGAAAGATGGTAAAGCATATCGGCCCAGGAATACCCGAGTTTTTTCAAAACCAAAAACAAAACCTTGAAATGGTAAATCTGTTCAGAGCCGACAACATATACCAACTGGTCAAAAGGCCAGTCATTATGCCTCTGGATTGCCGTTCCTATATCCTGGGTAATATAAACCGAAGTACCGTCTTTACGCAAAAGCACTTTTTTATCCAGATTTTCTTCAGTTAAATCAACCCAGGTAGTACCTTCCTCATCCTTATAGAATATTTTTTCTTCCAGTCCCTTTGCTATGGCATCTTTTCCTAAAAGGTAGGTATCACTTTCAAAGTAATATTTATCAAATGAAACGCCGGTTCTTTTATACGTTCTCTCCATACCGGAAACAGCCCAATTATTCATTTTTTTCCACAGAGCAACAGTATCCGGATCCCCGGCTTCCCATTTTCTGAGCATTTCCTGGGCCTCTGCTTCTGCACCGGGATCCTCAGAAGCCCATTTTGCAAATTTTACATAAAAATCACCTACAAAACGGTCGCTCTTTACCCCAAGGGATTCCGGCGTTTCATTATTACCGAACTTTTTATAAGCCAGCATGGATTTGCAGATATGAACCCCTCTGTTATTGATGATGCAAACCTTGTAAACTTCTGCCCCGAGAAATTTAAGAATCCTTGAAACAGACTCACCAAGGGCGTCGTTCCTAAGGTGTCCCAGGTGGAGGGGCTTGTTTGTATTGGGGCTGGAAAATTCAATCATAATCTTACGGCCGGAAAGGGAATTTGTCTTTCCATAAGATTCGGGAGATAAAAGAATGTTCTTTAATACGGATTCAGTCGCTTTTTCCCTCGAAACAAAAACATTGACATAGGGCCCCTGGGACTGAACCCTGCCGTATTCTGCAAGCTCCACATCACCGGAAAGAATCTCCGCAACTTCCCGGGCAATAACAGGCGGACCTTTACGGAATTTTTTTGCAAACATAAACATGGGGAACCCTAAATCCCCCATTCCGGGATCCGGAGGATTTTCCAGAGGAACCTCTTCTTCCGTTATTCCGGGACAATCCACATTCATGGAAATTCTTAGTTTATTTAAAGCTTCCGTAACTTTACCATGCCAGATTTTTTTCAGTTCTTTCATTTCAAATCATTTCCTCTGCTGAATTACTTTAGACTGAGCTATTTTCCGCAAGTCAACATCATTGTAAAGATTTTAAGTCCCTGTTTCAAGCAAGAAACAATCAGGGAAAAACAATTTACAGGATAAAGGCGGCCATTCTGGTAAAGTTTTCAGGACCTTCCCTTCTGAAAGACCCCCAAAGAGGATTGCAGGAAGTACATTCATCAAATACAAGAATATTTTCTTCCGGAATCCCGGATTGTGCCAACAAAAAAAGGTTCGCTTCCAAAAGTGAAAGGTAATAGTTCCCGTCACGGAACTTTACGGCAGAAGGTGTAAAATTTCCGGCAAAATACTCAGCCCGGTTTTTGTCAACCCGGTAACAGCAGTCCCGTATATGGGGACCTATAACCACTGCCAGATTTTCAGGCGTAGTTTTTTCTTTCATCAAAGCTATACCGGTACTAACAATTCCTGTTCCCCTCCAACCGGAATGAAATACAGCCCTGTTGGAATTTACCACATCATAAACATAAACGGGCATACAATCGGCACAGGTAACAAAAGGAATTCCGCTGTCCGGGGAGCAGATTATCCCATCCCCCTCCCCCAGATTTTCAGGGAAAGTCCCTTTTTTCTGAGAACAATAAAAAACTTTTTTTGAATGAACCAATTTTACCCTCAAAGGGTATCCGGCCCCCGGACCATCCAGCCCGAGAACTGTATAAAGGTTTTTCCGGTTTTCCTGCTGAATTCCGGTTTCCGGGGGAAACTTCATGTCACCGGCATCTCTGAAAGTAATTCCCCAGAAAGGGAAATTTCTGCCGGTATCAAAATCCCGCGTCTCTTCTCTGGACAAAAACCGGCCCTTGAACAGGAAAGGACACAAAAAACAAAAATCCTTTTCCCGCAACCGGAGAATCCTTCCTGTGGATTTTAAAGTCTGAAAATCCCGGAATTCGGCACTCATAAATCCAATTCCATGGATTCAAGATCTTTCACAATATCCAGGGCCTCTGAAATTGTATTTAAGGCTTCCGCCAGTTTTTTTTGGAAACCTTCGTTTCCCACCCCTTCAATGAGACCATAATTTGCAAGCCCCTGGTATTCACCGGTTCTGCTCCGCTCTGTAATTGCCGTACATATTCCCATAATTGAGCGGAAGGCCTGGCAACATTTGGTAACAATCATTGATCCCTCTGAATCAATTGTCATCATCAGAGATTCTGTCTTTGATTTACCGCTAATGCTTACCAGTTTCTCCTTCTTAACCTGGATAAAACTGATACCAATATCCCCCTCAACAGAAAGCCTGTGTTCAAACTCTGATATTGTATCCTTCATATGAATGAGAGTATTGTAAGAATCCGTATATTCCTGCTGGTTTTCCCTTTTTATAAATTCTCCCTCGGATAGAATACTTCTTAGTGGTTTAAAAACTTTTATGGGAAAAACATTCTGAAAAAAACCTTTTAGAAACGAAAAAGACATTTCTTTCCTGAAAAACAGGGAAGAATTTATCTCCAGCCAAGGCCTGTATGCAATTTCAGGAAGACTTTCTGTTTTAAGGAATTCATAAATGTGCTTCTGTATTTCAAGGTAGCGCTGTTTTTTTGCCCATTGATTCCAGGCATTTTCAAACCTTTTTTTCCAGCCGTTTTTATACAAAACAAACCAATTTTCCACACCTTCCGGACGCTGTGGAAAAAAACACAAATCTTCTTTTGCAAACCGGCATAAATCCAAAAACGAAATCTCGGAAAGAATAAGCTGCAAAGATCCCAGCAAATCCCTTGCCTTTGTTAAAAAAACTTCCATTTCCTTATCAGTCTCGCATACACCGTTCTCTATCCGCTGGCGGTTGTTGAACAGAAAAACCGCTTCTAAAAGTTTAAGCGAAATTACTGCCGGAGAACAAAGAACATTTGCAGCAGAGGCAAGAATATCGGATGCAATATTAAGAGGGCAGGTCTTTACATTATCAAAATCCGAATATTTGAGCAAAAGCTTGTCAAAGGGAACCATTCCCAGTCTCCTAAGCCAGTCAAAGGCCTGGACACTTCCGTACATTTCGGAACGCTCCTGCTCGTTTATTCCGGAAAAATCATCTTCCATGCGCCTGAAAAAACCAGCCCTTGCATCATTTTTTCTTGATGTACCTAAAATCTCATTCTGAGAGGACTGTACCGGAGTATTCAAGTCCCCGGTAAGAGTAGAGTGTGCCATGGGCATTACTACAGACCCCAGGACAAGGTAAAAAG
>JADIMM010000007.1 GCA_017694795.1 Candidatus Gallitreponema excrementavium
CACTATTCCCGGTGATGGAGATGGTGAAGGTGAACCCGGTGATGGTGATGGTGGGGAAACATCTGTAAAAGTGGTTAACCTGACCTTGGATTTAAATGGTGGTACATACCGGAACAGCACTGCCTCGTTAAGTATGAAGCTTAATGTGGGGGATAATATAAAAGATTATATGTATCCAAAAAACTATGATATTTATTCCTATCCTCTGTTTATGAATCCAGAGGTAACAGGTGCATTGTATAATGGTTACACTATCCGTAAAAGAGCAGGTAAAGAGGTATATTGGCTTAATGGGTTTACCCGGACAAAAGATGGGAATAACTTTGTAACCACTGTTGAGGCAAGTGACAACAATACTACGGTTTATGCAAAGTGGGTTCCCGCAAAGGATATACGATATGGATAATGCAGAAAAACCTGTAAAAGTCATATTCCGTCCTGAAGATTATGATTTGCCCTTTGATGCTTCAGAAATAACTCATGTTAAAATGGGAGGACACTTTACTTCTGGAGATTACTGGGACCCAGAATTAGAACCTTATCCTTATTGTTTACAAAAAAATCCTGATGGTACTTGGTCACAAAACTATAGTGAAATCGAAATTCTAGGAACAGATGATAATCCGGTTTTTTTCAAGTTTGTAGTAATGCATTCTGAAGGTGAGTTATGGCTTGGCATAAAAACTTCTGCTCATGATGGGCTTGAAAATATGCCATATGAATTCTTGTACCTTAGTGATGATGAAATAACTTATAATCCACCGGATTTTAAATTTTATCCTAAGAGAGTAATTGATTTTTTTAAAGGAATCTACATTGATTCTTCTACTTCTGAAATGGTAAATGTAAAGCTTGATGGTAATGGTGGTTTTTGGGGTAGTGACAAAAAACCTTCCAAGGATGTTCGGCTTTTGCCAAAATATCCTGTTAATGCATCTTTTGGATTTTCGCTTGATGGGTATTTACTGAAAGGTTGGTCAACAAGTTCACTAAAAGATGAATTCCCATCTTCAGTTGTGGAAGGCATGACATTATATGCCTCTTGGGTTAAATTAAGTTCCATCGAAACTAATCCGGTCGTTAAAGAATCAAACGGAGATTACACCTTTATATTTAATCCTGTTTTGTATACATCTTTCATCGGAAAGTCTTTGGATACTTCCCTGGATATTTATATAAGGGGAGATTTTAACTCATGGTTATTCGATGAAAGTTATGAATGGGTTAAAGATTCTGACTATAAAATGGATTATAATCCGGATACAAAGGATTACAGGATTACACTGCCGGAAAGCGTAGCTTCTATCGATAATTATGGTAGTTCAGGAGCCTTTAAATTTTACATTAATTATGATGGTTCTGGTAAGGATGTTGGTTGGTTTGGTGCTGCAGAATACCGGAAATCTGAAGTAGAATTGGACGCTTCGTATTATAAGTCAGATAACAACTTTAAAATCCCCGACAGTCTTTAAAAGTTCTGTCACGGTTTAATCTGTTGTTTTTAAGCTCCTCCCTATGGGAGGGGCTTTTTTGTAGCTCTGTGCCGTTTTTTTGATAGGGGCTGACTTTGCACTTTTAGAGCCGTGAAATACCGGCGTTGCTTTGGGGTATCATACCGCTTTTGCGGCAATTACAGCCCTGTTTTGTCTCGGGCAAAATCGTGATTTTGTGCATAATATAAAAAAAAAAAACGGGCGGTGTTTTTTTGTGGTTCCCATATTTTTATGGCTTTGCTACGGTATTTTAGACTATGTCCCGGATGGAATAGTGGGGCACACCGTTTTTGCTCCTTAAAAGTTTTGTTTTGCTGTGGGCCCGGGCAGCCCCATGGCTCCGTCCTTTTTGTGCAAACTCTGGAGCGGTTTGCACCGCCTGTAACAGGGGAAAGCCGGGGATTTCTTTTTTTCTGTAGTCCGCGAGGGGGTGGCGGACAAGCCCCTGGCCCCCTTTTGCGTTGTTTTGGCAGAGGGATCCGGAATTGCCTTGGGGCTGGATGCAGAATCAGGTTCAAGTTGGATTCCGGCATGGAATTATTTATCCTGTTTTGCCCATTGGATGGGGCGGGGGCTTGGGAGCCAGGGGGAGCCGCCTGTTTTGCCCTTGGTACCGGAACAGCCCTTGATAAAATAAGATTCCCCGGAAAGGTACCACATTTTGTATATGGAGCTCCCCCTAATATTGATTTTGTAAAACCGGAAAAAATCTTTTTGTTGCAGAAAACACAAATCACGGGTATTCTGAATAAAGACAAAAAAATGTGGAACCCTGCATAAGGGATTTAATACTGGGAATGTTTTGCTGCCGGATTTATTCATTTGGAGGATTTCAGGCGGCAGTCCGTTTTTTTACCGGAGGTTTTTATGGGAACAATAGTAGAGGAATACAAGGATATGTTTCAGGATTTGCTTTCCAAATCCCGCAAGCAGACGACGATAACCCCTGAAAATGTTTTTCAGGAATCCAACAAGGACACGCTGGCTCTGATCGAAAAAATGGTAAAAGACCTGCTTTTGCCCAATTCCGAAATCCGCCATCAGGAAAATCTCAAAGAGCTTTTGGAAAGGGTAAAAGAAGGGCAGAAGGCCCTTATTCTTATGGAGCATTACAGTAACCTGGATTTGCCCCAGCTTGTTTTGATGCTTAAAGAAAGCGGTGAAACCGGAAAAGAAATTGCAGACCGGCTTGTAGCCATTGCCGGTATGAAGTTGAACGAGGACGACCCTGTGGTTTGTGCCTTTGCCGAGTCTTATTCCCGGGTTGTAATTTATCCCAGCCGTTCTTTGGCTTCTATTACTGACCCTGAACAGCACAAGGAAGAAGAAGCCCGGAGCCGGAAAATAAACCTTGCTTCTATGAGGGCCTTTGACACTCTGAGGAAAGAAGGGAAAATCTTTCTTGTGTTCCCTTCCGGAACAAGGTACAGGCCGGGACATCCTGAGACAAAACGGGGGGTCAGGGAGATTGATTCATACATAAGGTTGTCAGATGTAATGGTCTTGATTTCTGTAAACGGAAATTGCCTTAGAATCCCCGAAAACTCTTCTTCCCAGGGAATGCTTGGGGATATAGTAGCAAAAGACAGGATTGTCTTGGATGTAAGCCCTGTTTACAGCTGCCATGGTTTTAGGGAAGAAGCCCAGGAAAAAAATCCCGGAGCCGAAGACCCAAAGCAGGTTTCTGTTGACCATGTAATGAATCTTCTTGCAGAAATGCACGAAACCAACGAAAAGGGCAGGATTTAGTCCTTATTGATATAATTTCTCTTTCGGGATTTTTACCGGGATTACAGGAGGCAAATCCTGGGAAGGTCTGGCTAAAACCTGGAAAACCGGCATTTTAATAATGATACTGCTTTCTTTTTGCAATAAGAAAACAGGCTGAAACGAGGGCCGCCATAATTTCCGCGCCTACAGCAGAAAACCAGATTCCGTCAACGCCCCAGAACCTGGGAAGAATGAGGACTGCGGCAGTCTGGAAACAGAGGGTGCGGAGAAAGGATATTACGGCGGAAATCAAGCCGTTGTTCAAGGCGGTAAAAAAGCCGGAGCTGAAAATTCCGATTCCGGCAAAAAGAAAGGCAAAAGAAAAGAGGAAAAATCCATGGGTGGTAATTTCCGTAAGTTCCTGATCGTAGCCCACGAAAAGGCGGGTCAGGCTTTCCGCCGAAACAAAGGCTGTCGCCACCATGAGCAATGACACCGAAAGAATTATTGCAAGGCTTTTGCATAAGAGATTGTGGAGTTGCTTCCAGTTTTTTGCCCCGAGATGGTAACTGAACAAAGGTGCACTTCCTACAGAATATCCGATAAATGTGGAAGAAAAAATAAAATTAACATACATAAGGACACCGTAGGCTGCAACGCCGTTTTCCCCGGCATATTTCAAGAGTTGGATATTGTAAAGAATACCTACCAGCGACATTGAAATATTGCTGAGAAGTTCCGAAAAACCGTTTGTCACGGTTTGAAAAACTGCCCTCAGATCAATTTTGGTGGCGGTAAGTTTAAGATGACTTGAGTTTTTTCCGGCAAAATAGACTAAGGGAAGTAAACCTCCCACACATTGGCTCAATGCGGTTGCGGCGGCGGCACCTTCCAGCCCCCAGTGGAAAACAGCCACAAATAAGGCATCCAGAATGATGTTGGTAAGCCCTGCCGACAAGGTAAAGTAGAGACCCAGGTGTGGTTTTCCTGCAGTGGGAAAGAATATCTGGAATTCGTATTGCAGGATAAGTGCCGGCAGGGCAATCAGGAGAATCCTGCCGTAGCTTATGCTGTTTTCCAAAAGTTCACCCTCTGCACCCAGGGCAATGGTAATTGGACGGATTGCAACTAAGCCTGCCGCCGCCGCAACAACACTGAATCCTATTGAGGTGTATATAATGAGGGAAAAGGTTTGGCAGGCTTTTTCCCGGTTGCCTTCCCCCATGGTTTTTGCGATTAGGGCCCCGCCCCCTGTCCCGAAAAGAAATCCGAAACTTCCCAGTATGGAAATAAGGGGAAAGATAAAATTTAACGCAGTGAATTCGGCTTTTCCTGCAAAGTTGGACACAAAGAACCCGTCAACAATGGTGTACACCGATGTAAAAATCAGCATTACAATGGATGGCAGTGTAAAACGCAATAATTTTGCAAGGGTGAAATTATCTGAAAACTGTATCATGGATTAAAGCCCTGCTGTTTTTTCCTTTAAGGCTGCAAGAAAATCTTCGGTCATGGAAAGATATTTCTGTAAGTCCTCCTGATTCCACCGGGAGATAATTTCATTTTCCATGTCCATGATTTTCATAACCGTGTTATTGGCAAGTTCCTGTCCCTTTTGGGTAAGACTGATGCGTTTGGATTTTCCGTCTATGTATTCCAGATAGACCAGGTTTTCTTTTTCCATATTTCTTATAGAAGAATTGATAGTCTGCTTGTTCAGTCCGGAAAGTTTTTTGATTTTCTGCAACGGGCAAGAGCCGCCTCCCAGGCAGATTGTATAGAGGATTATGGAGTAACTGTTGGAAATGTTCAGTTTAAGATTTGCCTCATGGTAAACGGAGTCAATTTCACTTAATAACAAAAGATAGTGTTTGAGGGATTTTGTGATGCTCATAATAAAATAGTCCTTTTAAGGACTAAAATAGTACGGTTTCGTATTATTGTCAAGGAGGGTTTGCATTGGTGAATTTTTTTTGAGGAAATCCTGTACAGAAAATGTTGTGCAGGAAATTTGACACAGGAAATCTGGCTGGAGGGAAAAAACAACAGCCGTTACGGTGTGCAACGGCTGTTTGTTGTTTTTTAGAAGTGAAACTTTAAAGAAAGATTACTTTTTGGAGGATGAATCAAAGAGGTCATCCAATGGTGACGAGGTGTCCGCAACATATCTTGCTCCGGGGGTGTCGCTGTCAACAACCCTTCCGTTTTTAACATAATGTCCGGAAATTCCGCTTTTGGGAAGAACCCATAGAACTACAAAGGCTCCGGCCACAAAAATCAGAATCTGGAAGAAGATTGCTACGAAAAGTTTTATAAGTGCCAAAATCAAAAATCCCAGGGCAAATAATGTTCCAATCCAGTAGAAAGTGAGGTATATTCCCAAAAAAAGTCCTCTCAGTTTGAGTTTTATTCCGTAATATATTACTGATGGTATTGGAAGAATAATCAAAAGCAATTTGAACATAAGTTTTATTGCGGATTCAAATTGTGCAATGGTGGCTTCTTCCCCTTCGGCTACTCCAAAAAACTCGGAAGGAAGATTAAAGCACAGTATAATAAAGGCGATGAAAGCCAGAATAGGCAGGACTATGGAAGGCCAAAGTTTGAATTTACTTCCTTCTGATGATGCGTCGTCCTTTGCCGGAAGATACAGGAACACAATTGACATAATCTGGGCATAGATAGCTAAAATCAGGGGAATACTGTTCAGTGCAGCCCTTCCGGTAGAGTAGAATTCCACATCACAAAACCAGATGGAAAGAGGTCCTAATCTTATGAGATAGTATCCCTCCAGAATTATGGCGGTTGTTACCGTAATAACCGTATATAATAATTTGAATATTTTGATTCCTTTTTTCATGGAACGGAAAAAAATAAAATTCAAAACAAGGGACGATACAAGCAGGACAAAAATTGCCAGAAGGAAAAAGGGTGACATAAGCATTTCACCTTCCGGAGAACGGAGATCCAGCTCATTGTAAATCTTTTCTGTTCCTGTTTCCTTGTCATCAATCTGGAACATATTGGGGCTCATGTTATAGTCTTTCAAGACATCTTTTGTTCCCTCCGGGTTCTTATCCGAGAATTTCAGGTTCCAGGCGTAGATATACTTTGTCTGTCCTTCATAAATAATCTCTGCATTGTACCGGAGATAATTGGGCAGTTCGTCCACATCATTCTTTATGATTCTTTTTAATGTGACTTCGGTGCCGTTGGGAATTTCAATATATTCGTCCTTATAGCTGATGTCAGACCGCTCTTTGTAAGTATTTGCAACAAGCTCGTCATAGGCTTTGGCATATTTGTTTACAAAGCTGTCAATTTCGTAAATCTGGGCGGAAACGCTCAAAACCGGAATTAAGAGAAAAACAGCCAGAAAAACAAACAGATAAGTCTTTTTCATTTTAAACCTCTCCTTTAAGAAATAGGGGTAAAAACTGCATATACATAATCATCATACACAGAGCTTAACCCTTGTTTTTTCCCATGGTAGGAGCATATTATTCTTTTGTCAAATTTAATTGTCGTGTTTTTTATTATGAATGAAGGATTTAAACAATGAGTTTAATTTTAAAAACTCTAAAAAGTTAAAAATATATAATTGTATTTCAAAATCCGTTTCCCGGCCTTGCCACCGGCTTGGTATATATGTGGGAAAATTTATTTTAATTCCATGAGGTTGTAGTAAAAAAGAACGATGTTTTCGTAGTTTCCCCGGATACTTTCATAGGCTCCCGGAATTGTCCCCAGTTCTTTAAATCCCAGTGCCTTGTAAAGACTGACTGCCGGAAGATTTGTTTTTACAACTGCATTAAACTGCAAAATCTTGTAGCCTTTTTCTTTTGCGGTTTTAAGGGGATGGAGGACCGGTTTTTTCCTATTCCTTGTCCCCGGGCAGCTTCTGTTACACCGTAGCTTGCATTTGCAATTTTTGAACATCTTCCTATATTGTTTGGATGCAAAATATAAAACCCGAAAATCCTGTGGTCTTTAACAGCCACTCCGGCAAAGGTCTGGCTTGAAAAAAAGGAAAGTCCTTCTTCCATATCCATCGGCTCTTTTTAAGGAAAGGTTTCGCCTTGTGCAACTATGGAATTCCAGATTTTAATAAGCTGTTCCAGATGTGTACTGTCAAAGGGAAGAATTTCAATTTCAGACATAAAAACTCCGTAAAAATACTAACCCTTTTAGGTAAAAATTAAAAGTATTTTACATATAAAACTGGTTTTAGGAGATCCGGATATTGCCGGAAATATAAAACAGAATCCTAAAGTTGCTTGTTTATGTAGTGGTGTTTTTGTTGCCCTTTTGTGTCCTCTTGTATTGAGTTTTCCTCTATTGTATAATCACAAATTATGGAACAGAAATTATTACATTGGGCAGACCAGACTGCCGAAAAAATTATCCGGGAAAGGGGTGACCTTGAGGTTTACACCTGTGCTTCCGGAATTACACCTTCGGGAACAGTTCACATTGGGAATTTCAGGGAAATTATGTCCGTCGACTTGGTTGTCAGGGCTTTAAAAGACCGGGGCAAAAAAGTCCGTTTTATTTATTCTTGGGATGACTACGATGTTTTTAGAAAGGTTCCCCAGAATATGCCGGATCCTGAAACCTTGGAAAAATATTTAAGGTTTCCTATTACTATGGTTCCCGATACTTTCGGAAGGGATTCTTCTTATGCCAGGCATCATGAGGTGGATGTAGAGTCTGAACTCCCCAGGGTAGGGATTTTCCCTGAATACCTTTATCAGGCCGAGAGGTACAGAAGTAATATGTATGCAGAAGGCATAAAAACCGCCCTGCAAAATAGGCAGAAAATCAAGGACTGCCTAAACCGTTACCGGGACGAAGCCCATAAAATCCCGGATTCTGAGGAATACTGGCCTACAGCTGCTTTCTGTTCCAAATGCCATAAGGATACCACTGAGATGGTTTCTTACGACGGGGAATACGGTTTGACTTATCATTGTACCAGTTGCGGCCACACAGAAACCGCTGATTTAAGGACCTCAAAGGAAATTAAGCTTGGCTGGCGCGTAGACTGGCCAATGCGGTGGGCATTCGAAAAGACAGTTTTTGAACCTGCCGGAAAAGACCACCACAGTCAGGGTGGTTCTTTTGATACTGCAAAACTGGTTTCCCAGGAAGTATTCAACTGGCCGGCACCTGTTACATTCCGGTACGATTTTATCGGTCTCAAAGGTTTGCCCGGCAAAATGTCTTCTTCCAAGGGGGCTGTAATCAGCCTTCCCGACGTTCTTAATGTTTACCAGCCGGAAATAGTAAGGTATCTTTTTGCAGGAACAAGACCTAACACCGAGTTTGTTATCAGTTTTGATTTGGATGTCATAAAAATTTATGAAGATTATGACAAAACCGAGCGTATAGCCTGGGGTGTGGACAAGGCCAAAAATGAGGATGTTTTTGCCAAGGAAAGAAGAATCTACGAATTGTCCCAGGTTGGAAAAATGCCGGAAAAAATGCCTTACCAGATACCTTTCAGGCATCTTTGCAATCTTTTGCAGATTCATTCCGGTAATATTGAACAGGTTATGGACTCCCTCCCTGATTTGGAAGAAAGTCAGAAACCCTGTTTTGAAACCCGCTGTAAATGTGCCTGGTACTGGATTACCCAGTGTGCTCCGGAAGATTTCCGCTTTAGCCTTGTGGAAGAGGATAAAGCCCTGGAGTTTGAACCCAAGTGCCGTCAGGCTTTAATAAAAATCCGGGAAGAAATTCTTCCTGGAATGGAAAAAACAGACGAAAAGACTCTTTCCCAGGGTTTGTACGCTGTGGCAGAGGAATGCGGCATTGAGCCAAAAACCCTTTTTACCACCGTGTACCAGGCTTTAATCAGAAAAGACCAGGGCCCCAGGCTTGCAAATTTCATGAAGTCCATCGGGGCGGAAAGATTGGAAAAAATCCTTTCGGTTTACTGAGCCTGAAAAAATCCCCTTGGGATTCCGGGGAAAAGTCGCTTTGTTTTCTGAAAATGTTTTGAGGTTCTTTTATGAATTTGATTTTGTTTGAAAAAGACGAAATAGAAAAACCATTAAGTCTTAAAGACGAAAGAGGTTTCCACATCATAAAAGTCCTTAAAAAAAAAGAAGGGGAATGTTTTGACGGTGGAGTCGTAAACGGGACAGCCGGTGCCTGCCGTATCAACCGGATAGAAAACGGTAATATTTATTATTCCTTTTTGCCGGGGCAGGAATCAAAGCCGGTATTTCCCCTTCTTCCTGTTACACTGATAATCGGGTTTCCCAGGCCGATCCAGCTTAAAAGGCTTCTCAGGGACTGCGTTTCACTGGGAGCAGCTTCAATAAATCTTACGGCTACAGCCCTGGGGGAAAAGTCATACCTTAATTCCAATCTTTTAAAGGATGATGCAATCAGGAAGAATTTGCTGGAAGGTGCAATGCAGGGGCGGGGAACAGGGATTCCCTCTTTGGAGTTTTTTCTCTCGTTAAAACAATGCCTGGATTCTGTTTCTGGAAATTTTAATGATGGAGGAAAAATCCTTTTGGATATTTCTCCCGGGGCAGAGCCTTTAAGTTCCCTGGATTTAAGGAGACTAAGCCCGGTTTGTCTTGCAATAGGCAGTGAAAGGGGTTGGACAGAGGAGGAAAGGGGTTTGTTCAGGGAAAAGGGTTTTATTTCCTGCTCTTTGGGAAAAAGAATTTTAAGGACTGAAACAGCAGTTACGGCTTCATTGGCCCTGGCCCTCGGAAGAATGGGCTTGATTTGATTTTTTTTTCTGTCTGACCTCCGGTATTTCCGGTGTCTTTTTATTTTTTTGTTTTTTGATTTTTAGTACTTTGTTGTAGAGGTATAGTTTTTATGAATCAGGATAAAGTTAAAGAAATTCTGCTTTCCCTCAGGGATACATCCTTGGAGTTTTCCGTTACATTCACAGGAAAAGAAAGCAAAAAAGTAAACGGACTTTATAAACCGGATACAAAGGAAATTTTAATCCACAATAAAAATTTCAAGAATGACAATCAGTTGGTTTATACTGCAATCCATGAATATGCCCACCATCTGGAATGTGAAAAAAACGGAGGAAAATCTTCCGGGGGCAGGTGCCACACAAATTCTTTTTGGGCCTGTTTTCATTCTTTGCTGGAAGAAGCGGAAAAAAAAGGAATTTACACCATCGGATATAAGGAATTTCCTGAGTTGGAAGCCCTTACAGAAAAAATCAGGAATGATTATTTAAAAAAGAACGGTGTTTTGATGAAGGAATTCGGGGCTTTGCTAATGGAAGCCAGGGAGCTTTGTCTGAAATATAATGTGCGGTATGAAGATTATATTGACAGGGTGTTGCAGCTTCCAAGAAATTCCGCAAAGGCCGCTGCCCGGGTTTCTGCGGTTAATGTAACTCCGGACGTAGGGTATGAAAATATGAAAATCCTTGCTGCCATAAAGGATCCGGAAAAACGGAAAAATGCAGAAGAATGTTTTACAAAGGAAGGAAAAAGCCCGGACGAAGTAAAGGCAGTTTTCAAACCGTTACCAAAGGAAGATCCCCTCTCCAGGATGCTGAAAGAGAAAAAAAGGATTGAAAATACAATTGCAAAACTTAAAAACCGGTTAGAGGAAATTGAAAATACCTTGTCAAGGGAAACAAGCAATTGATTTGTTATGGATATTAAGTAACAATTTTATATAAGGAGGTGGGAAAAAATGAAAGTTAATTTTTGTATTCTTGTATTGGGCTTTATATGTTCCGCAGTTATGTCAAATGATAAATTTATTCCAATCCCACCTTTAAATTCTTTCGGGGTTAATTCCGGATATTCCGGGATGCCTCAGGCTCCCGAACCTCCAGCTGTTCCTGTTGATGGCTCCGGAGCATATAAGGTTCCTGAATTTAAAATGACGGAATCTGTCTCTAAAAAGAGTAATACAAAAACAGAACAGAAAAAAAGTGATGTGAATGAGGGGCTTGTTGCTGCGGGCATTCTTTCTTCTACAGGAAGTCTTTCAGGGGCAAGTTCCTATTTGGATACTTTACTGAAAAATTCCTACGGAAATATATCCGGGACAGATGGAAACGCCGGAGAAAAAGCCCTTCTTGAAGAAATCCTCAAAACTTTGAATTCACTTGAAAATAATAAAACGGAAAATCCAGGAAGTAGGGAATCCGCCCAGGATGTAAAATCGAGCCTCCCTGAAATTTTAAGATTGTCAGCTCCCGGATACGATATTCTTACAGGGTGCAGTCTTATAATTTCTTCCAGCCTTTCGGAAAAGGGCGATTTTTTGGTTACCGGAGACAGAACCTATAATGCCGGTTTAAATCTTGATTTAACTGAAACTTTTTATATGTTATTTACAAAAATCTCGGATGAAATTTACCAGGTGGATTTTCAGGTTACCCAAAGCATGGAAAATCCCGGTTCATTTTTTTACCGTGCAGCAGAAAATCCCCCTATGGTTGCCAAAAAAACAGGAAATCTCCTGGCTGTAACGGGCGCGTCCAATCCCCTTAAACTGGATATTCTTGTAAGATTGCCATAATGGCATAGGTTTTGCTTTGGCTGTTCTGGTTTCCGGGCAACCGTGTCTGTTTTTTTTTGATTTAGTAAAGCAAGGCAAACTCTACTTTTTGCAAAGTAGTCAAACTTCAAGGGAGAGGGGAAACCAACGCTTTCGATGCGTAGGTTTCCCCTCTCCCTTAGACCCTCACCCCTTCCTTACACCGACCAGGGGAGTACCCCTGGACCCCCTATGCCGGTTTTTTGTGGCACAGAGCTTTG
>JADIMM010000110.1 GCA_017694795.1 Candidatus Gallitreponema excrementavium
TGTTCCTCAGATTGAAGTAACCTTTGATATTGACGCCAACGGAATTGTTCATGTGTCGGCAAAGGATTTGGGAACAGGAAAAGAGCAGCATATACGGATAGAGACTTCTTCCGGCTTGAGTGAAGAGGAAATTAACCGGATGGTTAAGGATGCAGAAGCTAATGCTGAGGCTGACAAGAGGGAAAAAGAAAAGGTTGAGGTAAAAAACAATGCTGATGCGATGATTTATTCAACTGAAAAATCCCTTAAAGAACTTGGGGATAAGCTTTCTGATGCTGAAAAGCAGGCAATAAATGATTCGATTGCTGCATTGAAGAAATCTCTTGAAGGTGATAATGTAGAAGATATCAAGGAGAAAACCGAGGCTTTGCAGAAAGCATCCTATAAATTGGCCGAGGAGCTTTATAAGCAGAATCCTCAGGGTGCCGGTGCTAATCCGGGCTCCGGGCCGGAACAGAACGGACAGACCGGTGGGGACAACTTCCGGCAATCTAACAGTGGTTCGGCAGATGATGTTGACTACGAAGTCGTAGACGACGACAAATAAACTAGATACTTTACTGCCGGGGTTTTTCCGGCAGTAATTTTTTTGGATAAAATATGGCAAAAAGAGATTATTACGAGGTTTTAGGTGTTGATAAAAACGCCAGCAAGGATGAGATAAAGAAAAAGTACCGGGCCTTAGCTGTTAAATATCACCCTGACAGAAATCCTGGAAATAAAGAGGCAGAGGATAAGTTCAAGGAGGCTACAGAAGCTTACGAGGTTTTATCTGATGATAAAAAACGCCAGACCTACGACCAGTACGGTTTTGCCGGTTTGGATGGTATGGGAAGTGGAGGCTTTGATTCCAGACAATTTGCCGATTTTGATGATTTGTTCGGAGATTTCTCAATATTCGAAAATCTTTTCGGCGGCAGGAAGTCTTCCAGGCGCAGCGGTGCTTGGGAAGGTACCGGTGCTAATCTCAGATATGATTTGGAAATTTCCTTTAAGGATGCGGTTTTCGGTATAAAAACTGAAATCTCTTATTCCAGGAACGAGCCCTGTGATGCCTGTCATGGTTCGGGTGCTGCTGCCGGCAGTGGAAAAAAAGTTTGCCCTGACTGTAAGGGGTCCGGTCAGATACATAGGAGTGCCGGTTTTTTTGCTTTCGGACAAACTTGTCCAAAATGCGGAGGTACCGGTACTGTCATAGATAACCCCTGTACAACCTGTGGAGGTACAGGATTACAGCGGAAAAGGAGAAAAATTCTAGTTACAATACCTCCCGGAATCGAAGACGGACGCAGAATAGTTATTCCGAAACAGGGGGATGCCGGTGTAAACGGTGCGCCAGCCGGTGATTTGTTTGTATTTATACGGATAAAGCCCCATGAGTATTTTGAAAGAAGCGGGTCTGATTTGTACTGTGCAATCCCCATTAGCTTTACCCAGGCAATTTTGGGGGCTGAAATCCTTGTTACTACTTTGGATGACAGAAAGATAAAAATCAAGATTCCGGCCGGAACTTCTCACGGTAAAATGCTCAGGGTGAAAGGCGAGGGGGTTGCGTCCAACAACGGCAAAAAGGGTGATTTATATCTTAAAATCATGGTTGAAATTCCTCAAAAAATTTCATCTGAGACCAAAGAACTTCTCACCCGTATATCCCAGATAGAAGGGGAGAATGTGTCGCCTAAAGCTATTCCTCTTTCAAAACTCGGGAAGAATTAAGCTGTCTGATAAAAACAGGAGCTGTCCTTAGGGGTTATGAATTCCTTATGGACAGCTTTTTTTTTATATCAATTTGAGTTTTATGACTTTTTTTTAATTATTGAAAAAAAAATTTCACAAAATTTATATGCTATGTTATAATCTAAAAACCGGGCGGCTGATTTTGTTCGGAAATACTTATTCAGGGACAAATAATGTATAATTTACTGAAAAAAATAATTAAGGTGGCTGTTTTGATACTTTGCAGCCTGTTTTTTACAGCTGTTATATTTACCATGGTTCCCCAGTTCCCCTGGTGGGGAGGGGCACTTACAGCGACTATCCTCTTTATCGTTGTTTCGATTGTGACTGTACTTCTTGATAAGGCTGCAAAAAAAAGACTTCACGAATACTTTTTTATTGAGAGGGATACAAGGTTCCTTTCCAATTTTTACAGGGATTTGAGGTTTTGTTACACCTTGGATGACCTAATCGAAGTTATACACAGGGATTTGGAATCTGCTGCAGATTGTTCGGTATTGTATGTAAACATGGAGAATCATTATGTTATTTATAATAGTCCCTCAAGGATAACAACTGACCCTGAAACACTAAGGGTTTTGTCAAGGAATTTTAACACTTCTTATGCCGATGATGTGTATTTTATTGATTCTGATTTAGGTCTGGTTTCTAAGACAAAAAATGCCAGGGGATTCTTTTTCGTTGCCGGAACCCTGCATTTCTACGTCCTTTGCCGGTATACCCATGTTTTTGAAAGGGATATTTTTGAAAATATTCAAAGTGAGTTTTGTAGCTTCCAGCATAGGACAGCTATTATTTCTGATTTGACGGCTATTTCCGAGCTTGCAAAAGAGTGGAATATGGTTGCCGAAACCCAGCTTTCTTTTTTGCCCTCCGTTTTACCTACTGTAAAGAATGTAAATATGGCAGCTTATTTCCGTCCTTTGGTGAATGTTTCCGGGGATTATTATCATGTAATGCCTATGGATGAGAACCGAACTCTGTTTCTTTTGGGAGATGTTTCCGGTAAGGGGCTTGCTGCTGCACTTGTAATGGGTGTTGTTATCAACACAATCAAGATTATACAGGATAAGAATGACCTTATACAGGTTGTAAAGTCTGTAGACAAGGCCATCAAGGCTATGAAGTTGCAGGATAAATATACGGTTCTGTTTATTTGTGTTGTGGACACGAAAGAGATGACAATACGGTATGTGAATGCTTCTATGGCTGACCCCCTTATTATATCAAAGAAAACCGGTTCCTATGAGATTGAACCCCTTACATCAAACTGTAGTCTTGTAGGAATTATTGATATTGATGATATAAGGATGGATGAAAAACCCCTTCATAAAGGCGATGTTATTTTAATGGCTTCGGACGGTGTATCTGAAGTCATGGATGAAAGCGGCGTAGAGCTGGGGGATACCGAGCTATATACTGATACCGTAAAGGCCGGGGCTAAGAAAAATGCCCAGGGATTGGTTGATGATATATCAAATCTTGTACTTACATACAATGGAAATAAAAAACTGCGGGACGACGTTACAATGCTCGTTGTAAAGGTGGAGGACTAATCATGGCTTTGTTGGTAATAAATTACTTTCTGGCGGCGTTCCTTTTTGCTTTTTCTTATTATGTAGATTTCAAAAATGGTGTCAGGAAACGTATATTAACAAGCTTTTGTATGAGTGCCAGTTTTGGTCTCTTTTTTATCGGCTTGGCTTATCATACTACTTACAGTGCTACATCGTCCCTGTATGTTTTGTTTTTCATGATAGGTATATATTTATGGGCTTTTGCAAACTATCTTATGTTGAGAATAGCCTTGTTCTATCCATACTATAAGCCATCAAAGATTCATAATTTTGTATTTGTTCTGGTTATTTTTGTTCTCCTCTTTGCTGTTATGACTACGGTTGAGTCATTAACATATGTTAAAGATACGGGATATATAGTCGTTTCAAAGGGGAATGAGTTTCTTTCTTTGTCTCCATATAATTGGTTTATTATAATTGCGATAATAGGTCTGCCTGTCCTTTCTGCCTTAATTCTTTTTATCAGATCCTTGATACTGCGCAGTAGGATTTACCGAACCCAGCTTAGGCTTATAAGCGGTGCGGTTATTGTAGGTACAGCAATAGTTGTTGCCTTGTATTTCCTTTCAAAATCAAATCCTGCATTTTTCTGGATTACGCCTTTGGCTATGTCGGGGATTTTGGTAGAGGCACTGCTGACATATAAGGCAGCAGATATAACGACGATAGTTGACAAACGTATAGTTTTCCTGCGGATTGTCAATGGCTTTTTGACTGTAGTGCTTATAGGCGTTGCATTCGGAATTTTAATCCGGTTGTTTTATTCCACCGGTTTCAGAACTTCCAGTCCGGGATGGTTTTATGTTGTTTCAGTAGCCATAATGGCTCTGGTTCTGTGGTTTAAGATATGGGCGGAGAAGAGGGTCGGATTGCTTCTCCATGCTGATTCAAATTATGGACCCGAAATGGAGAAAGCCCTGAAAGCTATTGACTATAATGCCGGTGGGGAATCCGTTATCGAGTCATCTTCGTCCATAATAAAAAAATATCTTGAGTGTGATAACATCGATTTCCTCATTGAAGGTGATGACGGAATGCTCTCTGTGAGGTATTCAACTACCAACAGAACTGACAGCTTTGATCCCCATACCAAAGGTTTGGAGTCTTTGTTGAACCAGAATATCATGGTGCTGTTTAAAACCCAGGTTGTAACTCAGCATACCTTTGCGGAGCACAAGGCCGAGCTTTTAGGTTTGTTTGGCAGATACGATTCTGATGCAATGATTATTATGCAGGAAGCCAGGCATCTCATAGGTATAATTATGCTTGGGGCAAAGCGTACAGGAAGCGATTACACCGTTTATGATCACGATGTAATATCTACATTATACTCAAATTTCTTTGTAATAATGTACTACCTCAAAAACATTGCCAATGAATCTGTTGTAATGACTGTTGACCGTGAGTTGGAATATTCCGGGCAGATTATCCAGTCCATACAGGAGAATGTTGACAGGATTAACCATGAAAAAATCTCTGTGGACTATATTTCCAGGTCAGCCAGAAAGTTGGGAGGAGATTTTATTGATTTTATCCGGCTTTCTGCGGACAGATACATCTTTGTCATGGGTGATGTAAGCGGCAAGGGACTTAACGCAAGTATGTCGATGGTTATTCTCAAGTCCGTAATCAGAACCTATTTGCAGGAAACAGGGGATTTTAAAGAACTTGTTGTAAAAGTTAACGGATTTATAAAAACGAATCTCCCTAAGGGAACTTTCTTTGGGGGAGTTTTCGGGCTTTTGGATTTGGCTTCAAACAATCTTTTTTATCTTAACTGCGGAATCCCTACAATGCTTTTGTATACTTCAACTTATAACAATGCAGTTGAGATCCAAGGGGAGGGGCATGTTCTCGGGTTTGTTGACAATATCGGTGATTATATCCGGGTAAAGAAAATTCACCTTAATGCAGATGATACTCTTTTGCTTACAACTGACGGTCTGATAGACTCTGTTTCCCTCCGTGGTGAGCGTTATGGTAAAGAACGTGTACAAAGATTCCTGGTAAATAACAGGCATTATCCTGCTGCAAGGATTACCCAATTCCTTGTTGAGAATCTGATGGACTTTACATCAACGGAACTTACCGACGATATTACAGTTCTGGCAATGAAATTTATGTCTAAGTGATGACAAGGAGACTAACTGATGGAACAAATAAAACTTATAGAAAAACATGGTCCTAACTATGCCTTGCTTGAAGTCAGCGGTACTATAAATTCTTATACGATTTCTGAATTCCAGACTAAGGTGTATTCTCTTGTAAAAGAAACGAATCTGGTTTTAGATATGTCTCAGGTAACAAACCTGACATCTTCCGGTATTGGTGTTTTACTTGCAGCTTATAACGATGCAGAGGCTGCCGGAAATAAATTGTATATAATGAAACCAACAGAATTAGTAAGGCTCGCAATTGAGGCTACCGGATTTGCCCAGTTTTTTATGATAATCCATTCCCTGACAGAGGTTTTGTAGCCCTTTGTTTTTTAAAACCATTTCAGTTACAGCAGATTCCCAAGGATTCCGGAACCTGGAGGCCTTTATACTTGGCCGGGATTTTACAGGCTACAAAAGTGAAAAATTACTGATTGTGACTTCGGAACTTTTTGAGAATATTGTAGAGCATACAGATAAAATTAAGCAGAACAGGCTGGTATTCCGTTTTTTATGCAGGAACCCCATGGGGATTTTGATTTCTTATGGTGCCGGTTTTGGATTTTATATGGGAAATTTTCTTGGCAATGGTATTTATTTTAAAGACGGTGCAGGTAGATTTGGTGGAATTGGAACGCTACTTGTTAAGAATTTAGTTCACAGGGTATTTTATTTGTTTCTGTTTTGTCAAAGATTTGTTTTTGTGATAGTATAATTCTGTCCGGTTGTTCCTGTCAGGATGAAAACAGGTGTTGTTTTCCGGGGCAATAATTTATTTTAATGTTGGAGAAAATAATGAAAATTAAAGTCGTTTTAATAATAGCCTTCCTTTTGGCCTTGTGTTTTTGCCTTTGGGCTGTAGTTTATAAGAATTCCGGGGAATACAAAAACAATAAACTAAAGGAGGAACAGGCTGAGGTTGCCAGACTGGAAATGGAAGCAAAAAAAGCAAAGGTTCAGTCTATACTTTCAAATTATGAATTTCCTTCAAAAACTTTGATTTTGGCTTCTACAGAGGATTTCATCAAAGACCTGGAAATGGTTCTTTCAAATGAAGACGAAACCCTGGTACTTGTCGATAAAAAACATCCTCTGCCGGTAGGATATGTTCCCCCTGAACTTGTAAAGCTTGACGGCAACAATCCGGCAACAGGGATATCTGCGTCCTATGTTATAAGCCGTAACGATTTGTCCTTGACTCCGGAAACCGAGAAAATCCTCGAAGTTATGGCCAGTGATGCAAGGGAAGAAGGAATAACTCTTGTTGTTAGTTCCACATACCGTTCCTACGATTATCAAAAGTCGATATACGAGCGGAATGTAAGATTATACGGACAGGAAGTTACAGACCGGGAATCTGCCAGGGCAGGACACAGCCAGCACCAGTTGGGAACTGCAATAGATTTTGGTTCAATAACTGATGATTTTGAGTATACCAAACCGGGACAATGGCTTTTTGCCAATGCAAAAAAATACGGATTTTCGTTGTCCTTTCCTAAGGGAATGGAACCTGTTACAGGTTACAGGTATGAGTGTTGGCATTATAGGTATATAGGGGTTAATGCCTGTAATCTTCAGGAAAAGTGGTTTGATGATGTACAGCAGTATATGTTGGAATTTATTAATTATTGGAGAACAATCGAATGAGTCACGGAATTAATTCAGAAAAAAAAGAATTTGATTATAAGCAACTGCCTATTCCCTTGGGAAAAACAGTCCTTGGAGTGTTTGTAATCCCGGGAAGGAAACCTGTTTTTAATTTTTCTTTGTGGGCTCCCACCAGTAGTTCTGTAACCCTGAATATTTATAAAAAAAACCATTCTTTATCCCCCTGGTTTTCTTTGCCCATGACTTACAACCGTGAATCCGGGATTTGGAGCACTGTGTACAGTAAAAAGAATATTGAAGGGTGTTTTTATGACTATACCGTCACAAACAGCCTGGGAACCAATAATGTTTTGGATCCCTATGCCTGCTCAATGGAGGAATTTCTTAACGATGATACAATGGGCAGGGGTGCAATAATCGATTTTACTTCAAAAAAGTTAAAATCCAAATTACAACTTGAAGACAACCGAACTCCCTTTCAGGATAAGGGCAATGCTGTTGTGTATGAAATATCTGTAAGGGATTTTACTATTTCAGGGGATTCCGGGGTAAAAAATATTCCCGGGACATACGAGGCTTTTATTGAAAAACTTCCTTACCTTAGGGAATTGGGAATAACCCATATTCAGCTTATGCCGGTTTTAAACTTTTATAATAATAATGAAACCAAGAGGGATATGGAGGCAACAAAGTCCCTTAAGGGAAACAATTACAACTGGGGATACGACCCCCATAATTATTTTACGCCAGAAGGTTGGTACAGCAAAAATCCCGGAGATCCTTATTCCCGTGTCAAAGGATTGCAGGAGCTTGTTACCGCTGCACATTCTGTCGGGTTAAGGGTTATTTTGGATGTTGTGTATAACCACATGGCAAAGGTTGATTTTCTTGAAAAAATTGTACCCGGTTATTATTTCAGGATGAACCCGGATGGTTCTTATAAAAGCAATTCAGGGTGTGGTAATGATTTGGCTACAGAAAGGGATATGACCCGCAGGCTTATTGTGGATTCTACCGTACATTTTGTTAAAAATTACGGAGTGGATGGGTTCAGGTTTGATCTGATGGGATTGATAGACACCGAAACAATATTAGAAGCTTATGCTTCTTGTATGAATATAGACCCCCAGGTTCTTTTTATCGGTGAAGGCTGGTCTATGTATGATGGGGAGCCTGGCACAAGGGGAATGGACCAGCAGTTTATGTCTTCTACAAGTTGCGTTTCTGTGTTTAATGACGAATTCCGGGATTTACTTAAAGCGGGAGGAATGTATGAATCCGGGACTGGATTTTTAACCGGTAAGGATGTGAATAAAAAATCCTTATTTATGAATCTTACCGGAAGACCCCACCATTACGGTTGTCAGGTTCCATATAACAATGTCCAGTACATGGTTTGTCATGACGGACTTACATTGCATGATTCGATTTCGGCAAATCTTAATCTTGACCCGGAAAAACCGGAAGAGAAGAAAGAGATTTTTGCACGCATAAGGATAGGAAATTTTCTTTTGGCTACTTCCCAGGGGATAATGTTTCTTCATGGCGGGCAGGAAAGAGGAAGGTCAAAACCCGGCTTTGGAGCTGTTGATGAATGTGTCGGGCCATATTGCCGGAACACTTATAAAGCCTCGGATTTGGTCAATCAATTTTTGTGGACACTTGACGAAGAAAAAAGGCAGCTTCTCGAATATACAAAGTCTTTGATTAATCTAAGAAAATCTTTTGGAATTTTTAACCTTGGTTCTTACGCCAAGATAGAAAAGAATACCGGGCTTGCTGATCATCTTGATAAATTTATGATGGGATATTACATAAAAGATGAGGAGTCGGTATGGTACATCCTTGCAAATACAGGAAAAACTCCCGGAACATTTAAGCTTATGAAAGGTTTGAATGAACCACGGATTTATGCAGATACTGTACATTGCAGTCCGGTGCCTTTGGAGCAGTATTCCGGGATTACCATTGAAGAAAACAGGGTGACATTGGAACCGTTGAGTTGTGCACTAATCCGTTTTGTTTTATAGTGGATACATGTTTTAAGAGGGTTTACGGCTGTATACTGTTTTACAGCCGTAAATCTTGTTTTAGATATTCTTGTTATAAAAGAAAATCTTTGATTGCAGAAACTGTGGTTTTCAAGTTATCGCTTGTTATCCAGTGATGGGTTACCAGCCTTATGATTCCGTCCTTGTCAGGTGGATTTATCAGAATCCCGTTTTCCATGAGGTAAGTTGCCAGGGCTTCTCTGTCAATATTGTTGTTTCTGAAGTTAAAGAAAACCATGTTGATTTGTATTCTTGTAATATCCACAGATAATTCGGGGATTTCCGAAAGAAGCTGCCCTAAGAGTAAGGCTTTTTCATGGTCGTCTCTTAGAAGGGGTGGCATTTCCTGTAATGCAACTAAGGCTGCAGCGGCCACTGCCCCGGCTTTATGAAGTCCTCCTCCCATAAGTTTTCTGTTTTTTCTTGCTTTTTTTATAAACTCTTTTGTACCTGCAAGCATAGACCCAACAGGGGCACACAGCCCTTTTGAAAAGCAGAACATTACAGAATCTGCACAACGGGCTATTTCAGCAGGGGAAACGTTCAGGCTGAGTGCTGCATTAAAGATTCTCGCCCCGTCCATGTGAATTGGCAGATTAAAGCGTTCTCCAAGATTCTTTAGAGCGGTAAGTTCTGAAAGAGGAAGTACAGTACCATTTGACAGCGGGTTTTCCGTTACTAAAAGAGATGTAACCGGTTCATGTATATCTCCCGGAATTCTTATTCTTTTTTCGTATTCCTTGGATACCGGATAGGGATTTGCCGGTTCGAAACAGCGTAACTGAACACCGGAGATAAGGGCTGCCGCCCCACATTCATGCTGGACAATATGGCAGTTTTCATTCAGTATAACCTCTGTTCCCCGGGAACAGTGGGTTAAAAGTGCCAGTTGATTCCCGAATGTTCCTGTGGGTACAAAAAGTGCCGCTTCTTTTTTTAGAATTGCGGCACTTTTGTTTTCAAGCTCCTTTACTGTGGGGTCATCTTCATATACATCGTCCCCCATTACAGCCTCGGCCATTGCTTTTCTCATGGCCGGTGTTGGCTGTGTGACTGTATCGCTTCTTAAATCAATATATTCCATGATCCGATTATATCAGAACCTGAATCTGATTGCCAGAAGCCCGGTATGGCAAAATTATTTTTTACAGGAAAAAATCAACAAACTGGAATCGTTTGCATCAACCAGGGTAAGTGTATCCCCGCTCAGCCTGTACGAAACAGCGGATCCCAACAATTCCAGAAATCTCTGTTCAAAATTACCTATTTCTTCAGTTGGTGCAGCCATCATGGTCGTTGCACCTGGCTGAATCTGAATACCGTTTCCGTCTGAAAGGGAATAAGTTGTATTGAGAATATTAACTCCTGTATTCCCATTCAGTTTACCGTCCTTAGACAATGTAATGAAAGCCTCAACATCTTCGGGGACAGTCTCAACTGCATCTTCTGTCTTTAAATATGAAGTTAAGTCCCACTGGATATCTGTGATTTCATAGGGAATAAAACGTAAAATCTCATTACCGTCAGAGTCAAACAAAGTAAGTCCCTCTTTTGTGTTTTTGTAGGAAGCGGTTAATGCCAGCTGATCTAAAAAAAGATTTTCCAGAGCCATGTTTTCTTCCGGTCCTATCCGTCTTGTCGAAGCTATGTTTTCAAGAACAATTCTGTTTTCATTCAGCTTATATCCGGTAAAATAATTGTTGCATCCTGAAAAACCAGAAACCGTTGTACCATCCAAAGAAAGACTTATGGTCACCGGTTCCTTTAACGCCGGTATCTCCCGGGTTGTAATTATTTCAGACAGCTTCCATGTTCCGGTTTCCGGAAGTGGTATACTTTTTTCTCCGGAACAACCAGCAGCTATTGCAATGACTGCCAAGATAAAAAAAATACTTTTTGAAGCTTTCATATATCCTCCTAAAAACTTCTCCGGCAGAAAATTCTGCCATTTTTCAGTTTCGCCGGGGTGCCCGGCAAGCTGGTACCAGATATTCTCCAGCCCAACATTTAATATAACTTATTTTGACAAAGGCTGGCAAGCAAATCCACAAAGTACCGGAAATTCTTACCCGCCTTACGTCACTGCGAGTTAAAACAATTAAAAAAAATAAAGGTTTCAAAAATCCCGTAACTTTGCAAATCAGCTGATACAGGATTTTTATACGGCACTTATTTATTTTACAACGATATTAACAAGCTTGTTTGGTACTGTAATTATTTTAACAATTTCCTTGTCTTCGGTGAATTTTTTTGCACCGGATGTACTCAAGGCGGTTTTTTCCAGTTCTTCTTTTGGTGTATCTATCGGGGCTGTAAACCTGTCCCTCATTTTACCGTTTACGGATACCATAATTGTAACATCGTTGTCCTTTGTATATTCTTCGTTGAATTCAGGCCATTCTTCATATGCAATAGACTTATGGGCCATTCCTTTGTATGACAAATATTTTTCCCATAATTCTTCACAAAGATGGGGTGCATAAGGAGAGAGAAGTTTGATAAAATCCCTCCAAAGTGATTCAGGAAGAGTGTCCAGTTTTGCAATTTCGTTTACAAAAATCATCATCTGACTGATAGCGGTATTGAAATTCAGGGTCTCTGTATCTTCAGTTACCTTTTTGATTGTTTTATGCAGTGATTTCCTTACTTCCCCTTCCGGTTCCTTTTCGGTAAAAGGTTTACTGCTTATTGACCAGATTTTTTCCAGGAATCTGTTTATTCCGATTAACCCCTGGGTATTCCAAGGTTTTGAAACTTCCAAAGGCCCCATAAACATTTCATACATACGGACACTGTCTGCACCGAATTCCCTTATTACGTCATCAGGATTCACGACATTTTTCAGGGATTTTGACATTTTGGCAATAACCCGTTCCAATTCTTCTCCGGTTGCTTTTTCTATAAATGCTCCGTTTTTTTCCTCCACACAGTCGGTGGGTACCAGAGTTTTGTTTTTTCTCTGGAATGCAAAGGATGTAATAAGTCCTTGGTTTACAAGTTTTTGAAAGGGTTCTTTTGTGTTTACCAAGCCCAGGTCATAAAGGACTTTGTGCCAGAATCTTGCATAAAGCAGGTGTAAAACAGCGTGTTCTGCCCCGCCTACATAAAGATCTACCGGCATCCAGTACTCTATGGCGGCTTTGGAAGCGAATTCTTTTTCGTTTTTTGGATCCAGGTATCTTAAATAGTACCAGCAGGACCCTCCCCATTGGGGCATTGTATTGGTTTCCCTCTTTGCTTTTCCGCCACATTTTGGGCAAGTACAGTTTACCCAGTCTGTGATTGCTGCCAGGGGGCTTTCTCCTGTTCCGGTTGGCTGGTAGGATTTTACCTTTGGAAGTTCCACCGGAAGGTCTTTTTCCGGTACAGGAACGCACCCGCATTTTTCGCAGTGAACCAAAGGTATGGGTTCACCCCAGTATCTTTGCCGGCTGTAAATCCAGTCCCTGAGCTTGTAATTTATAGCTTTTTTGCCTATGCCTTTTTCCGAAAGCCACTCAATAATTTTTGAGATGGATTCTTTTGTGGACAGGCCAATGAAACCAGGAGAGTTTATAGTAAATCCGTCCGCAGCAGTACACTCATTTGCTACATTGAAAATTTCCGGATACTTTTCCACCAGTTTATTGTAGGCAGAAGCGTCTCCAGAAGAAAGTTCTTCCCCTGCTTTTTTTAACAGGGCAATCCCTTCTTTCAGATTACCGTTCCCCAATGCAGTTACTTCTTTTTCCGAAGCCACAACCTTGATTATGGGCAGATTGAATTTTACGGCAAAATCCCAGTCCCTTGTATCGTGGGCAGGAACAGCCATGATTGCTCCTGTTCCGTAAGAAGTAAGAACATAGTCGGAAATCCAAACCGGAATTTTTGCCCCGTTTACCGGGTTAATGGCATAACTACCGGTAAAAACACCGGTTTTGTCCTTTGCCAAATCCGTTCTTTCCAAATCACTTTTTTTTGCGGCGGCTTCTATATAATCATTTACAGCCTTTTCCTGTTCCGGAGTTGTAAGGGTTTTTACCAGTTTATGCTCCGGGGCTACTACCATGTAAGTTGCCCCGAACAGGGTGTCCGCCCTTGTTGTGTATACTACCAGGGATGTTTCAGAAGGTGTGCCGTCGGTATTTGCTACTGTGAATTTAACTTCGGCACCTTCGCTTTTACCTATCCAGTTTTTCTGCATCAGTTTTACAGATTCCGGCCAGTCCAGTGTATCCAGATCTTCCAGTAACCTTTCTGCATAATCCGTAATTTTTAAAATCCACTGCCGGATTGTTTTCCTGGTTACTATTTCCCCGCAACGCTCGCAACGCCCTTCTTTTACTTCTTCGTTTGCAAGCCCGGTTAAACAGCTGGGACACCAGTTTATGGGGGTTTCTGCCTCATATGCCAGTCCTTTCTTGTAAAGCTGGAGGAAAATCCACTGTGTCCATTTATAATACTGGGGATCGCAGGTGGAAATTTCCCTGTCCCAATCGTATGAAAACCCAAGGGCTTTTATCTGCCTGGTAAAGTTTTTGATGTTCGCCTTTGTTGTAACTTCGGGATGGGTTCCTGTTTTGATGGCATAATTTTCGGCAGGCAAACCGAATGAATCAAACCCCATGGGGTGCAGTACATTATAACCTTTCATTCTAAGGTATCTGCAGTATATGTCTGTGGCGGTGTAGCCTTCCGGATGCCCGACATGGAGTCCCTGTGCCGAGGGATATGGAAACATATCGAGGATATACCTCCGCTTTTCCTTGGGAAATTTTATGTCCTCTTTTGTTTTAAAAGTCTTGTTTTCATCCCAAAATTTTTGCCATTTGGGTTCGATAGATTCAAAAGGATATTTTGCCATTTTTGGCCCCCGTTATTTTCTGTTTTTTATCATTCTATATAATGGGACGGATTTATTCAATAACAGGTTATAAACAGGTAAGAACCGGTTAATCGTACCAGAATCAGCTCCACCGGACCGGACTCTTTTGAATCATACACCTGCTGTATTCAGGTTTTGTTTTGGAGACGGAACGCAGATGCCGGTTTTACGGGTAGGAACTTTTTGTTGCCCTGCCGGGAAAGCTTTACTTTTGGGTAAAATGTTGTGGAAGCCGGTTTTTTATTTTCTTGACATATAAAATAAAAGGATTTAAATTCTAGTGGTACTTTGGCAGGTGTTATTCACCTTTTTGTTTTATGACTTGGATATCAGGCTTCTTCGGTTTTTAAAGGCTTTTTCCTCTGATTATCGTTGTTATGTTGGTTTTATTCAAAAAAACTTATGGTGCCCGCTTTGGTACTGTTGCGTAGCAGCGTTATAATTTTGGAAGGAAAGAGGATAAATGGTGCAGAAAATTTATGTAGGTAATTTAAACTACAACACAACGGAGGAAAGCTTAAGGGAAGGATTTTCCGGATTTGGTCAAGTGGAGTCGGTTGTTATAATCAAGGATAAATTCAATGGAAGGTCAAGAGGTTATGGCTTTGTTGAGTTTTCCACTGAAGAAGAAGCTTTAAAAGCCATTGAGAAAATGAACGGTGTTGAATTTGAAGGCAGGAAACTAAGGGTAAATACCGCTCAGGAAAAAAGAAGGGACCAGACCATGCCTGTCTGAGTGTCAGGAATTTATTTTTTATGCAATTCAGTGATAAATTTTACTCTGATGAAATGATTGGGGATTTTCTTAAGTTTACCGGCCCGGGAGGCAACCGGCTGGACTTATTAAAGAAGATTCTGGAAAAGTACGGAATTCCTTATACACAGATAGAGCTTGCCGGAACCAGGCACATTGTAATAAAATTTCCGAAAAATTCTTACTCACCGCAGTTTACTGTAAAAACAATTTTAGCCCACTATGATTGTGTGCCCGGTTCTCCTGGGGCAAATGACAACGGGTCTTCTGTTTTCCTTTTGTTGGGGGCTGCAAAAAATATGATGGATAATCCTGGGCTTTATAATACCAGAATTATTTTTACAGGAAACGAAGAACTGGTTTCGGGGCAGGGTGTAAAAGAGCAGGGGGCCTATCCACTGGGTCTTGGTCTTAAATCCCTTGGGTGCCTTGATGATGATATTTATGTTTTGGACTGTATGGGACGAGGGGATACCCTTATTCTTTCCGATGTGGGGCTTTATTCAGGGGGGGGCAAAATCCTGATGGAAAGAAACAGGCGGATTTATGAACGGGCGGTTGACATTTGCAGGGGGCTTAAACAGTCTGGAAAAGAATCCGTTTTTTTTTCACTGCCGGTTCCTTACGGTGATAACGCCGGGCTTTCTGCTGCCGGGCTTTCGGTTCAGGCTGTTACTGTTCTTCCCGGAGCCGAAGCCTTGGGATTTTACCAGGCAATCCGGAATATTAAAGGTAAAAAACCTGTAGTTTTTTCCAGGGAATTTCTTGAAAAAAACACCGGGGTTAAAGAGGCATACCCTGCCACATGGAGAATGATTAACACCCCCCGGGATGATATTAATTGCCTTAACCGGGAGGCCTTTGATTTGGCATACTCTTTTATCTGGGCTTTGGTTACAAAGAAGTATCCTGTGTATTGATTGTTCCCGGTTTGTTTGCAAATATTCCGACAGTTGATTTCCACTGAAATGATTTTCCGGACAGGTTTTTGACAATCTGGTTTTTTATTTCTGTAAATTTCTCCATGTCGTTTCCGAGTATCTCAAAGACTGCTTTGCCGTAGGTGCTTTTTTCTTTGTTGAACCAGGTTTCTATGTCTTTTCCGGAGATGCTTCTGTTTTGAACCAGAGTCACGGTTTCCGATGTCCAGGATTGTTTTTTTGAATTAAGATTTTCTTTTATTTTCTCTTCTGTCCAGGAATAAGCAGAACCGGAGGCTTCTCCAAAAACAAGTTTCTCGCAGAGGGATAAAACCTGTTCCGGTTCCTTAAGTTTGAGATTCCCGCATATTTCTGATAATTTCTGTCCCATAGCCGGAAGGTTTTGTACGAAAACTACTTTTGTATCTTCTTTTGAAAGCCCCCGGAATAACCTGAGGATTTCCGACGGGGTTTTACCCAGCCCCCACTTTGAAGTAAGACAATCCTTTAAAAATATATTTTCAAATTTGAGGT
>JADIMM010000111.1 GCA_017694795.1 Candidatus Gallitreponema excrementavium
GGTAGGCTGGGGGGGTACTGCTGTGATGTGGTGGAAGTTGAGCCTATGCTGAAAGACAATCCCCTTCTCGAAGCCCCAAACTGCATTATCACCCCCCATCTTGTGTGGGCTTCAAAAGAGGCAAGATTGAGACTATTGAAAATTGCTGAAAATAATATCAGAAGTTTTCTCGCCGGCAAGGTGGAAAATCAGGTTAATTCTTTTTGATTTTCCTGAAAAATCAGCCTGCCCTTTTTTATTACAGCTGTTATTTTCCCTTTTAAGGTTTTACCAGCCAGGGGGCTGTATTTTCCCTTTGAAAGAAAGCTGTCAGGATTTACTGTTACCGGAGTTTCCCGGTCAAATAGAACCAAGTCAGCTTGCCAGCCCTCTTTTATAAGTCCGGTTTTTTCCAGTCCCAAAAGTTTTGCCGGAGCCAGGGAAAACTTTTGGGACAGCAGGGAAAGGTCTATGCCGTATTTTCCCGATTCCACCAGTTCGGTATAACAAGCCTGAAAGGCTGTTTCTATTCCGGAAAATCCGGGGGCTCCTTCTGCCTTGTCTTTTGGCGTGTGAGGGGCATGGTCGGTGGCAATGGCATCTATGGTTCCGTCTTTTAAGGCTTCTATAAGAGCAAGTCTGTTTTCCTCGGAGCGAAGGGGCGGATTTACAAATTCATTACAGGAGGAATTCAGGCAAAGGTGATGGGGGGTTGCTTCCCCTGAAACCATTCCGGGGCGTTCTTTTTTTGCTATTGCCAAGGCTGAAATGCTTTCTTTTGTACTTACATGGGCCAGATGAACCCTGGCATCAGCTTTTTCTGCAAGATATAAATTCCTGGTACTGGCTAAATCTTCGGCACAATGTAGAAAAAACTCCGCTTTTTCCAAAGCTTCTTCCATGGGAATTTCTCCCCTAAGGCCTTTTTTCCTCCAGATATTCCCTTCTTTTGCCATTTCCGGGTCTTCGCTGTGGCAGGAAACCAGAATTCCGCTTTTTGCACATTTTTCCATGGCTCTGAACATGACTAAAGATGAGGCAACTTCTTTTCCGTCTTCTGTTACCAGAGGTATAAGTTTTTTATCAAGATTTTCAAGGTGTGAGATTGTTTCTCCGTCAAAATTTTTTGTAATGCTGAGACTTTGAAAAACTGTAGGGCCGCAACCGTCCATAAAAAATGCAGCCTTTTCCATATTGCTTTTTGCTGCTTCCAAAGAAGAAATAACCGGTTTTGTATTCGGCATTAAGACCACCGTGGTGTATCCCCCTTTTACCGCAGCTTTTAGTCCTGTAAAAATTTCTTCTTTTTCCAAAAAACCAGGCTCCCGGAAATGGGCGTGCATATCGATAAAGCCCGGCATTAAAATCTGCCTGTTACCGTCAATGATGTGGATGGAATCCCCTGATTTCCGGATAATATCCCTTTCTTTTTCCGAGGATGTTTTAAAATAATCTTTGATTATATCACCCTCTATGTGGCAGGTGTAGGTTTCAGTATCCGGTTTTTTTTCTGCGTCGGCTAAACTGATATTGGTAATAAGGATATTCATTTCATTCTCCTCGCGTTAAGTTTTAAGCCGGGGTAAAATCAAAATTGAAAACATATCCGGCACTGGTATACCCGAAAGGATTTTCTTAAAAAATGTCTTCCAAGCCCCGGTCGTATGCTGTGTCGCAGTATTCACAGCGGTATTCACTTCCGTTTTTCCCTGAAAAAAGTTTGAAAGTATGGACGATGTTTTTTTCGGTTGTGGTTATACATCTTGGGTTTTTACACCTTATGACATTTTCCACTCTCGAGGGAAGTTCAAGGGTAATTTTTTTTACGATTTTTTCGTCCTGTACGACATTTACGGTTATGTTATGGTCTATAAATCCCAAAACCGAGTAATCGATATTTATGATATTGTCGATTTTTATGATGTCCTTTTTACCCTGCCTGTCAGAATGAACATTTAATATTAGTGCTACGCAGAAAGGGGCTTTATCCAGTCCAAGCCATTTGAATATTTTAGGACCGGTTCCGGCTTTTATGTGGTCAATTACCAGTCCGTTTTTTATTGTATCTACATTCAACATTAAAGTGCTCCTGTTAATTTTGCAATTAGTGCCATTCTGGCATACATTCCGTATTGAACCTGTTTAAAGTACAGGGCCCTTGGGTCTGAATCAATTTCCGGAGATATCTCATTTACCCTGGGAAGGGGATGTAGTATAATCATATTTTTTTTAGCCAGCTTTAATTTTTCATTGTTGAGGATATAACTGTCTTTTAATCTTATATAATCCTGTTCATTAAAAAACCTTTCTTTTTGTACTCTTGTCATGTAAAGGATATCCAAATCACCGATAACATTTTCCAGACGCTCGTTTATTGTGTAAGGAATGTTATTTTTTTCAAATACCTCGCTTATCATATAGTCGGGAATTCCAAGCTCCGGGGGGCTTATAAGAATGAATTTGTTGTTCTTATATCTGCTTAAAGCTTTTGCCAGGCTGTGGACAGTTCTTCCGAATTTTAAATCTCCGCAGAATCCGATTGTATGTCCCTCAAAGCCACCCTTTGAAGCCCTGATTGTCAACAGGTCTGTAAGGGTCTGGGTCGGGTGATGATGTCCTCCGTCTCCGGCATTAATTATCGGTACAAGGGAATATTTGGATGCCAAAAGGGCAGCTCCCTCTTTGGGGTTCCGCATTGCTATAACATCTGTGTAAGACGATACTGTTCTTATTGTGTCAGCAAGGCTTTCCCCCTTTGTGGTGGAAGTCGCATTTGCATCGGAAAATCCCAGAACTTTTCCTCCCAGTCTTAGCATGGCAGCTTCAAAGGAAAGTCTTGTCCTGGTGCTGGGTTCAAAAAACAGTGTTGCCAAAAGTTTTCCCCGGCAGACTCCATAAAAGGACTGGGGATCAACAATGATTTTATCGGCTAAAGACAGAATTTCTTCCAGTTCTTCCAGAGTTAAATCTCCGGGTTCTATTAAATGTCTACCTTTAAGCAATCTTTTCTCCTTAAGAATAAAAATCTTATAAAAAAAAACCGCCCTTAAAAGGCGGATTGTGAACTGAATTATATTTCGGTGTTTGATGCACAGGTCGGTTCTTTTATGTTCTTAACTGCTCTCATGGTTCCTATGGTATCATATAAATACTATCATATCAATACGCAATTCAAAAGAGCAGAAAAAAACATTAAAACTCCGGTATTACGGTTTCTTCCGGGCCGGAATTTTAAAAGGACTTTGAGTCAGCAGCACCGGGCATTGAAATGTCTTTCCTGAAAAACATTCCATCAAAAGAGATTCCCTGCATTCCTTTATAGGCAGCGTGCCTTGCCTCTTTAAGATTGCTGCCAAAGGCTGAAACTGCAAGAACCCTTCCTCCAGAGGTTTTAAGAACACCCTGTTCAATCTTTCCCCCGGCTATAAAAACCTGGCAGTTGTTTTCTGAAATTATCTTTGAATCAATCTTAATTGGTTTTCCTTTTTCGTATTCTCCCGGATAGCCTTTGGAAACTGCAACCGGAGCACAGACGAATCCCTTTTTCCATTTTACCGGGAATTCAGAAAGACTTCCGTCTAAGATACTTTGGCACATTTCAGCAAAATCAAAGTCCATAAGTGGGAGAACAGCCTGGGTTTCCGGATCTCCGAGCCTCACATTATATTCCAAAAGTTTCGGGCCTGATTTTGTCACCATCAGCCCAAAGAAAATAAACCCCCTGTAGTCGAAACCTTCTTTTTTTAAACCATCCAAGGTTGGTTTGAGAATATCGGATTCAAATTGTTCCATGGTTTCTTCCGTTATTCCGTCTGCCGGTGCAAATGCTCCCATTCCTCCTGTATTCGGTCCTTTGGCTCCGTCAAGAAGCCTTTTGTGGTCTCTTGCAGGAACAAATGGTACGATGGTTGATTTACCGGATTCGGTGAAATCTTTCGTTACGGACACGGCAGCAAGTATTGAGCATTCCGTTCCCTCAAGATATTCTTCGATAACAACTTTTTTTCCGGCATTTCCCAAGAGACCGTCTCTCATGAATGACCGTACTGCTTTTTCGGCTTCTGCAGAATTCGGGGCAACCACAACACCTTTTCCGGCGGCAAGTCCGTCAGCCTTAATCACTATGGGACCGGGATTTCTTTTTATGTAATCCAAGGCTTTGTCGAGATTGGTAAAGGTTTCGCTTTTGGCACAGGCAACCCCGTACTTTTTCATAAAGCCCTTTGACAAATCTTTGCTGGCTTCCAGCTGGGCCCCTGCTTTTTTTGGCCCTACAACAGGTATTTCCCTGCTCCATAGCCAGTCTGCAATCCCTCCTGCCAAGGGATCTTCCGGTCCAACAACTACAAAGTCTGTTTCTTTTTCAATAAGGAAACGGCTTAATTCTTCTATGTCTGAAAGAGGAATCGAAACATTCTCACATTTGCTTTCCGAACAAGTTCCACCGTTTCCCGGAATAACATAGATTTTTTCGATTGCTTCACTCTTTGAAAGTTTCCAGGCAATGGCATGTTCCCTGCCTCCGGAACCTAAAACTGCTGCATTCATAAATAACCTTCCATGTAAAAAAGTATAGAATATTTTTTTCTAACGAATCTTAAAGAATATTCCTATTGTTGCAAGTGATATTAAAATTTGCATTATAGTAAACTTTATTAGGACCTGTGTAGGCGACCAGTTTCTTTTTTTTCTCATGTGATCATGAAGTGGAAACTGGACATTACTGAAAATCCTTATTTTGAAAAATCTCAGCAGTGCAACTTTTACCAGTCCGGTTCCGCCGTTTACAAGAATCATTGTTGAGGTCATAATCAAAAGGAAGGGATTGCCGGAAACCATAACCGCTACACCGAGGAAAAATCCTAAGGCTCTGGAGCCTGCATCCCCCATGAGAACCCTGCTGGGGTAGGCATTGTACCAAAGATAGGCCATGAGGCATCCGGATAAAGTGAATGTCATTATACCCCACTGGGCACCGTCCCTCATGTGGGGAACCAAAAGATATTGCGAAATTTCCCTGTGGCCCTGTACAAAATAAAACAGGGTTCCCATTGAAATAAGAGCTACAAGAACCAATGTGCCTGAAAGTCCGTCAACTCCGTCAGTGCAATTGGTTGTATTGATGGAAATCCACAAAATTACGGTGGTAATGGATATGAACAAAGCCGGATGGATTGTAAAAGTTTTGGAAATAAAAGGAACCCAAAAGATTGGTTCCCTCATATAGTACAAAACAAAAGCTGTTATAAGGGAAAGCACAAAATCCAAAAGGCCTTTTTTCAGTTCTCCCCAAGGGGTAACACTCTTGTCATCCAAGTACCCTGTAAGCATAACTATCCATGTTAACAACAACACTGCCAGCTGGCTGTTATTCATAGGGGTCAAAAGAAGAAGTACAATAACATAAAGAGTTATAAAAACAACTCCGGCTCCGGTGGGTTTCCCTGCAGAAGCAGCCCCTCCGACGGAAAATTCTTTACCCCTGTCTCTTGGAAGTTTTGAGAAAAACCGTGGTAGGAATATCATTGTACAGAGAAAGGCCGTGAAAAGTCCGACAATAATCAGTACCGTGTTTGATTGGAAAAGCCTTAATGGCCCGAAATATTGCTGAAATATGGACGCCAGATAATAAATCATTCTATATCCTCAACTTTGTATACTTTCTCTGGATTAAAAGCAATTTTCTGGTATTTATTATACATGAAATTAAAAAAATAGCAAATAATAAGATTTTTATAAATTATGCCGGTGTTTTTATACCTGTTAAGAAATATTTATTCCAGACAGGCTGAAAATCAAAAATATTTAAGTGAAAGACTCCATGAGCAGCTTTTGGTTTGAGGTGTTACTCCGGGAATCAAAACTGCTTCTCCCGAATAGTCTCCCGTGTATTTCTGATAGTTTGTCCCTTGCCCTCCATACAAAAATTCATAATTGAAAACCAGGGCAATATTTGAAAACATTCTGTTTTTATTTCCTGAAAAACTCAGATTGAAGAATAAACCGGCTTTTACTCCCATAACAGCCCTTACATAATCATAAAACTCAATATTCCTAAGATGGTGGGAATCTACCCCGTTCATAAATCCATAGGGATAATAAATTCCTGAAATTCCTGTAGAGATATTGTCCGTAAAGTTATAAACCCCTTCCAGAATCAAAGCCGGCAGATAATAATCCTGATGGTAACTTAATATTGTACCGGAAACATAATTTTTATCCTCGTTTCCAGTCCAGGCTTCCCCGTTAGCCGGGTATTGTGTGTATCCGTTAAGCCCCCTGAAAAACTTTGTCCTGTAGAAAAATCCCAAGGCTCCTGATAACTCAAAGTTTCCAAGGGGAAGATTAATGCCGGCAGAAAGACTTCCTTCTATGTTTTTTTCGGATTTTGAGTTGTGTAAAGAATAACCGTTTATTGACCCGTCCGATGAATAATCATAGTCCGTTATAAATCCGGAAATTACCGGTAAAACGGCTTTTAGTCCAAGTTCCGCAAAAAAAGAAGGGCCTTTTTCCGGAGCCTTAAAAAAATATTCCCATCCGAAAGTTGTGTGTATAAATGGATTTAATGCCTCCTTCCATTCCAGCAGACTGAGGAGGTTTCCGTTTTCATTGACTATTTCGTCTGTTTTTCCTCCGGAAATTCCTGTTTCAACCGAAATTGAGAAAGAATTTTTCACTGTTCCGGGTGTTTCCCCATATAAAAGTGCCAAGGGGAAAATGCAGGACAAAAAAAATAAAAAAAGAAATTTTCTGCTTATTGTTGTCATTTTAAAAACCTGTCATAGTTTTAATTCCTAGAGGAATTTTGAACGTTGAAGATTCAATGATTTTATGGGAAATATACTCGTAGTCAATTCCGGTAAAAATCTCAAGTGGAAATGAAATTCCGGGAATTAAAAATGACAAACGGATTTTTTCATAGATACCCCATCCGTTTTTTAAATCAGAACTGAAAATATAAGGGTAAAATCCTGTGTTAAAATCCAAGGTGAATTTGCCTAATTCAAAAATACATTGAATTCCTGCCCTGGGAGAGTATATCCAAAGATTTGTTAGAATGTTTTTCTTATTGAATTCCGGGTATTGTTCTAAATCATTACTAAGGCTGGAAAAGTATATTTTTTTAAACAGAAATCCTCCGTAGGGGATTACCGAAACTTTTGTAAAGGGTATTGTGCCACCAATAGAAACTGTTATGTCCAGGTTTCCATTTGTCTTTGCGGGTCTGGAAAAGTCTTTTGTAGAAAAAGTTCCAAAGTTTCCCCAAAAACCTCCGTTAAGGCTGGTCCCTACAAGGAAATTTCCCGTAGAAAAAACCGCATTATAAAAAATTTCAGGTTCCGGGGCTGTTTTCCAGTTCAGGATTGATCCATCCCTTTCTTCGTTTATGTCGGCAAAAGACAGGGACAAACCTGTATCCAGTTTAAAATTTATATTTTCTGCCTGAATACTAAAACCTGCAAACAGGAAGAAAGAAAATATAAGTACAGTTTTTTTCATAATTTTCCCCATGTAAAAAAAGTAATTTAATTTTGTAAAGGAATTATAACATAAATCCCCGCCGTTAAATACTGGACTCGTTTTACCTTTTATTTTGGGATAGGAGATTTCTCTCGTAATTAAAAACATACTGTTGGTAAACCCCCCCGGGCCTGTAGTTACAGTCATCCGGATTTGAGTTCATCCATTCCGGTTTTGTTCCGTCATATCTGTTTTTTATTATTTTTTTTATCCAGGTATCAACCGGACAGGCTCCCAAAAAATGGAGGGAGAATAGTGCTATGCAGTTTGCAACTTTAGGTCCGATTCCCTTTATTTCCAAAAGCTTTTCCATGGCATTTTCGTAGGGGATTCCTTTCAGACCTGTAATTATGGAGGGGGTATTCTCAGCTAAACGTATAAAACCCAAAAGGAAAGTATCCCGGTAACCCAAGCCGGCAGTTTTAAAAAGTTTCAGCAGCTCATTGTCGGAGAAAGAAGCAAAACTCTCAGGACCGGGGAAATTGTGTACAGGGGTTGTTTTTCCGGACAAAAAAGGTTCAGGCAAATCCATGTCTTTTAAATCCTGATTAAGGCTTCCAAAGTTTTGTGATAAAAACTCGATGGAGTTCTTTATTCTGGAAATATTATTGTTCTGACTTATAATAAAGCTTACGGTTGTTTCAAAAAATTCCTGTTTAAGGATTCGTATTCCGGAACCCTTTTCTGCAGCCTGCTTTAGATAAGAGTCTTTTGGAGGAATGTTTTTTATAAAAGCTCCGTAATCATTTTCCAGGTCAAAATACGGCTTCCAAAGTTTTTCAAATTCTTCCTGTGTACAGTAAAACTTAAAGGTTTCTTTTTCCTGGCTTACCGGAAGAACCTTGCCAAGGGCCGGAATCAAAAAATAAAAAGAATCACTGCTTTCGTCCCGGATTTTTTTCCACCTAAAGCACTGTCCCGAGTCTGCAATCTGGGAAAGATTCAAATTTTTAACTTGTAATCTAATCATTTATCTGCGGATGGCGAATGTTTTCTGTAAAAATTTAATAAGACCCTTGATATCCTCATCGGAATCAGGATTGATATTTAAATCCGAATAGGTGTCCGGTCTTTCTTTGTCAAGCCAGTCCACCATGTCACTGATAACTTCAGCCTGTGGTTTTCTTTCTTTTGCAATTCTGACCAGGGCAAGCATTTCTTCTTCTGTAAACAGCTTCCAGTTTCCCCCATGTTGGAGGTGGTACGAACCGCTGGCTGTAGATTTTTTTATATTGTATTCGTTTCCCGGGGTAGCAGCTTTTTTATTCAGTTTTTTTGAAGCCGTTTCTACCTTACGGTTTGAGGCTTCAATAACTTTTTGCTGGGCTTCATTTAGTTTTTCCACTTCCATGTTGTAAAGATGTACACGGCCCTGTTCGATTAAAAAAGCAAGTCCTTCTTCATCCAACTGGGGAATCAGCTCAATCAATTCCTGGGCAAGTTTCTTATGGAGTTTTGTTTCTTTCGCCATGGTTTATATTCTTACACAACTTAGCTTTGTATTCAAGTTTTTATTTTTTAATTCATCATAAAGAAATAAAAAAACCGCAGGATTTCCTGCGGTTCTACTACCGGCGAAGAGACTTGAACTCTTACACCCTCGCGAGCAACAGATTTTGAGTCTGTCGTGTCTACCATTCCACCACGCCGGCATACTGAAGTATACTAACAGTTTTTAAAAAAAAAAGCAATAGATGCGGGGGCTTATTCCCCGGACAAAACCATGGGACCCCGGAAATCAGGCTGTTACGCCGGCTTGGAAAAACCACCCTCTTGTTTAATAACCGTTTTAGTCTTTGAACAATTTTCGTGCTTCCAGGTAAAACCTCTTTTCAGAGGCTTCACCCATGGAAAAACTTTTTCTTGGGAGCGGTCCTCCTTTAGAAATTGTGGAAAAAAAGCTGTCCTTGGCAATTGGGGGCAAAAGAATACCTGTCCCCGAATCTTTTTCTCCAAGCCTGAATACTTCATCGCTGCCGTGTATGTAATCGATTTTTATTTCCGGATTGTCTTGTATAAAAATATCCAGCTTTGGCTGTAAGGCACTGACAGCAAGGGTTTTTAAACCGGTTTTTAAAAGTATGTATTCTGTTTTTCCCTCCGGGGTATAAACAAAACCAAAATTGCCTTTGGAACCGGCAACTTTTTGTTCCAGTTCCGTTTTTGTGGCTACAGCTTCTGTATCCCCGTCCAGTTCTTTTGCCAGAAAATCTATGAGTTTCCGGGTATCAGCATTAAAAAGAATCCGGTGGATTGGTTCAAAAGTTAATCCGCTGTCGTAAATATTGACAATTTCCACCAGGGCGTATCTTGCCGGATGTTCCATAAGGTTTTTCTGGTCTTTGTGCTCTCTTTTATATTCGTTCCAGACTGATTTTGCTGTTGCCAGGGAATGGTTCCCGTCTCCAACGGCGAAAAGGAAACTGCTCCCTTCCGGTTCCTTTCCCTGTTCTTTCAGTTTTTCGATACATTGGGAAATCCGGTACAGATTTTCTTCGCTGGTAATTTTCCAACCGGTAATTTCTCCTGAAGATTCCATTAAGGAGCCGCTGTAAACTTCCCCTTCGGATTTTCCGCATTTGCAGGCACAGTCCATGAGGATATTTCCGGAATCGTTGGCTAAAAGCATTATGTGGGGCAGCTCAAGAGGTGCCCCTTTCCGTATTTCCATTCTGGGAGGGATTCGCTCCAGAATCGTGGCCTCCGTAGCCCGGATAAGTGCTTTTGACAAAGGCTCCCATTCATAGGTTTCCAAGTCTATTGCAACAACCAGCCCTTTCCGTATTCTCCCAAAGCCGGTTTTCCGTTCCAGGTAAATAAAACCTTTTACCGGTGGGGCAAAAACCCCTTTAAGGTATTCATTCATTGTGTCTTGAATTTTTTCTATCCTCTGGTTTTTATCCGGGTCTTCAAGGTAGACTTCTGGAAAAATCAGATTTAAAGTGGACGGAAATCCCTTTGTGTTATCTTTTATGCGCTGCCAGTATTCCCTGTCCTGGGTGTACTGGTCACATGCTATTACAGCCCACTTGGAAATCGGGGTGTCTTTTGGCAATAGTATTTCCGGAACACAGATTCCATTTTGCATCAGATTTTCTTTTGCATTCATTTGTTTACTCCGTATCATTGGTGTCAAACTCGTCCTGAATCCCGCCGAATATTTCTTCGAGAATATCTTCCATGGAAAGAAGTCCTACAGTTCTTCCCTTTTTATCGATGACTATGGCAATATTCTGTTTGTGTTTCCTTAGAACGTCCTTTGCTTCGGTAATTCTTGTTGCAGCAGGAATCTTTATAACAGGTCTTTGTATGTCTTTAATTGAAAAAGCATCTTTTTCGGTTACATAAAGAACATCTTTATAGTGTATGAATCCCGTTATCCTGTCAATGGAAGTTTCATAAACAGGAATTCGTGAAAAAAGCGATTCTTTAAAAACTTTCTGTATCTCTTGGAATGTTGCATTTTCTTTTATCGCTTTTATTTTGTTTTTGGGGGTCATGACGTTTTGGACGAGCTGATCTGTAAATTTAAATACCCGTCCCATCATAGAGGTTTCTTCTTCTTCTAATACACCTGTTTCCTTGCTTAAAGAAATTACATCTTCAAGTTCTTCCTGTGTTATTGAGGGCCTTTTTGGCGAAAATCTTTTTATAATCATGGAAGAAATAAAGTCTGTTATCTTTGACATAATGAAAATTACCGGAGTCATTAAGACACCGAGATATCTGATTGGAGCTGCACTGAAAACCGAAATTCCGTCGGGGTTTTTTGATGCAATGGTTTTGGGCGTCATCTCTCCGAATATAATCGTTATTATGGTAATGATCAGGGTGCTTATTCCCAGACTGGCATCCCCGAATGTCTGGATTGCAAAGGCCGAAACCAGGGACGATGAGCCGATGTTTACCAGATTGTTACCTATGAGGATTGTGGTCAAAAACTTTCCGTTTCCGCCTATGGTTTTTTCTATAGAGGCAGCTCTCTTGGGGTGATGCTTTCTAAGCCGCTTTAACCTTACTTTGCTCATTGAAGTCAGGGCTGCTTCAGATGAGGAAAAAAAGGCTGACAGGATTAGCAGAACTATAATTATGATTCCATAAAAAAGAGTTTTATCCATCCCTGTCCCCCGTTTCCGGGTATAATTTTATTCTGACTATCCTTTTTGCTGAAATTTCTGTAACTTCAAAAATCCAGTCGCCTACAGAAACTTTTTGCCCCTTTACAGGAATTTCTCCGCATTCTTCCATTACGAGGCCTGCGGCTGTGTCACTTTCATATTTTGAAAGATTTAGCCCGGTAAGCTCTTCTACCTGGGAAAGTCTTAAGCCTCCGTCAATTGTAAAGGCATCTTTCCCGTATTTGTCATATTCAGGGCGTTCTGTCCTGTCATATTCATCTGAAATGGAACCTACAACTTCTTCTACAATATCTTCAATCGTAACGATTCCGGCTGTTCCACCGTATTCATCAATTACTACGGCCATGTTCTGTTTGGAGCTTATAAGTTCCTGTTCCACCTGTGAAATACTTTTCCCTTCAAACACAAAATGAATCGGACGCATAATATTTTTTACCGAAAAATCTTCTTTTTCTCCGTTCATCAGAAGAAAGTCTTTGATGTAAACAACCCCAAGAATATGGTCGATATCTTCATCTATCACCGGAAATCTTGAGTGGGTGGTCATTTTTGAAAGCTGTAGAATATCCTTGTAAGAATCATTTAATTCAACAGTTTCTATATCGATTCTGGGAGTCATTATTTCCTTGGCAGTTAAATCGGAAAATTCAAAAACGTTTTTCAGCATATTTTTTTCGTCAGCTTCCAAAACACCTTCTTCTTCCCCGACCTCTATAAGCAGTTTTAAATCTTCTTCAGTTAGATGGGCGGGTTTTGACTTTCTCCGGAAAACTTTTTTTACAATAAGCTGAAATCCACCGACAATCTTAAAAACTGGTGTAAACAGGGTCATAAAAAAAGAAACAATCGGAGCTAAAAGAATAACAACTTGTTCAGGCCTCTCCCGGGCAATTTTCTTTGGTGTAATCTCGCCGGTTATTAAAAGAATAAAGGTGAGCCCTCCGGTGGCAATACCCACACCGGCATTTCCGAAAAAACTCATTGCCAGCCAGGTTGCACAGGCCGAAGCAGATGAATTTACCACGTTGTCGGCTAAAAGTACCATGTTAAGAAACCCGGCAGGGTTTTTTCTTATCTTTTCCAGGATTTTCCCTTTCCGCTTAAAGGTTTTTGCAAGATGGGATAATCTTATTTTGTTAAGGGAAAGAACTGCCGTCTCCGCTGCAGAAAAACAGGCGGAAAGCATCAAAAGAACAACTAAAACAATGGAAATTATTATAATAGATAAAGGGTCGGGATCGTCCATAACTTGACGACCATTCTATCAGAAAAGAAATTTCTTGACAAGGGTTTTTTCCCGTGTTTTCCCCGGTTCTTTTTTTACAGCAAACCGGCCGGTTAAACCCCGGGACATCTATATTTTTTTTTATGGATATTGTAGAGTCTTTTATATCATTTAATATTTTATACCTCTCTCTTATGGAGGAATTATGAACAAGTATGTTAAACGTTACTTTGTTGATACCCTGGGTGGAATGGCGCTTGGTTTGTTTGCCACTCTGATAATCGGTTTGATTCTAAAGCAGATAGGATCCGTTTTTCCGGTGGTTTCCGTCGGAGAAACAGATGTGTCCCGGGTGAAATTCCTGCTTTCCTGTATAGGAACCTTCTTTACGAATCTGGGGCTTTGCCTTACTGTCCTTACAGGAAGCGGAATTGCCTTGGGAGTTGCCCATTCTTTGGGGGTGCCTAAACTGGTTTTATATGCAACTGCGGCTTCGGGGCTTGTAGGTGCATACTCCGGTAGTTTTATTTCCGGAAGTCTTTTTTCTGAAACCGGGGCTTTGATTCTTTCCGGTCCCGGGGATCCTTTGGGAGCTTTTGTAGCAGCCCTTGCCGGAGCAGAAGCAGGCCGGCTGGTGTCGGGGAAAACAAAAATCGACATTCTGATTACCCCGGCGGTTACCATAGCAGCAGGCGGTTTGGCTGGGGTTTTGTTTGGCCCCCCGTTGGCAAGTGCTTCCCAAGCTTTGGGGGTATTTATAAAGACAGCTACAGAGCTGCAACCTTTCTGGATGGGGATTATTATAAGCGTGGTAATGGGATTGATTCTGACATTGCCAATAAGTTCTGCTGCCATAGGTATTATTCTCGGATTATCCGGATTGGCAGGAGGGGCTGCAACAGCGGGATGTTGTGCCCAAATGGTGGGTTTTGCTGTTATTTCTTTTAAGGATAACGGACTTAACGGTTTTTTTGCCCAAGGTCTAGGGACTTCCATGTTGCAGATTCCGAATATTATAAAAAATCCTTTAATATGGGTGCCGCCGACTTTGGCAAGCGCCGTAACGGGGCCTCTTTCAACCCTTGTTTTTAAGATGGAAAATCTGCCTGCCGGTTCCGGAATGGGAACATCGGGATTGGTGGGCCCCCTGCTTTGTTATCAGGCAATGACCGGCAGCGGAACGGAAGCTGTTTCAGAATGGCTGGTAATACTTTATATGGTTTTGCTGTATTTTATTCTCCCTGGAATTTTATCGTATGCTATTTATTTCTTTATGCACAAAAAGGGCTGGATAAAAGACGGTGACATGAAGTTGTCTACTTTGTAAGTGATTGTATGAAGTAGCCGGGGCAATAGACAAAATCTGTTTATAAGAGTAATATGTAACCATGCTTCGGCTATTTCAACATCTCTTTAATAGAAAAAAAAGTTTTAAACCCTCTGTTCCGGAGGAGACTTGTTTTACTGATTTTTCCAAGCCAAAAAAAAGACTTTGGACAGAGCATTCCGATTCCAGTTATTCTTTGGAGTTTACAAAACGGGGGATGAAGCTCTCCCTTCTCAAGGATAATGTATTTGTTTGGCAGGAAGAAGAGGCTTTCCAGGCCCGGGACTTTGTTTTACAGGCATTGTTTTCAATATGTCCTTCAAAAAATGTTTCGGATAGCAGGGAGGCAGGTTCCTGTGCCTTTGGTCTCATGTTCAGGTTTGGCGGGGATTACAATTACTACCATGTCCTTGTTTCTGACAAGGGATATCTGAGGGTGGATGCGGTTTTTAACGGAAATCCCCTGCCTTTGGTGGGCTGGATAAAACCGGAAAGGAAAGATTCTGCCGGAATTCCGGGGGGGAAATCTGAAAGCGTAGATGTTCTTCCTTCCGGTGATGAAGTCCGGGGAAAAAACGGCAGGGAAGAAAGCAACTATACAGAAGATACGGAATTAACCCTTATAGTCAGGGATACCAGGTTCAGGATTCTGCTTAACGGAATGTGGGTTTGTGATTTGGAAGACGATACAATCCTTGGTTCCGGTACATTAGCAGTAAGCGGGCAGAACTGGGGAACAGCAAAAAATCATTGTTGTTTTTTTAAAGCCCTTTCTGTGGATTCAAGGTTATATATTTGTGAAAAGGAATATGCAAAAACCGAATCCCTTGTTACTCCTGAAAAGGAGGTATTTTTGGCGGAAAGGCTTTCTGCCGTAAACAGAACGATTCCTGCGTTGCGGCTTTTAAAGACTGCTTTATCAGAGGGGAATCTTTCGGATTCTGCCCTTTTTAAAGCGAGCACTCTTTATGCTTCCGGAAAAATGTACACAGAGGCCGAGAGTATAGCCCGGGGGCTTCTTGAAAAAAATCCTGAAAATCCTGAATATGTGGAACATTTTGCCGGTCTTTTATATTTGCAGAATAAATTCCAGGAAGGAATTGAATTCCTGAACAACAATCCTTCTGTAACCGGGAATTCGGGAAAGCTCCAGAATCTTTTGGGAAATTTTTATTCGGCTTTGGTAAAATGGGAAGATGCCGCAGCTGCCTACAGAAGGGCATCGGAACTGGAAGAAAACGGTCTTTTTTTATTCAATTTGGGAGATATTTTAGAAAAAATTAATGACAAAGAAGCTGTAAAGGCTTATCAAAAGGCGGCCTCTGTTTTCCTGAACGAAAACAATCTTACCGATTTGGAAGAAACCGTACACAGGCTGGACACTCTGGATAAAAAGTCCGTCAAAACAAAGGCTATAAAAGCAAAATATTATTTTGCTTCCGGAGAGGAAGAAAAGGCCCTTCCGGTTATCAGGGAGCTTACGGCAGGAAATACCAAAGATTCGGCTTTGTGGTATTTGTCAGGGCTTTTAAAAAGAAATTCCAGGGATTTGTCCGGTAGTTCTGCCGATTTTGAAAAGGCTTTGGATTTGGAACCGGATTATCCTATGTATCTTTTCCGGCTTTCCGAAAACCGGCTTGATGAAGGAAATACGGCGGAAAGTCTCTCTTTGATTGACAAAGCATTGGCAGGAGATAAAGAGAATGGTTGGTTTTGGAACCAGAAAGCCCGGTGTTTTATGGCTGAAAACAATCTAGAGGAGGCTTTGGAACTTCTTAAGGAGGCAGAAGAAAGGCTCCCTGATGAATTTTCGGTATGGGAAAACAAGGGTGAAATTTACAGGAGAATGGGGCAGTGGGATTCAATGGCGGACATCTTTAACCCTCTGTCCCCGGCAGCCAGAAGGGCAGCTTTATTAAATCCCGGAAAAGCCTTTAATTTTTGCGGAAATATGTATACCAAGGACGGAAAGTATGCCCTTGCCCTGGAATTTTATCAAAAGGCTGTTGATGCTGAAAAAGAAAACCCGGTATTCCTTATAAACAAGGCTTCGGCAGATATTGAGGAAGGTAATCTTTCCGAGGCTGATGCCCTTTTGGGAAAGGCCTACGAGATTAAACACAGTCCTGAAATATATAATTTGTTGGGAACCCTTGCAGAGATAAAGGGGGAATATCCAAGGGCAGAGGTCGCCTTTAGACAGGGTTTGGAGGAATTTCCTGATGATCCGGATTTGCTTTACAGTCTTGTCCAGCATTACTATGGGCTGGGGAAATTTGAAAAGGCTGACGCCCTTCTTTCTGCCTTAAACAAAAAAGAAAAATCCAAACGGGTTCAGGAAATAACAGATGCAGTCCAGGAAAAAACTTCGAGAATTATTTCCTGCTCCCGGTGCGGAAGAAAATGGGCTGTGCCGTTTTATATCCCTCCCCAAGGGCGGATAAGCTTGCAGGCGGAACCTCCGGATGAGATGCCTGCCGGGCGCTGTCCTGTTTGCGGAAAAACATTCTGTATCGGTTGTGGAAAAGAAAATCTTGGCAACGACGGAAGGTTTAAATGTCCCGATTGTAACGAAAATCTCAGGCTTATGGATGAAGGGCTGATTTATACATTGAATAAATGGATAGAGGAGCAAAACCTCGAGAAAGAATAAAAAAGAACCGGCATAAGCCGGTTCTTTTTTGCAATGTTTGTTTAGTAAATCTTTTTAGTAAGGACTTCCAAGGAGTTAACATAAGATAAACTTTTTTCTCACTTGATGGTTACACAATAAAATAGTTTTTTGAAAAGGTATTATTCCGGAAAAGGAAAAAGGTTTGTGCAGAATTGTGAATCCCTGGTATTGTCCTTTAAAAGTCTTAAATATGCCTGCCTGGATATGTTTTTTCCTCCGAATGCACAGATATTTTCCGTGTAAACTTGGGAGTCAATGAGCCTTCCTCCGGATTTAAAAAAAAATTCTGCAAACCGGACAAAAGCAAAGTGGGAAGCGTTGGATTCCAAGGAAAACATAGATTCTCCTATAAAGATGTTTCCCAGTAAAACACCATATAAGCCTCCTGCCAAAACGTCTTTATTCCAGGCTTCAACAGAATGGGCATATCCGAGCCTGTGAAGTTCACAGTAGGCTTCTTCCATTTCCGGCGTAATCCATGTTCCATTCTGGTTTTTTCTTGTAATTCCGGCGCAGTTGTTTATTACCTGTTTAAAAGCCTTGTCCATAGTTATATCCAGCGAAGATTTTTTTATATAACGTTTCAATCTTTTAGGTATGTGAAAGCATTCCCTGAGTATTACAAACCTGGGATCGGGAGACCACCAGATTATGGGTTCCGGGGTCTTGTACCAAGGGAAAATCCCCTGTTCAAGGGCAGACAGCAGAACCCCGGGGGAAAGGTTTCCTCCATAGCATACAATTCCGTCTTCAGAATCCTCCGGATCCGGGAAAGTGATTCTGTATTGATCAGTAATATAGGGCAGTGACATTCTAGTTTAGTTTTACTGATTCCAGGGTCTTGCAGGGCAGCATTTCTGTGGATATTTTCCCGTCTTTTACAAAGGCCCTGCATAGAGATTCTCCCTGGGATTCCCCGTAAAGTATGGAATCAATAAGGGGTGTGACTATGCTTTCTTCGATAATCCTTTCCACATCCCTGGCCCCGAATTCCCCGTTAAAACACATATCCGTTATCAAATCAAAACACTCGGAAGAAACTTTAAGTTTTTTGTTTTTTGACTCAAAAACCAGGGAGATTTTTTTGATTTCCCTTTGGACTATCAGTCCTATTGACTCCCTTGATAAGGCTGTAAATGGAACTACGGCATCAAGCCGGTTGCGGAATTCAGGGGGGAAAATACGCTCTACGGCAGCCTTTAAAGCTGAATCGGAAACTTTCCCTGCTCCGAATCCTATGAGGTTTTTTCCTATCTCGTTGGCCCCTGCGTTACTGGTCATTATCAGTATAACATTCCTAAAATCGGCTTTGCGACCCTGTGAATCCGTAAGGGAGGCATAATCCATAACCTGAAGCAACACATTGTAAATGTCAGAATGGGCTTTTTCTACTTCGTCCAAAAGAAGGACACAATAGGGCTGCCGTCTTATTGCATCGGTGAGAAGTCCTCCGTTTTCGGAGCCGACATAACCCGGGGGAGCCCCAATTAAACGGCTTACGGTATGTTTTTCCTGGTATTCACTCATGTCAAATCTTACGAGAGGAATTCCCATAAGTTGGGAAAGGGTTTTTGCAAGAAGTGTTTTTCCCACTCCTGTAGGCCCTACAAAAAGAAAATTGGAAATGGTTTTTTCCGGATTCCTGAATCCTGCCCTTGAGCGTTTGATTGAATACAGAACCTTCCTGACGGCTTCCGGCTGCCCGATTACAACAGAGGGAAGCTCTTTTTCAATCCTTAAAAGTGCATCCTTTTCCGAAGTGCTGACCTGTTCTTTCGGAACCCTTGCTATTTTTGCTACAATTTCAGATATAAGCTCTTTTGAAACCCGGATTGTTCCGGAATCCCCGTTCCTGTCCTTTTCATGGGTTTTTAGAGTTGCCCCGGCTTCATCTATAACATCAATTGCTTTGTCCGGCCAGAATTGGTCCCGGATGTACTTTCCTGATAAATCAACGGCGTATTCAATACTTTCCTGTGGATAAATTACTTTATGGAAATCTTCATAACGTTTTTTTAAACCTGTAAGAATTTTAATTGTATCTTCCCTGGAGGGCTCGGATACATCGATTTTTTGAAATCTTCTTTGAAGGGCTCTGTCCTTTTCAATGAATTTGGAATAATCCTGGTATGTGATTGAACCTATACACCGGATTTTTCCCTCTGCAAGAACAGGTTTAAGAATAGAAGATGCATCCATGGAGTCGGAATCCCCGCTCCCGGCTTTTACAATCGTCTGCATCTCGTCAATGTAAAGTACAGGAAACGGTTTTTTTGACAACTCCCTGATAATTGCCAGAAGCCGTTCCTCAAAGTCACCCCTGTATTTTGACCCGGCTACAAGAGTTGCCATATCTATTTTATACAGGCTTATTCCGTTAAGTGCAGGAGGAATTTTCCCCTGTGCAATCAAATTCGCCAGTCCGCAGGCTATTGCGGTTTTTCCTACCCCCGGCTCCCCTACATGGAGGGGGTTGTTTTTTGTCCTCCGCCCTAATATCTCCAAAGTCCGGTTCAACTCTTTTTCCCGTCCCAATAGAGGGTCGTATTTTCCGGCCTTTGCTTCTTCCACCATATCAGTAACAAAATTTTCAAAAATGCTTTTACCGGATTCATCGGGGAAATTTTCAGATTTTGTGAAATAGGAATCCCGGAAATTCTCATCTCCTAAAGAGTCAAAAGTTCTGTCTTCCATATCAGTTGTAAGGGAAAAAAGATCATTTTCTTCGGCAGGAACCGTATCTTCTTCCGGAAGGGAATGGCTTACCAAATCCATCAGTTTGAGACGGTTTATACCGGCATTGTAAAGAAAAATGGAACAGCCGTTTTCAACTTCGTCCAACATACTGACTAAAACTGCACCGGTTGTAAGAATCTTTTTCCCGCAGGCCTGTACATTGTTTATGGCTCTTGCCAGTATGTTTCTAAACCCCACACTGGCTACTGGGTCGGAATTTTTATCCTGTATTTCCGGAATGTAAGTTTTTAGGTATTCTTCCGTATATTCTATTGCAAGGGGAAGATTTACACCTGCTGCTTTTAAAAGTTCAGAATCATTATTATCCCGCAATACAACCAAAAGTATGTGTTCAGGAGTTATCATTTCGTGCTGATACTCTGCAACCAAATCAAAGGTGCGGCTTATAACATATCGAAAGTGTTTGGAAATTTCCATCTGCAAATTCCATCCTGTAAAATCAAAATGAAGTCTATTTTGTGGAGCCGGCCTATTGTTTTTCTAAAAAGCAACGGAGAGGGAAGCCTCTTGACTGGGCAAGGGAATGGACTTGTTCAACATAGGTCTGGGCTATATCCAATGAATAAAGCCCGACGGTTGCCCTTCCGGAATTGTGAACAGACAGCATTATCGATTCAGCCTCTTTCACCGGCTTATGGAAAACAGAAATAAGAACTGAAACTACGAATTCCTGAGTCGTATAATCATCATTTAAAAGAATGACTTTAAAAATCTCAGGCTCTGCCAGACGAATTTTTGTTTTAGATTCGTTTTTTGAAACTTGCTCCATAAAAATAACCCTAAGTTAAAAGTTAATTCTTAAAACAGAAAAAAACAACTGAATAAGGATAAAAATTCAACCCTTACGGCAAATTAAAACACAAGATACAGCATTTTCGTTAAATGGGGAAAACTCAAAGTCACCATAAATCTCAACAGAAGAAAAACCGGCAGAAAAAAGAAGTTCCCGGAATTCCGTGGCGGCATAAAGACGCTGGACAAAGGTATGGTCAATTCTGGTTCCGTCTGGTTTTATTATTGTCCATTTATTCACCAAACCTTCCCAGGCACCTTCCACGGAATAATCCGTTAAAACTGTTAATCCGTTTCTTTCAAACCATTCTCCGGAAATAAAATTTTTTACTGCAATTTCTTTGGAAAGGCACTCCATTATGAACCAGCCGTCTTTTTTCAGGGAGGCATTTATATTTTTAAGGATGTGCAGGTCTTCTTCCCTGGATTTACAATAACCAAAGGATGTGTAAAGCGAAAGAGCCGTATCAAAGGTGTCAGGCCTGACAAAATCCCGTAAATCGGCCTTTACAAAATCGATTTTTACCCCTTCGTCCCGGGCAGACTCATCGGCGGCATCAAGATAAGACTGAACCAAATCAACCCCGGTAACCTGGCAGCCCAGGAGTGCAATTTCCACCGCGACCCTTCCGGGGCCACATCCGGCGTCCAAAACCTTTGATTTGCTGTTAAGCCCTGCAATTTTGTTTATTGCCGCTGCCACCCCCGGGGCTTCGGCCCAGCGGGCAGGATCAAACATTACAGGGGCATACTGTTCCCAAAAGGTATCATTTTCAAACCAATCTTTGTTTCTTATTGAATCCATACAACAATTTTAATATAGAAACTTAAAAGGTCAATATGCTCCTGCTCTGTCATTTGCCTTTACAGGGGTTAGTTTTCTTTTTTTTCTTCGATTTCTGCCAAAAGGGATTTTCGGGTTTTGCCTTCGATTCCCCTGTAGGCAAATGTTACCAGGCTTACGATGATTGCTGCAAGAACAGCTTCCGGAATCCCGTTTGAGAGAATTGACAGGCCGATAACAGTCAGTGGAAGGGCTGCTGTTCCCCCTGAATTTACAAGGGTTGAAATATAAAGGCTGTGGATTCTCCCCAGAAAAGATTCCCCTATGCCCTGGATTTCTCCGGCTATTTCAACATTTTCCGGCATTGGTGCAAAAAACAGAATAATGTAAAGAATTCCCAATACCAGGACTGTATGAATCAGGGAAGAAACAAAGGCTGTAAAGGGAACCGAAAATTTGTCGTTAATTTTTGACATCGCCTTATAGATAAGGGCTGCAAGAAAGGCAAAAACCAGCCTTGGTAGTATGGAAATAAGGGGATTCACGAACAGAAAATCAAAACTTCCCGGTGCAGGTCTTATTGCAGCCATAATAAGGCTGGAAATTCCGAATACTGCACCTACAATAAGGGCTGAAGTATAACCCTGCAGCACAGCTGCCAGTATTACAGGAATGTGCAGTATTGTCAGGGATGCTCCTGCAAGCCAGGGTACAAAGCCAAACCCTGAAAGGGTTAATATTACTACTATTGAGCCTAAAGCCGCCGACAAAACAATTTTTCTGATAATTCCGGAATTAGAATTTTCGGGCATAAAAAGCCTCCTGTTTTTTTATTTTGGGAGAGTCCCCATGTCCTGAAAATCCTACAATATTTTCCTGTTCTTTGCCATACACCCTGTAAAATAACCAGGAAACCTTAAAAGGGCAGTTTCAGGGGAATTTATGATTTGTAATTATCTGCAGTGGGCTGGAGTCAGATAAAAATTCCGGTAAAAAATTCAACAATTAAATCCCAGGTTTCTTTTTGAAAAAAATGCAGGTCGGCGTGGTCAGCCCCTTCAACACTGATAAAATCAGCCTTGATTCCTTTCTCCTGCAATAAGTCATACATAAGTTTGCTTTGGGAATAGGGGACTATAGAATCTCTTGTTCCGTGAAAAATCAGGAATGGGGGAGCTTCTTTTGTTACATAGTTTACGGGGCTTGCCGCAGCTGCCAGATCCCTGCAAAGCCTGGCGTTTTTTCCTATAAGCAGGGATTCGGAAGATGATTGCCCGTAAATAAACTCTTCCAGTTCCTCCTGTCCTGTCTCTGTTTCCGGGCTGTATTCAGAATCCCGGGATTGGACTTCGTCCAATTTTGAAGGCAGATACCAGGTACAGACAGCCTGTACAGCACTGGAAAATTCCATGTGGTCTCCCTTGTCAAATTCTGTGATTTTGCCTGTTAATCCTGCCATTGCTGCAAGATGCCCGCCGGCAGATTCACCCATAATACCGAATTTATTTGTGTCGATGTTGTACCTTTTGCTCCTGGATTTTAAAAATCTTATACCTGCCTTTATGTCTTCAAGTTGGGCAGGAAACCGGGCTAAATTAGAAGTCCTGTATTGGAGACTTGCCACAACAAATCCTTTTGAAGCAAGATAAGATAAATAATAAAGATGGGCTGACTTGTCCATTTGTTTCCAGCCGCCTCCACAAATCCAGACAATGCAGGGATAAGGATGTCCGGGATTTTCCGGGTAAATTATGTCCAGTTTTAAATCCATGGAGGTATGTCCAAACCAATCGTCTACCTGTGCAAAAGTAACATCTGTATCTACCAAATACTGTGGGCTGGTTATTGCCGGTGTTATCCGTTTTTCCATCTTTTGTATTTTCTCCCAAAAAAATAATTTTTTTTATTATAAGGGAACAATTAAAGAAAATACAACAAAAAGTTTGTGTTTAAAAAAAATAGAGGTAGCGGAAAAACCATAATACAGAAAACCGGAAGTCTTAAAAACCATCTTGCAGAATTCAGTGTGGTATAACCATATTTTATCGCCATTTATTTATTTCCCGTTTTAAAGGGCTGGGGAAAGAGCCGGAACCAGGTTTTGAACAGGCAGGAAAGCTCTGCGCCACACAATCAGTACAAGCAAAGCTCTGCGTCACATATTAAGCTCTGTGCTACACAACAACGGCTGGAGGAAGTGCCGGAACCCTGCTTTGAACAGGCAGGGAAGCTCTGTGCCACACAATCGGGACAAGGGAAGCTCTGTGTCTCAAAACAGCCAGGGAAAAAGCCGGAACCAGGTTTTGAACAGGCAGAAAAGCTCTGTGTCACACAATCAGGACAAGCAAAGCTCTGCGTCACATATTAAGCTCTGTGCTACACAATCGGGACAGGTGAAGCTCTGTGTCACAAAAGGGCCGGGGAAAAGGAGGAGGCTGTTTTGAACAAACAGGACGAAAAACCTTCCGGGGCGGTTGCAGCCTCCAAATAGCGGCAAAATCTGCTGACAGAGAACCTTCAATAAGGTAAAATGAATACGGGGTTTTTAATGAAGAAAGGCGTTTTGATTCTGTTCCCGGTTTTCTTTTTTATATTTTCCGGCATGGGTTTGAATGAAAAGTACACTGTGGATAAACCGGGGGAAGCCGTTCCGGAGCAGTCCGTCCCCGCAGGCTGTCTTGATAAAACCGGGGAGCCCCCTGTTTTTTGTTCCCCAGATGACTTTGAACCGGGGCTTAAGGAAGATTTTTTCCCCCGGGTGTCATGTCCAGGACAATCCGGAAAAGAAGACCATGAAATAATCGTCCATGACGGTTTTTCCCTTTGTTACCGGGAATCCTATGAGCAGGCAGAGTGGGTAGCTTACATCATTACGGCAGATAAGTTGGAAAAAAATGCAGAAAGGACAAATGATTTTAGAGAGGATTTTCTTGTTTCTACCGGGTCGGCAAGCCCTGGTGATTACAAGTATTCCGGTTATGACCGGGGGCATCTTGCCCCCGCTGCGGATATGGCTTACAGCACCGAAACAATGTCCCAGTCCTTTTTAATGAGCAATATGAGTCCCCAGGCTCCTGGTTTTAACCGTGGGATTTGGAAAAATCTTGAGGCCCAGGTAAGGGCTTGGGCGGAGGAATATAACCCTTTGTATGTTGTTACCGGCCCCGTACTGGAAGAAAAAGTTTATCCGGTAATTGGAGAAAACCAGGTGGCTGTGCCGGAGTATTATTATAAAGTTTTGTACACCCCTGAAACACCGGAGGGCAAACCTGCAATGGCGGCATTTATCATCCCGAATGAAAGCGTAAAAGACCCTTTTTCTTCGTTTTTGGTTACAGTTGATGAAGTGGAAGAAAAAACCGGGCTGGATTTCTTTTGGGACTTGGAGGATGTAGTGGAAAACTCTTTGGAATCAGAAATGGCCTTAAACCCATGGTTTTAAACAACTTAAAAATTACAGCCTGATATTGACATTCTGTTGCCGTATAAAAGCCGGAGTTTAAAAATATGTTTTTGATTCTTGGGTGTGTTGAACTTTAGGTAAAACAGTTTTTATTATATGGGATTGTAAAAGGTGCAGTTATGGAAAGATAAAATCTTTTCCCCATTTACAGAGCAGAAAAAGAAACAAATGCCAAAAGGATACAATGATGAATAAAGAACGAAAGGAATTCCTAAAATCAGCTGCATTGCTGGTTGTTCCTGTAGCAATGCAGAACCTTATAACAACTGCCATAAATTCCCTTGATGTAATTATGTTGGGAAGGGTGAACGAAATTGTTCTGGCAGGTGCATCCCTGGGAAACCAGGTTTATTTTAATATGAGCCTTTTTTTGTTCGGGATTACTTCCGGGGCGGCTGTTCTTATTGCCCAGTACTGGGGCAAAAAAGACTTGGATTCTATAAAGGCGATTTTCGGGCTTGGAATGAAGCTGGGAATTGCAGTCAGCAGCCTCTTTGCCCTGTCTGCTTTCTTCATTCCTGAATTATTGATGAGGATTTTTACCGATGATACGGAAATAATCCGGCAGGGGGAAATTTATCTAAGGATAGTGTGTTTTTCTTATCCCTTTACAGCGGTAAATATGATTTACCTGAATACAATGCGGAGTATGGAAAAGGTAAAAATTGCAACCCTGGCTTATTCCATTTCTTTTTTTGTAAACTTAATAGCGAACGGAGTTTTAATTTTCGGGCCTTTAGGTTTTCCGGCCCTTGGGGCAGCAGGAGCTGCCTGGGGGACAGTAATTGCAAGGTTTTCTGAAAGTTTGGTTATTTTATTTTATGACAGAAAAATAAACAGGACTTTAAAATTCAGCATTAAATTCCTTGTGAGTAAAAACGGTCTTTTAACAAGGGATTTTTGGAAATATGCTTTGCCCGTTATAATAAATGAACTTTCGTGGGGAACCGGGATTTCAATGATAACCGGAATTTTGGGCAGGTTGGGAAGTTCTGTTGTCGCCGCAAACGCAGTTGCCCAGGTGGCAAGACAACTTTCGATGATTATCGGTTTTGGGGTGGCGGCTGCAGCAGCCATTGAAATCGGTAAAAAAATCGGCGAGGGGAACCGGGAAGGAGCAAAAGATTTGGGCAGAAGGTACGCTGTTTTGAGTGTAATAACCGGCTTTATAGGTGCAGCCGTCATACTCATTGCACTACCTGTAATGCTTAAATTCCTGGTTTTAACCCCGGATGCTGCAAAATATCTCAAAATGATGATGCTGGTTATGTCTTATTTTGTTATCGGGCAGTCGATAAATTCCTGCTTTGTAGTCGGGATTTTCCGGGCCGGCGGAGATACAAGATTCGGGCTTTTTTTTGATTTGACCTTTATGTGGGGGATTGCAATCCTCGGAGGCTGGATAGCAGCCTTTGTTTTTCATGCCCCTGTAACAGTGGTTTATATGATTCTTTTAAGTGACGAAGTCCTTAAAATGCCGGTTGCCTACGGTAGGTACAAGTCTTATAAGTGGCTCAAAAATGTAACCCGCTGACAGATTTTAAGGATTTTCATTTTTTTTAAATTGAGCCGGGTGGCTTTTTTGTGATAAAAAAACATTTATCCATTGGCAGGACGGGGAAAGAGAGGTTTTGATTGTTTCGGATTAGATCCCTGAATCTGCCATTAAAAGTATAAAAAATATCATACAAAATGTATTAAAAATGTCTAAAATTGCCGTTTTTTTTAATCTGAACCTTGAAATCATTTATAATTGGATTATATCTAGTTTATGACGGAGTTGTTGCAGCGGATTTGAGTTGAATAAACTGTTCCGTGAAACCTCTCCGGAATCCCGGCTGCGTAGCAGCCTTTGCGGCGGACTTTGATTTTGTCTGTTGTGTAAATCCGGGTTTTTAATTCTGATGCGCACAGGTTGATAACCCGTTTTAAAGACTGTCTTTAAGAGACAGATTTTTGGAGGATGAAATGAAAAAATTCTTATTTTTGATTTTGGCAGGAGCCTTGGTTTTTGCCACATTCGGCTGTAAGCAGGCTACAGACTCTGAACCGGATACCTGGACAGAGATTACCAGTGTTGAAGGTTTTAAAGGTATTAACGGGACATTTAAAGGTTCCGGAAAAATGACAGGATGGGATTTTGCTGGTACTTCTGATAATACCGAAAATAAAGAAAATCTTGAAGCCATAGAAGTTCCATTTAATTTGACTGTTATATATCCGAATTCAGAAAGCAAGATGGAATATACTTTTGTACATGAATTGGATAAGTTTGTTGCTGCTATGGTTGCTGCAACCCCTGGGGCTACAGAAGAACAAGTATGGGCTTCTATAAAGGGAGGCTCTTCCAATTTTTCTGATGGTGCACCATACACAAGAACAGAATCAATGTCAGCAACAGAAGAGGAATTTTTGACAGAAATTACCGGAGAAGCACGAACTATGTCTGTTAGGGTAAACCAGGACAAAAACAAATTAGAGGTTAATATGCTTGAACCTTTAGTTGTTACTGTAATCCTGAATAAGCAGTAGTCCTTCCAAATGATTTAATTCTTTGGGTTGTCTTGGCCGGTTCCTGTAATAGGGGAACCGGCTTTTTACGCTTTCCTTCTTTATGCCGGAAAAGCGCAATACAAACTCATTTCCGGGCTTTGTCAAATTGGCAAGGCCCGTTTTCTTTCTTAATTATCGCTGAAGGTTGCATGACAGCGGATGTTCCTAAGGGTTTCGGTAAATTCCCTGCCCAAAGGTTCAAGGGAGAATATGCCCTGCTGATAAATAAATACGGTACCAGTCTTCCCTGGAAAGGGAAATTCCTGCAGCATCGGTTATTTCCTTTAGCCTTTCAGGATTTTTTGTTCCGGTAATCAGCTGGATTCCTGCAGGGTGTCTTAAAATCCAGGCTCCTGCAATTCCGGTGGGGGTTGTGCCGTATTTAAGGCTCAATTCCCTTAAAACATTGTTCAGGGCTTCGTACTTGGGGTTTCCTATAAAACAGCCCTGCCAGGAAGGCATCTGGAAAGGGGACCAGGCCTGTATGGTAATGTTTTTGTTCCTGCAATAGTCCAAAACAGAACCGTCCCGGTTTATTGCCCCGGAGGTTTCCATGTTTACTTCCAACCCCTGGGAAATCAGACCTGAAACTGCAATGCTGAGCTGGAGCTGGTTTATGATAAGGTTTTGCTTCAGGTGCTTTTGTAAAAGTTCAATCTGTCCTGAATTGTGGTTTGAAACACCGAAAAGCCTGACCTTCCCTGAAGTCTGAAGTAAGTCAAAAGCCTCGGCAACTTCTTCAGGTTCAACAAGGGCATCCGGCCTGTGTAAAAGAAGAATATCCAGATAATCCGTTTTAAGTCTTTGGAGTATTTTATCAACAGAAGAAAGAATGTGTTCTTTAGAAAGGTCGTAATAACCGTTGCAGATTCCGCATTTTGACTGGAGAATCAGATTTTCCCGTTTAATAGAATTATCTCCAGAAACAGCATCCCCGAATAGTTCTTCGCAGTATCCGTTGGCGTAAATGTCTGCATGGTCAAAAAAGTTGCACCCCCTTTCCAAGGCAAGGTGTATGAATGAATTCAATTCGGTTGAATTTAAATCCCCAAGCCTCATACAGCCAACGATTACAGATGGAACCAGGATATTTGTTCCCCCTAGTTTTATTTTCTTCATAACTAACCTCCATTACCTTTATCTTTGTGGTGGTTTTACAATGAAATAATACAGGTGAAATTATATATATGCCTCCGTAATTTTTTCAAGCCTGGGAATATGATAAATGAAGCTCTGTGTTCGATTACAAGCTCTGTGTTCGATGAATATGATAAATGAAGCTCTGTGTTCGATTACAAGCTTTGTGTTCCGGAAGGTGATAACTCTGTACAAGGGGGATGAAAAAGCACAGAGCTTTGCTTGGGGTGTGGGGCTTTGTGGGCGGAAGCATCCCGTAAGATAGCATAAGCTCTGTGTATTGTGTATGGTGGAGGTAAGCACTGTGTTCCCGCGGGGGAGAAGCTCTGTGTATGATTATAAGCTTTGTGTTCTGTTGTGTTTTGTAAATTATGGGACATATGTCCTTGTATTGCTCATGTAGGAGCCGCAGCTCTGTGCACTGAAATAGGTGTAAGCTCTGTGCTGCAGGGGGATTTCTTGCAAAAGCACAGAGCTTTGCTTGGGGTGAGAGTTTTTTATCAGAAGATTTCCAGAAAGATTATTGAAGCTCTGTGTTCGATTACAAGCTCTGTGTTCCGGAAGGTGATAACTCTGTACAGGGAGAGAAGTGGAAGCCCTGTGTACAGTGGAAAAGGAAGTTCTGTGCTGTTTTGTATGCACAAAGAAGCTCTGTGCTTAAATGAAAAGTAGATTGTCGGTTTTTACAGGGGATATTCTTTAAAAGGCGGTAAGGAGACTGTGGTCCCATAAACTTCGAACCACAAGGGAATGGGGCTGGCATTTGTTATCTTCTCTTTTGTAAAGTAAGATTTTTCCATAGCCTTTAAATAGGCTGCGTTTTCTGCCATTGTCATGGAAAGGATATTTTCGTTGTCATTTATTCTTTTAAAAATATTTTCTAAAAGCCCCCATTTATTTTCTACCTCCAGATCGTAACTATGTCCTGCAATTGTGCAGATGGCGAGTTCCCTGTCTGTTTGTAAAAAGCTGTTTACAAAATTTTCCAGTTTGTCATTAAGATGAAAAATACTTGGTTTCCAGGCAAAATAATCTGTAGCAGGTTCTAAAGAAAAAGATTCTTCTGAAATCCTGCCATATTCAAAGCAGCTTTTTTTTATACATTTCTTTACAAGGGGACTGAAAAAACTGAACGGAATGGCAAATCCTCTTACCTTTCTTTCAAACAAAAGTTCAAGATTTTCTTTGTCCCTGTACATTTCAAGCAGAATTTCGTTCTTTTTTAAGTTTTCCAAATTAGGATGTGTCATGGTATGTGAGGCGATTTCATGGTTTTTATAGAGTTTTACAGCAGTTTGTAGGGAAAGGCGTTTGATTGTTTTTCCCGACGGATGTTTCCACTCAAACTGATTTTCCATAAGTCCAAAGTTAAGGTTAAAACAGCCTTTAAGGTTATATTTTTCTATTAAACCTACAAACTTGATATCTTCTTCAACCCCGTCATCATAAGTTAGAATAAATGCCTTGGTTTTTCCTCCCGGATATAGTTTTTTTATTTCTGCCATTGTTGCCTCCAAATAAAAATTACAAGGGCTTTTCCTTGATTTTAAGTACGTTGAAAGAAAATAAAACCAAAAGTCCAAAGAGTACAAGTTGAAGAACTGGGAAAAGTCCGGGGGATATTTTTTCAACGCAAATTCCCATGATTGGAGGCATTGAAGTCGTTCCTACATAAGCCAAAGCCATTTCAAGGCCGATGATTCTCTGGGAATTTTTTCTCCCGAATCTTGAGGGAGTGGAGTGTATAAGGGCGGGATAAACCGGGCCACAGCCAATTCCGGTGAGGATAAATCCCAAAACCATTGTTATGGGTAAGAATGGTATCATAATCAAAAAAATCCCTGTAATCAGAATAATTTCCCCTGTTTTTATCAATGATGTCGGGGAAAGTTTGTAACTGGCAAGGCCGCTTAAAAACCGCCCTACGGTTATTCCAATGTAAAATAAAGAAGCCCATCTGGCAGCTTTTTCCGGACTTATTCCCCTTTCCAAGACCATCCAGGTGGCCCCCCACAGACCGGTGGAGGCTTCCAGGGCACAATAGACACAGAATGTAAGCATCCCGCTTTTTACACCTCTGGTTTTTATGGCTTCAAGTGTACCAACGGGCTTTTCTTCAGCCAGTCCGGGATTCTTTTCGTTCGGTAAAGCTCTGTGTTCTTTTTCTGCCTTGTTCCATACCGGAAGAGACATAAAGAGAAGGAATGCTATTCCTGTCTGTAAAAGGCTTACGATAAAATATCCCTTTGACCAACCTATCCCCTTCATTAGGGCAATGCTCATTATATATGGGCCTATGCTTACACCCAATCCCCAAAAGCAGTGGAGAAAATTCATGTGACTTGCCTTGTAGTGGAGGGCTACATAGTTGTTTAGGGCAGCATCAACGGCTCCTGCTCCAAGTCCATAGGGAACAGCCCAAAGACAAAATTCCATCAGGGAAGAAGATTTAGAAAATCCCCAGATTGCTACAGCTGTTAAAAAAACACTTAAAAAGGTTGTGAGTCCTGTTTTTAAGTGGTAAATAACTGTTCCGGAGAAGAAACTGGAAATTACAGTTCCCAGGGAAATTATCATTGAAATCAGTCCAGCAGAGGAAATAGGTATGTCCAGTTCTTTGTATATCACAGACCATCCTGATCCCAAAAGAGCATCCGGAAGTCCCAGGCTTATAAATGAGAGATAAATAATTGGCAACAAAATGGAAAACATAATGGTGTTATAACACGAAATGGATGAAAATTGAAGTGTAAGGAAGAACGGAAGCTCTGTTGTTGTAAGGAAGAAGACCCTGTCATAAAAAGTGTGTAAATGGCAGGGTTTAAGCTCTGTGCTTTCTGTGCTTAAGTTTTTTAAAGCTCTGTGTTACAGTAAAAACAATCCTGATGGAATCCAATGTTCTTCTTCTCGGAATTCGCATAAGCTCTGAGCATAGAAGTGATCTTGGGATAGCAGGGGCTCCGTGTTATAAAATCTATAGAACATTATGTAAATGGAATCTGGAGCTCTGTGCTCAAGAATAGGCGAAAGTTATGCTTCCTGGAATTCACAAATCCGGAATTTCAAGTATGATGAATGAGAATTTTATAAGAAAAGTGTTTCTTTTACACAAAAAACATAATAAAACAGGTTTATGGCTGTAAAAGCTGTATAATTTCGAGCTCTGTGCTTCTTTTACATCCAAAGTTATGTATCAAGTGATTCGAAGAAAGATACATCCTTTTCTCATAAATAAGGATATGAAATTGTCCAATATGGTGTTATTATTCCCAGTATTCCTCTTGAAATATGGTATTCACCACAATAAGGGTAATCTTCTGGTGAAGAAACAATCCCGGCCTTTACGGAGTTGTAGGAAATGTAATGGTATACTTTTTTAAATTGTTCTATTTTCTCAATTATGCTGCTCCAAAATCTACATTTCCAAACATGCCCACATCTGCCTGTAAGTTTGTTGAATCTCATAGCAAATACGGAGTTTATCCACTGCATTATTTTTGAGAGGGATTCTTTCAAAGGCCGTATGATCAAGTGTATGTGGTTGTCCATTATTATGAACTGAATGATAAGAAAACTGTATTTTTTTAAACATTCGCTAAGAACTTCCTGGTAGAGATTTTTGATTATGGGTTCCGAAAGCAATGGTTCTTTGTTGTTTATTATGCTGATTACATGGTAATCTGCACCATCTTTTAGAATTCTTCCACGGAATTTCTGGCCTCTTTGTTTTGATTTTCTGTTCGTTTTTCTCTGGTTCCTTTGCCTTGATTTGTTGTTTTTTTTAATTTTTTTACGCATACTTTTCCTCCTTACATACTATATATAAATAGTTTTCTGTATTTTGCGTCTTTTTTATTAAGAAAAAAGATTAATAATTGGGCCTCTCCAAAGCACTGAAATACAAAATTGCAGTGGCAAGTAGTGGTAAGCAAAGCTCTGTGCTCAAAATAGATTAATAGGATTGAAAATAAAATAAGCTCTATGCTAAATACAAAATATATTTTTAGATAAGATACTCTTTTTCTGGATAAATCCTGATAAGTCTGCTAAATAAATTTGTTGTGCCTAAAACATTTCCTGGTTTGAAGTTGGGGTTGGGCGTGATTAAAAGGTGTTGCAGAACATATTTGTACACTTCAATAAATCTAATAAATTTGAAGCAACAAATTTTGTCTATATTGCTGGCATTGGGGAAATCAGTTTCTTTTACCTGAATGTTAGGCTCTGTGTGTGTTTTTATCAAGCTCTGTGCGTGTTTTCAAGCTCTGTGCATTGTTTTCAAGCTCTGTGCATGTTTTCAGGCTCTGTGCATGTTTTCAGGCTCTGTGCGCGTTTTTATCAAGCTCTGTGTGCGTTTTCACTATTTAAAAAGTATTTTTGTTTTTATTCTGCATCATTTCTTATATCTGCAAAACCGGCAATTCCGGCATTTGGATTTTCCCCTGTTTTCTTGATTCGGATTTCTGTTTTTCTGTCATGTATTTCTTTTTACTGATGCTGACTTTTTTACCCGTTTAAGGAATCTATCCACTGTTTAATGTGTGGGTTTTTTCTTATATTTTTGCACACCTGTTTTGAATTGTTTTAAAAAAAGTGTTTGTTTCAGGAAATATATTTTATATAATTTTACTATTTGGTATATATTCCTTTACCATGTGGTTGTCCTGATTTACTACTGCAAAAACTTGTTGTAATTTGAGATTTGTGTACATTTTACCATAATCGTACTATTGAAAAAAATGCACCTCTTAAAATTGAACTTTTGTCCAGTTTTAAGGGTGCATTTTAAATCAGGTTGATTTTAAATTTATTTTGATTTACCTAATGTTTACACAACTCCCTGGGCAATCATTGCGTTTGCGACCTTTATAAAGCCTGCAATGTTTGCGCCTGCTACATAGTTTCCTTCCATTCCAAAGTCCTTTGCAGCCTTGTAAGCACTGTCATGAATATTTTTCATGATGCTCTTGAGTTTTTCGTCAACTTCTTCTCTTGACCAGGAAAGTCTTTCTGAGTTCTGGCTCATTTCCAGACCGGAGGTAGCAACTCCGCCGGCATTTGAGGCTTTTCCAGGAGCATACAGAATCTTTGCTTTTACAAAGGCTTCGACGGCTTCCAGGGTGGAAGGCATATTTGCGCCTTCTGCCACGAGTTTTACACCGTTTGCCAGGAGGGTTTTTGCGGCTTCCCCGTTAAGTTCGTTCTGGGTTGCACAGGGGAATGCACAGTCGCATTTTACACCCCATGGTTTTTCACCCTCAACATACTTTGCAGAAGTGTATTTTTCTGCGTATTCCTTTATTCTGCCTCTCTTAACATTTTTAAGTTCTTTAACAAACTCAAGCTTTTCCTGGGTAATTCCATCCGGGTCGTATATATATCCGTTGGAGTCAGAAAGTGTTACAGGTTTTGCTCCGAGCTGTATTAGTTTTTCCACTGCATACTGGGCAACATTACCGCTTCCCGATACGACGCAGACCTTGCCTTTAAGATTGTCACCCTTGACAGCCAGCATATTTTCAGCAAAATAAATAAGACCGTAACCTGTTGCTTCTGTTCTGATTAGAGAACCTCCGAATGTAAGTCCTTTTCCTGTGAGGACTCCGGTAAATTCATTTCTCAGCCTCTTGTACTGGCCGAACATATATCCTACTTCCCTTGCTCCGACACCGATGTCACCTGCAGGTACATCTGTATCAGCTCCGATATGTTTTGAAAGCTCTGTCATGAAAGACTGGCAGAACCTCATAACTTCGGCATCAGACTTTCCATGGGGGTCAAAGTCTGAGCCGCCCTTTCCGCCGCCCATTGGAAGTGTTGTAAGGCTGTTTTTAAAAGTCTGTTCAAACCCGAGGAATTTAAGGATTCCCAAGTTTACAGACGGATGGAATCTTAACCCGCCTTTATAGGGGCCGATGGCACTGTTAAACTGTACCCTGAATCCCCTGTTAATACGGATTTTTCCTTCGTCATCGGTCCAAGGTACACGGAACATGATAACTCTTTCCGGTTCGACCATTCTCTCTAGGATGGCATTTTTTTCGATTTCCGGCATTTTTTCTACTACCGGAATAAGTGATTCCAGAACTTCCTGAACAGCCTGGATAAACTCAGGTTCATTGGCGTTCTTTTCCTTTACGGAGCTCAACACTCTTTCAACATACTGGTTGGACATAATTTTCTCCTGTTATAAGAGAGGAATGACATTTCTGCCGGGAGAAAAATCTTTGCCGGCAGGATTTTTTGCAACCCAAAAACCAAAAACTTTGATTTTAGGATATTTTCTTTTTGGACTTTAATTATAGTGCAGAATATTTTTTATATTCAAGAGAGATGGAATATATATTCGTTTTTTTTTAACATTTATTAATAATATCAAAAAAAGCAATTTTATTGTGAAAAAATTCACATGAATTTTCTTTTCCGGCTTGTCAAATAAATAAAAACATTTTAGAATAATTGTGAAAATATTCACAACGGAGAGTTAAGTGGGGCTTTCAAAGGTTGCAATCGGAAGACTTTTGCATATTTCCCGGCTTCTTGACCAGCAGGAGGAGCCGGTCATTTCTTCTTCTGTTTTGGAAAAAATAACCGGTTATACAAGCGACAGTATCCGTAAAGATATTTCACTTTTGGAAGGTGATTTTTCTTCCAACGCGGGGTATAAAAAAGAAGCCCTGTCTTTGGCTATAAAAGAAAAGCTGGGGCTTTTGAGGGAGAGGATTTGTTGTATCGTCGGGCTTGGCAGGCTTGGGTCGGCTTTTATAGATTACAAGGGTTTGGAAGGCAGTTTCTTTAAAATAGGGGCGGGTTTTGACAGTAACGTGAACCGCTTGGAAATTCTTCAGGCGGATTTCCCCCTTTACCCGACTTTCAAGATGAAGGAAGTTATTCCAAGGTTGAATATTGAATATGCTGTTTTGTGCGTGCCTCCCGGGGAGGCACAAAAAGCTGCGGATAAACTGGCAGATTGTGGCATTAAGGGGATTGTAAATTACGCCCCGGTTGCCCTTCATTTGCCCAAGGGTGTTCAGGTTGAAAATTTGTATGTATCTGATGCCCTTAATTCGCTGGCTGCCAGGATAGAAATTTTGCATGATTAGGAGGATAAAATGAGCAGAGTTTTTAATTTTTCGGCAGGGCCGTCAATGCTTCCGGAGGAAGTTTTAAAGAAGGCTGCCATTGAGATGTTGGATTACGAGGGGTCCGGGCAATCCGTTATGGAAATGAGCCACCGGTCCAAGGTTTACAAACCGATAATTGAAAAGGCAGAATCCCTTGTACGTGAGTTAATGAATGTCCCGGATAATTACATAGTCTTGTTTCTTCAGGGTGGGGCCAGTACCCAGTTTGCCATGATTCCGATGAACCTTAAAAAGAACGGAAGGGCTGCCTATGTTAATACCGGGGTCTGGTCTAAAAAAGCTATTGCCGAAGCAAAAAAGTACCTCGATGTTGATGTGATTGCGAGTTCCGAAGATAAAGGCTTTTCGTATATTCCCCAGGTTCCTTCTGTTTCCGGGGATTATGATTATGTCCATATAACCCTGAACAATACTATTATGGGGACTCATTGGGAGTATATTCCTGATACAGGTGACATCCCCTTGGTTGCGGATATTTCTTCCTGCATTTTATCAGAGCCATTGGATGTGTCCAAATTCGGTCTCCTGTATGCCGGGGCACAGAAAAACCTGGCTCCGGCCGGAGTAACCCTGGTAATTATCCGGGAGGATTTGATTCCGGAAAATCCTATTCCCGGAACACCTACAATGCTGAATTACCGGATTCATGCCGAAAACGGTTCAATGTACAATACACCGCCCTGTTATACGATTTACATAATGAAGCTGGTTTTGGAGTGGATAAAATCAAAGGGCGGGGCTCCCGGAATGGAAAAGCTCAACCGTGAAAAAGCCGCCCTGCTTTATGATTATCTTGATAAGTCAGATTATTATCACGCTACTGCGGAACCCGGAAGCCGTTCTTTGATGAATATTCCCTTCCTTACAAAGGAAAGGGATCCTGAAAAGGCGGATGCAATAAACAAGAAATTTGTCCAGGAAGCCGCCTCTGCCGGGCTTGTAAACCTTGCAGGGCACAGGCTTGTAGGGGGCATGAGGGCAAGTATTTATAATGCCATGCCGATTGAAGGGGTAAAAGCCCTCATCGCTTTTATGGAAAAATTTGCAGAAGAAAACAACAAATAGTAAGAAAAGGAATTTGCCATGTTTAAAATTCAGACATTGAATAAAATCAGTCCCGAGGGGTTGAATCTTTTTCCCCGGGACAAATATGAGGTTGCCAGTGACATCAACAATCCTGATGCAATAATAGTTCGGAGTGCAGATTTGCTTAATGCCGAAATTCCTTCCAGTGTTAAGATTATTGCCAGGGCAGGAGCCGGAACAAATAATATCCCTATTCAGGCCTGCACTGAAAAAGGTATTGTCGTAGTTAATACTCCCGGGGCAAATGCAAATGCAGTTAAGGAGCTTGTAATACTTTCAATGCTTTTGGCAAGCCGCCCTGTAATGGATGCAAGGGAGTGGGTAAGAGGTCTTGCCGGAAAGGGGGATGAGATTCCCACTTTGGCAGAAAAAGGAAAAAGCCAGTTTGTTGGTTGTGAGATACAGGGGAAAACTCTTGGTGTCATCGGACTCGGGGCTATAGGTGCGATGGTTGCGAACGCTTGCGTGGGTCTTGGAATGAATGTTATAGGTTATGACCCCTTTATTTCTATTGAAGCTGCCTGGTCTTTATCCCGGGCTGTCCAGCGTGCCGAGAGTCTGGATGCCCTTCTTGCAAAGGCTGATTATATAACCATTCATACCCCCCAGACTCCCGAAACGAAGGGGCTGATAAATGCAGATAGAATCCGTCTTATGAAAAAAGGTGTAAGGCTTATAAATCTTGCAAGGGGAGGCCTTGTTGTAAATTCCGACATTCTTGCTGCAATCGATGAAGGCAAAATTGCAGCCTATATTTCTGATTTCGCCGATGAGGCCATGCTTGCAAACAACAAGGTCGTTTGTCTTCCACACCTTGGGGCTTCTACACCTGAGGCCGAAGATAATTGTGCTAAGATGGCAGTTAAGCAGGTTATGGCTTTTATGGAAGAAGGAACAATTACCAATTCAGTCAATTTTCCAAAATGCAGGATGGACGAACCTGTTCCGCAAAACGGTGCAAGGCTCGCTATTGCAAACAAGAATGTACCCAACATGATTGGGCAGATAACAAGTGTTTTGGCTGCAAATAAGCTGAATATTTCTTCCATGGCTAACCAGAACAGGAATGATGTTGCCTATAACCTTATTGATGTGGAAACTCATGTTTCAGGGGATGTTGTTAATTCTCTTCTTGCCATAGACGGAGTAATTGCGGTCCGGGTCATTTCTGCTGAAGCTGAATAAACGGAATCCGGAAAATTTATAAAAGCACTGTTCCGGGCTTGCATCTTGCAACCGGGCAGTGCTTTTTATTTAAATACCGTGCCGGTAAAATTTGAAGGATTCATTTCCGGGGTATTGCAGTGTAAAAAAGAAAGAGCCTTTTGCTTATTTCCTGCAAAAAGGCCCTTTCTTTTATTATTTTGTCACCTCGAAACGCCCGACTTCTTTGTTAAGGATGTTCAAAACCAGAACTGTCCCGGGTTCCTGATAATAAGGAATTGTAAGTGTTCCGCCGGGGTGTTTAAGGGAGACGATTTCTTCCGTCAGTCCGGAAGGATAAATTGCCTCAAGCTTTACATCCAGGGGGTAAGCATATTTAGGCAGTTCCTGGGTTATAAGGCCGTAAACCTTTTTTCCGTCTCCTTTTGAGGGAAAGGCCAGCGTACATTCAAGGGTGCTGTAAGCATTTACAACGGCCCCTGCTGCCGGTGTCTGGGAAACTACACTGCCCTGTTTCTCTCCTGACTGTGGTTCCCTTGTGTTAAAGGTAAAAATCAGTTTTGATTTTTGCATCTGGAGTAAAAGGTTTTCTACTGTCAGCCCTGTTACATCAGGAACTGTAACCTTTGCATTTTCCGGACCCTGGCTTACAACAAAGACCAGTTCGACAGGGTTTACAATATCTGTTCCTGCAGGAGGTTCCTGCTCCAGAATCGTTCCTACAGGGCTGGAGTCATACTTGTAAAGGGGCGGTTCCTTTACGGAAACCAGGGGTCTTGTCGTGGAAGTAAAAAGGGTCTGGAGGTGCATCTTTACATCGTCTATTGTCTGCCCCACATAGTCTTCCACTCTGTTGATGATAACACCACGGCTGATTACCAGTTCGATTTTTTTACCGGCCTTTACTATGGCCCCGGGTCCGGGTTTTTGTTCAAGGACAACATTTTTTTCATCTGCAGAATTGGAATACCGGAGTTGAACTCTGGTATTAAGCTCTTTTGCCTGCAGTTCAAGGATTGCAACAGAAATATCTTTTCCCACAACATCCGGGACAAGAACCTGTTCTTCTCCTCTTATGGCAACAAAAAAAACAATGAGGGTTGTAATCCCCATTAAAAATATCAGCGAAAGGCCCGCAATTAAAACAACCTTTCCGTTTGTTTTGCACCACTGGTTTATCTTGTCAAAATCGAATCCGTCAAAAATCATTTCTCTACTCCGGTTTTTTCCCAAGTACTTTGCAAAGGAAATCCCTTTCTCCGTTCATAAAGGATTTCCAGTCTAGGGGCTTTTTTGTTGGTTTCTGTAGGACTGTAAGTGAAACAAATCCTTCCCCGCATTTTACAAGGATTCCCCTCTCCTTATCATATCCTACAACGGTTCCAATCTCAAGACCTTTGCAGGCCTCTTCCTGAATTGAATCCTCAAATATACAACAGTTCAGAATGTAAAGAATATTCACAGGATTCTTGTCTGTAGCGTAAGTTGTATAACAGCCGGGTTTTGGGGAAAGTCCTCTGATTTTACAGCTTATCTCCCGGGCATTTTTACTCCAGTCGATAAGACAGTCTTCTTTTTTTATTTTTTTACAATAGGTGGCTTTTTCATCTTCCTGTTTTACCAGCCTGGCTTCTCCCTTTTCAATTAGGGAAAGGGCTTCCAGAAGCATTTCAGGGGCTGCCAGGGAAGCCTTGTTCTCAAGGATTCCTGCGGTAATGTCTTCTCCAAGAGGGATTGTTTTTTGAAGGATAATATCGCCGCAATCCATTTTTTCTCCCAGTGTTTGAACTGTAAATCCTGTTTCGGTTTTTCCCGACATAATGGCGAAAGGTATCGGTGCACAGCCCCTGAAGAGGGGGAGCAGGGAAGGGTGGAAATTAATTCCCCCTTTAGGGAAAATTTCCAGGAGTTTCTTAGGAAAAATCTTTCCGTAAGCAAAACATATAAGGATGTCCGGTTTTAATTCTTTTAGGCTTTCTACTATACTGTCCGTTATTTTTTCCGGTGAAAGGATAACAGGTACTTTTCCCTGGGACTGGAGATTCCGTGCTTCTGCTTCTACAGGGGAACAACAGAGTTTCCTGCCACGGCCGGACTCAGCCGGAGGGTTTGTCAAAACTGCAACCAAGTCATGTACCGGAGCAATGGCCTTTAGGGCTGGAACTGCTATTTCCGGTGTTCCTGCAAAAACAACCTTCATTATCGCCTCTGTTTTTTCTGCTGTTTTTTAGCTTTCTTTTCCAAGGCGGAAAGTATCTTTTCCCTCTTTTTTTCGTCTACCTTGTTTATAAAAAGTATCCCGTTAAGGTGGTCGTATTCATGCTGTATACACCTTGCCAGCATTCCCCGGGCTTCCAAGGTAAACGGATTCCCTTTTTCGTTATAGGCCTGAATTGTTACTTCAGCCGGTCTCTTTACCTCTGCCCAGATTCCCGGGACGCTTAAGCAGCCTTCTTCATAAGTGTTTTCTTCTATCGAAGTTTTTATAATCTGAGGATTGATGAAAACTCTCGGGCTGTCATCTTCCACATCTGTAACAAACATCCTTAATGAAAGCCCTACCTGGGGGGCTGCCAGCCCGATTCCGTTTGCTTTGTGCATAGTTTCAATCATTTCCCGGCTCAGTTCTTTGATTGAAGAATCTATATTTTTTACTGGTTCTGCAACCTTGTTTAAAATTTCATCACCGACACAATAAATTTTCATATTAAAATGATAATGATTTTCAGTAATACTTTCAACATGGCAGGGTTGATTTTAAAAAAAACACTACTTGACTAAATCCTCATAAAATTAACAAATATAGGTATGGATAGTTTACCTTTACAGATAAAAGACAGTATTCCCGGATACCTTATTAAGGGTGTAGAGGCAGTGGAAGTTTTTGTTGACTCTGAGGATGAAAATCTTATAAAAGAAGCCGCCGGAAAGGTTGCTGAAGCATTAGGTGGAGGGGCGGATTTTATCAGTCTTTTTTATTCTCATGCCCCTGATACCCCGGAGAAAGAGAAAAACCTCATAGAAAGCTTTAAGAGGAATCTGGAGCTTTTGATACATAAGACTTGGGTGGAAAAATCCGATGAAGGTTCAAAGGAAAATCTTTTGGAAAACCTGGAAAAACTGACGGAAACTGTAAGTTCTGGGAGGTACATAGAAAGTATCAGCAGTTTTGTTTCGGTGGTTTCCGATACGGTTTACCTTCTTTTCGGGCAGAATCCTGAAGGTGAGGATTTTACGGAGTATTCTTTCAGGATTGACCCTGATTTTGGGTTCTTCTGTTGGTATGTAAGGTCAGTTGCCCCTTCTATTTGCAACCGTGGTGAGGATACTGCCAGAGTTGCAGTTCTTCTTGGAATGTTTTTTCTTGCAAATTTTTAATTTTTTAAGGTTTTATATTTTAATATTCCTTTATTGATTGTATAATCAAGTCCGGAAATACCGGATTTTTTTTGTTTAATTTTTTTGAGGGTGATATGGAATTTTTGGAATCTTTGTGTCTTTCTTTAAGAAAAGCTTCTGTCAGGCTGGCTGTTCTGAATACCGGTGAAAAAAACCGGGCTCTGGCTGGTGTTGCTGCCGCCATTGACAGAAACCGTGTTAAAATACTTTCTGCCAATGAAATTGATGTACAGGAAGCCCTGAAAAAAGGGACAAAAAAAAGCCTTGTTGACAGACTTTCCCTTTCGGATAAAAGAATCGACGATATAATCAGTGGAATTAATGTTGTGATTAATCAGAAAGATCCTGTTGGGGAATGTGAATCAGGTTGGAAGATAGAAAACGGCCTGAGGATTCTTAAAACCCGTGTCCCCTTGGGTGTAGCTGCAATTATTTATGAGTCAAGGCCTAATGTTACTGTTGAGGCTTTTTCCCTGGCATATAAAAGCGGGAATTCCATATTGTTAAGGGGAAGTTCTTCAGCTCTTAATTCCAATAAGGCCATTGTGGAGGTTATCAAGGAAGGCCTTGCACAGGGTGGCGGAATCCCGGAAAGCATTGAGCTTGCTGCCTCAGGTTCAAGGGAAGAGGTTGACTGGATGCTGAAAGCCCGGGGGCTGATTGATGTACTTTTGCCCAGAGGCAGCAGCAACCTTATAAACATGGTCGTAGAGAATTCCCGTGTTCCTGTGATTGAAACAGGAGCCGGAAACTGCCATGTTTATGCCCACAAGGACTGTGATGTAAATCAGGCCGTGGAAATAATCAAGAATGCCAAGCTGCAGCGGCCCGGTGTGTGCAATGCCATGGAAACACTTTTGGTTCACCGGGACGCTGCCGGAAATCTGCTGCCGGAACTTTCCAGGGTTTTCGCCTTGGAAGAAAAAAATACTGGCTGCCCCGGAGGTGCAAAATTCCATTGCGATGAATATTCCATGGAAATCCTGAAAAATTCCGGGGCAGCCCAGGAGCTGGTTCCGGCAACCACAGAGGATTGGGCCTTGGAATATCTGGATTACGAGATGGCAATAAAAACCGTTTCTTCCCTGGAGGAAGCCGTTGAACACATAAACAGGTTTTCCACAAAGCATTCTGAAGCCATCCTTACAAAGGATTTTGAAAGTGCCTCGTATTTTCAGAAAATGGTGGATTCGGCCTGTGTTTATGTTAATGCCTCCACCAGGTTTACAGACGGAGGGGTTTTCGGGTTTGGTGCAGAACTTGGAATAAGTACCCAAAAACTTCATGCCCGGGGGCCCATGGGGATGGAAGCCCTTACTACGGTAAAATATCTTATAGACGGGAACGGTCAGGTAAGATAAAAAATACTGAATTAAGTCAGGAACAGATTATGGAAGATATACAGCAGGTAATAAAAGAAAGCAGAAAAATAGTAATCAAAATAGGTTCAAATACCCTGGCATTGGCAGACGGAACAATTAACCGGCCTTTCATGGATTCCTTTGCCCAGCAATGCAGGAATCTCATAGATGCTGGAAAACAGGTTTGCCTTGTTTCTTCAGGTGCAGGGGTGGCAGGGGTTTCTACAATCCATAAGTGGGCAAGAAAAAAGGACATCCATTACCGGCAGGCCCTTTGTTCTATAGGACAGGTTGAACTTATGGACCAGTGGCGTGGGGCTTTTTCAAAGCAGGGGCTTCACATCGGACAGTTGTTGCTTACAAAAGAAGATTTTTCCGACGAACACCGGAGCCTTAACATCCGGAATACTCTTTTTACCCTGGTAGACGAGGGGGTTATTCCAATCGTAAATGAAAATGATTCTGTTTGCTGTGACGAAATAAGAATAGGGGATAATGATAATCTGAGTGCCCTGACTGTTATTCTTTGGGGTGGGGATCTTCTTATCCTTTTCAGTGACATTGACGGGGTCTACGACCGGAGTCCGAAAGAGGATTCCGGGGCAAAGCTGATTCCGATAGTTGAAGATATACAGGATTTGAGATCAAAGATAAAAATAGGGGCTGCCAACGAATTTGGCACTGGTGGAATAGAAACCAAGATTCATGCTGCGGAAAAAACCACAGTGTACGGAATCCCCATGATTCTTTCTTCCGGGAAAAAGGAAAACTGTCTTAAAGCTTTGGCAGAAGGGACCCAGCCCGGGACGCTTTTTTTGGGAAAATAGGGGGCGGAAATGTATAAAATCGGTTGTATAGGAACAGGAGCCATGGGCAGTGCCCTCATGGCAGGAGTCAGGAAAAAACTGGAGGAAAACCAAATAGCCTTGTACGACAAGGACAGTGAAAAGGCTGTAGGTTTGGCTGAAAAACTTGCCGGGGTTGTGTGTAACTCTGAAGAGGAAGTTGTAAAAAATTCAGAAATTGTAGTTTTTGCAGTCAAACCCAATGTTCTTTCCTCTGTTCTGGAAAAAACTTCCGGATGCCTTGAAGGCTTAAAAGCCAGGCATCCCGTGTTTGTTTCCATTGCAGCGGGAATAAGCCTTTCTTCCATCGAGGAATACCTTCCGGAAGAAGCTATTATAAGGGTAATGCCTAATATGCCGGCCCTTACAGGAAACGGAATGATTGGACTTACCGGAAACAGCTTTGTAAAGAAAGAAGTATTGGAGGCTGTTTCGTCCCTTTTGTCCGGTGCCGGGCTTACAGACATTGTTCCTGAGTCCATGATGGATGCTGTCACTGCTGTTTCCGGCTCCGGACCGGCCTTTGTATTTATGTTTATCCAGGCCTTGGCTGACGGAGCTGTAAAATGCGGGATGCCAAGGCAACAGGCTGTTAAATATGCTGCCCAGACTGTAATGGGGTCTGCCAAAACAGTATTGGAAACCGGCAGGCATCCCGAAGAATTAAAGGATTCTGTTTGTTCTCCCGGAGGTACGACAATCGACGGGGTTCAAAAGCTGGAAGAATACGGGTTCAGGAATTCCGTAATGAAAGCTGTGGAAGCCGCCTTTTTAAAATCAAAAGCAATGGGAAAAAACTGAGACCAAGGGGCTTGTTCCCTTTGGAAACACAGAGGTGACAAATGAATTTAAAACGAAGGGCTGTTATACTTTCAATTATCATACCGGTTATTATGCTTACGGCGGCTTTTCTTTCGGCCAGATCCTGGATGGGTGATTCCCGTCTTGAATACAAAAACCTTAACAGGATTTATCAGTCCCCGGAGCTTCTGATTTATGCTGACTACGACAGGGACTTGATTTATACAGAGAATTTTCAAGAGCTTTACCGGGCTACTGTGGAAAAAAACAAGAACCTTTTGGGAGTCGAATTTGACAGGCAGGTGGCAGTAGTTCTTTTAAAGTGGGACGGCTCCAACGAAAGGTTTTTTAAGTCCAAGGGAACAACAGCCTACACAGAGCTTGATAAGGATAAGATAATCATGCTGGATTTTGCAACAGCTCCCGAAAAAGTGATAGAAGAAAACGGCAGTCCTTTTGATTTAATATACGAAGATCTTTTCGTACATCAGCTGGAACATCTTATTTTGAGACTGAACATGGAGAGATTGAATGCAATCCAGGAAGAAGGGGTTTGTCTTGCAATGCCCTTGGTAATAATTGACAAATATCCCCCCCTTGAAGATGCCGATCCGGAATATATTTCTTCGATTATGAAAGATGACAATCTGGTGAACCGTAATCCATCTATGGCATTAAGTTACTATATAATAAGTTATTTTCCTGAAAAACTCCGGGAGTTTTTGGAAACAAAGTCTGTCTATTTTTTTCTTGATGAAAATACGGATATTAAGGCTGAATACGAAAAGTGGAGGATGGGACTTCTTTCCCAAGCCTTGGAAAAAACAACCGGGGTTTCCGATTCTCAGTCTTATTAAAACCTTGCTGCCGTAAATCCCGGAGCCGGTTTAATCCTAACTCTAAAATTGACTTATAAAATGCACCTGTTTTGCCGATAAATGGAATGTGGGATTGTGGAAATTTGCCGTAAAGGCTATTTGACAGTTTCATTTTTCTTGTGATACAATGATACGGTGTGAAGTGTCCTTCTCATCGTCTTGTTTTTTAATGGAGAATTAAGGTGGCAAAAACTAGAGGCTATAAAAGAGTTGAAAACGAGTTGGTCCGTAAATCCGGGGAGGCAACAAAAAGAGGATTTGCGAAAATCTGGAGTGGAATAGCTGGTTTCTTTAAGGGCGGCCAGAACAAGCTTACAATAATGATTGTGCCACATTCCCAAAAAAAAGTGATGAACTTTCAGGCCACGGTTTTTTCGGTAGCTTTTTTCTTTATTATCATAGCGGGAATTTTAGGCGGTTTCTTTGTTTATACCCGTTACGCTGTTTCCTCTAATGCAAGTATTTCGGATTTAAAGGCTTCTCTTGCCCAGGCGAATTATGACCGGGACAGGATGAAAGAATCAACTGAGAGCGTTCTTAAGGCGGCGGATAAATTCAGCCAGGCAATGGCTTCTACACTTTCCACCGTAGGGTTGGAAATGCCTGCTGATTCAAACCAGAACACAGGAAACGGGGATTTCAATGCGCTGTTTAATACACAGCAGGCTGTATCCGGTAACCTTTTGGAAGTTTCCCAGCTCAACAAACTGTCCGATTATCTTAACGCTTCTGCCCAGTCAATAAGTGATATTGGTAAATTGGTCCAGTCCCAGACCTCAACTTTTTCGGATATTCCGAATCTTTGGCCTTTAAAAGGCGGAGTGGGACATTTTTCCATGCTTTTCGGAAGGAACAAGCATCCTATTACAGGAGTATGGTATCTGCATAAAGGATTGGATATAGCCAACTGGAGATACGGTGATCCCATTCTTTCCACTGCAAACGGTCAGGTTGTGTCTGTGGAAAAGGATATGTTCTACGGAAACACAGTGATAATCAAGCACAAACACGGTTTTTATACACGGTATGCCCATATGCAGACTTTTGCAGTCCAGAGGGGACAGTTTGTTTCCCAGGGCGATCTGGTAGGATATGTGGGAAATACAGGGCAGTCCACCGGACCCCATCTTCATTATGAGGTTCATGTAGGTTCCGATGTAGTAGACCCTATTTCCTATCTGAATATAACAAAACAGCAGATAGAAAAAGTAGATTATTCAAGAAGATAGCAGGTTTTAGAATTGGCGTTTGACGGAATAAGCATAAACACACTGATTGGAACCGGTTCCTTTATCAAGGGTGATGTAAGGATCGACGGTATGGTAAGGCTGGACGGGGATCTTGAGGGACGCCTTGAGACTCCTGAGAGGGTTTATGTCGGTTCCGAATCCAGGGTAAAAGGTGATATCATAGCAAAGTCCGTGGTTGTGTGCGGCATTATCCAGGGGGATATTATTGCCCCTGAAGGTGTAAAGATTGAATCTTCAGGAATGGTGATAGGAGATATTATTACAACAAAAATAGTTGTTGATAATGATGTTATTATTCATGGAAGATGTTTTGCCATAGATAACCGGGAAATTTTTGAGCAGGAATTGGAAAAATATAAAAGTATGCGGGCTATTTCCCAAAGGTTGTATAAATAATTATGGCTTTGGATTCGGTAAATAACGCACTTTTTTTTACACCGGCAGCCTCCACTTTAAAGGCAGAAACAGAAAAAAAACAGAAAACAGTAGAAAAAAGCAGGTTTTCCAAGCTTTTAGGCGGAAATGAAGGTATCCATACAGAAGACAACAAGGTTTTTGAGGAAAATCAGATTCTTCAAAAAATCAAGGATATGACAATCGAAGATGGTCTGCAGGTTCTGTTGAATGAAATCAATACTGCATCCGAAGACCTCCGCAGAACAAGGACAAGGGAAAACCTTGACCGGTATAAGGATTCTATACAGGCCTTTGTAAAGGTTGTCATGGAAAAATCCTATTCCGTCGGGGAACAGACCAAGGGATATGGGCCGACCCGGAGAAAGTACGAAACTGTACAGGTGATAGACCAGAAACTTGCCCAGCTGGCAGAAGGAATCTTGTCAATGGAAAAAAGGCGTATTGAAGTCTGCCTGGGCAGAATGGATGAGATTCGGGGGCTTCTCTTGGATTTGATGACATAAGGAGATTATCATGGGAGATATATTCGAAGAAGAACTGGAAGAGGTGGAAGATCTTTCTGCCCTGGAGGACCCCCAGGATAGCGGGGATATTTCTGACGGGGGAGATTTTGTTTTTCCTTCGCCCTTGTTTAAAATCAAACTGGAATATTCCTGCGAAATTATATATGCGACCCACCCGTCGATGGTGTTGAATTCCGGCGATTATGTAGTAATCCCTACGAAATTCGGGAACGATATAGGACTTGTAAACGGAGCTGTAAAGGTTCCCCTTGGAATAAAACCTGATGAAGTGGTTACTATCGTAAGAAAAGCCTCTCCTGAAGATATCCACAAACATAATGAATTTTTAAAAAAAGAGCTTCAGGCCTTTGAAATCTGTAAAAAAAAGATAGAAGAACGAAAACTGGATATGAAGCTGGTTACCACCCATTATTTGCTGGACGAACCTAAGGTCTTGTTTTTCTTTAGTGCAGACAACCGGGTTGATTTTAGGGATTTGGTAAAGGATTTGGTTGCAGTTTTCAGAATGAGAATCGAACTCAGGCAGATCGGTGTTAGGGATGAGTCCAGAATAACAGGTGGGCTGGGAGTTTGCGGCAGGCCTTATTGTTGCCACGGTTTGACAGATAAATTAAAGCCGGTTTCAATCAGAATGGCAAAAGACCAGAATTTATCCCTGAATTCAATGAAGATTTCCGGGCAATGCGGCAGGTTGCTTTGCTGTCTCGCTTATGAACATGACTGGTATTCAGAGGAAAAGCAGAATCTTCCGAATGAGGGGGTCAGGTTGGTTTACGAAGGTGTCCCCTTTAAAGTTTGTGAGGTTTTGCCTCTTTGCCGTTCCGTAAAAATCAAAGACGACGAAGGCCGTATTGTGGAGATTCACAGGGACGACCTTGAAAGACAGAACGGGGTTTGGAAGATAAAAAATAAATCCTAAATCGGTTTGAGAATCCCCAGAATACAAACAGAATCTTTTTTTACCGGTGAAAATTCAAAATCAGAATAAAACTGACAGGAGAAACCGGCTTCATTTGCGTAGCTTGCAAACTCATCCCGTTTAATCCTGCACACGGGAAAAGAAGTTGTTACCTGCTTTCTTTTATTATCAGAAAATGACAGAGTCCCCCTGTATTCCATAATTCCGGACTTTGAGCTTTCAACCAGTTTCCTTGTTAATTTGACCCTCGGGGATTCCCGGGGCGGAAATTCAAAAGTCTTGTTGTCAATAAAGTAGTCATGGTTAAACAAGTGGGCTATAAAAATACCGGAGTCTTTCAAAATAATTCTTAAATCATAAAGGAATTTTTTTACCAATGTTCTGTCTTTTAAGTATCCGCAGCAGGGTAAAAAGGAAAAAATAATGTCAAAACTGTCTTTTGCAAAATAACGTGAAATATCCAAAAGGGACATTTCAAAAAACCTCGAATTGGAAAAAGGTATCTTTTTCCGCCTGTCGGCAATAACAATCATTTCCTTTTTGTCATCAATTCCGGTTACATCAAAGTTTTGCCGTACCAAGGCATGGTCTATCGTAGCCGTAAAACAACAGGTATCCAGGACCTTACAAATTCCATCGTATTTTATTATCCCTTTATTACGGATACCTACCAAAAAATCAATGCATTTGGTTTGCAGTGGGAACAGCTCGTCATAGTATTCCTGTAGAACCGTGTAAAAATCCATCTCTCAATATTCACCTTATCTAAGTTTTTGCAGAATTTCCCGACTTTTCAGGTGTTCAAGTTTGGAATTCCAATATTTAAATTCATTAACAACTATATTACAAATTTTACCTATTTCAAGAGAAATGTAATCTATTTATTATAATTTAGAAAACATTGAATTTTAACCCTTTAATAAAAATACTATAATTCAAGGTTTTTTGAATATTCAACTTAATGTTGATAATTTGTCTATTAAATATTTTACTGTCTGGCTGTTGTTTTTTTAATTGGGTTAAGACTCTTTTGAGCTTATTTGCTTGACCAATTTTGTTTTTTGTAATTTCATTCAGATTGTTTCCGGTTAAGGATGGGGGTTTGATTTTATTCAAATGCATATGTTTCAAAATCTAAAAAATGCAGAGGATTCGTATAAAAGGGAAAAAACTCTTATAGAAAATAACAAGGATTTTGTTTCCCGCAACAATAAAAAAATGCTTTTGGTTTGGATGGAATTAAGCGGATTACTGTTCTTTATCCTTTCTGTATCTGCAGTCATCGTTAGTCATATCAGTTCCCGGTTTATAGTGTATTTTTTGATTTTTTGTGCTTCCGTTCTTATGTGGATTGTGGTTAGGAAAAGCAACCGCGGAGGGGTTATACTTTTTTGTTTTTATGTGTTTATGGAGATTGCCTTCTTTTTTTCTGCGTACCTGAGCATATATGTAAATAATTTTTCTTTGTCGGCAAGTACCCTGGGTCTTATCTGTCTTATACCTACTACGGTAATTGACAGATATAAAAGGGTTTTTTTGATAACATTTGTAAATGTCCTTCTTTTATGTTTTGCAACCTGGTATTTTAAAGAACCAGATTTGGCTTTTGATGATACAATAAATTTTGTTTCGTTTTCCATTGTGGGATTTTTTGTGGGAATGCACATCAGGAGCCGTATTTTACTGCTGTTTGAATACCAGAGAATTTCTAAATTACAAAGTTACCGGGATTTTCTGACCCAGCTTCCAAACCGGAGGAAACTTTTTGAAGACATCTCTTTAAGCGAAAAAGGAAAGGTTAAAAATGTTGTTACATCTGCAATTATGGTCGATGTGGATTTCTTTAAAGCCTATAATGACAGTTATGGTCACCAGCAGGGGGATAAGTGCCTTAAGGAAATAAGTGCCTGTATCAAAAAATTTGGAGAGGAAAACAATGTTTCTTTTTACAGGTATGGAGGGGAGGAGTTTATAGGATTGGGGAGTATCCATTCTTATGAAGATGTGGGGAAAATCTGCGAGAAACTCAGGAAAAGTATTGAATCCCTTAAAATACCCTTTGAAAAATCCTCCACAGGGTTTGTTTCTGTCAGCCAAGGGTATGCAGAAATAAGCCGGAATAAAGCCCCCGGGTATGCAAAACTGATTAATATGGCGGATTCGGCACTCTATGCCTCCAAAAGGGACGGCCGGAACCGTGTTACAGGATTCAATGAAGATATAATATTAATCGACGGAGTGGATACTTCTGATCTTACAAACCTGAGTACCAGGTATTCTGCCCGTACAAGAATGTAGATTGTAAAGTCCTTTGTATAAAATCACGGCCTCAGTTTTGTTCCGCCAGGTTGCCATGAATATTGAAGTTTTCCGGGATAAAATTTAATATCATCTGATAAGTTCAGGAGGATTGATTTGTCTATAGAAAGAGTAAGAAAATATTTTGAAGAAAATTTTCCCGGGGTTGGCTGCAGGATTCTGGAATTTACAGAATCAAGTGCAACGGTCAGTCTTGCAGCCCAGGCTCTTAACTGTGAACCGGGAAGAATCGCAAAGACCCTTTCTTTTTATGGGAAGGACGGGGTCATACTTGTAGTTGCTGCAGGTACTGCCAAAATCGACAATAAAAAATTTAGGGGGACTTTTGGTTTGAAAGCCAGGATGCTTAGTCCCGAAGATGCCGAAAACCTTGTGGGCCATGCAGTGGGAGGAGTATGCCCTTTCGGTGTTAATCCAGGTGTAGAAGTTTATCTTGATAATTCCCTTAAAAGCTTTGAGACAGTTTATCCTGCCTGCGGTAGTAGTAACAGTGCAATTGAACTTACACCTGATGAACTGGAAAAATATTCCGGTGCAAAGGCCTGGGTTGATGTCTGCTGTTAATCTCCCGGGATAAAGGTCTTTTGGACTTTTGAAATGTGAGATGCAGCTCTGTGTCCTGGTTTTGCTATTCTCCCGGGTAGACTTTTGCCGGGTTTTTGGAATACAGCTCTGTGTCGTGGGGAGGAGCTCTGTGCAGCTGATATTGAGCTCTGTGTCATTGGGAGGAGCTCTGCGCAGCTGATGTTGAGCTCTGTGTCGTTGGGAGGAGCTCTGTGCAGCAGATGTTGAGCTCTGTGTATCATGAGGCGGCTTGGAGGTTGCAGGGGTGATGAGCCTTGTGTGCCGCAGGGTAAAAGCTCTGTGTTATGGGGAGGAGCTCTGTGCAGCTGATATTGAGCTCTGTGTCATTGGGAGGAGCTCTGCGCAGCTGATGTTGAGCTCTGTGTTGGTTATAAATAAATAATAAAAGAAGAATAAGGATTTTAGTGTAAAGGAATTATATGAGAAAAATAAGTGCCTTTTTTCTGGTTTTATGTTTTGTTTTTTCCTGTTCAAAAGACGGTGAAAGGACATTAGAAAAACATATCGGATATCCCGATTATTCAGGGGGTTCAAACTGGGCATATTTTGAGACGGAAGTAACAGGGAAAAAAGCCGATGTATTTCTGGTTTGTCCCACAGTGTTTTTGGGAGACACGGATGATGGTGTTTTTAACATGGCTTTGAATGATAAAGAGGAAAGAGAGAACTTTTTGGGAGCCCTGAATATGGAACGGGGAATATATGATTCCCAATGCAGAATGTTTGCCCCGTATTACAGACAGGCCGGACTTAATGTTTACAAACTGCCCCTTAAGGAAAGGGAATTTGTCCTTTCTTTGGCTTATAAGGATGTGGAAAAGGCCTTTGATTATTATATTACAGAAATTAACCAAGGCCGCCCATTTATTCTTGCCGGGTTTTCCCAAGGGGCGGACATGTGCATCCGGCTGATGAAAAGGTATTTTGGAAAGGAAGAATTTGAAAAGCTTGTTGCCTGCTATGCCATTGGCTGGGCTTTGACCAAAGAAGACATAGAATCCCAGCCTTTAATTAAGCCGGCCCTTAGCGAATCCGATACAGGGGTCGTTATAAGTTTCAATTCCGAATCCCCGGAAACAACGGCTTCACTTATTATTCCGGAAGACTCTGTGAGTTTTTCCATAAATCCCCTTAACTGGAAAACTGATTCAACTCCGGCTTCAAAGGATTTGAATATTGGGGCCTGTTTTACGGATTATTCGGGAAATATAACCCGGGAAGTTCCTTTCCTTACCGGATGCTATTTAGATTCAAAGCGGGGGGCATTAAAGATTACAGATGTTACACCGGAAGAATACCCGCCGGTTTTGGATATATTTTCACCTGGGGTTTACCACCTCTACGACTACCAGTTCTTTTACAGAAACCTGGAACAAAATGTTCTTTTAAGGATAGAAGAATTTACGGAAGGAAATAAATAAAAAGCTCTGTGCACCGGAGGGAAAAAGCTCTGAGTACCGGTAAAAGCTCTGTGCACTGGAGGCTGAAAGCTCTGTGTACCGTGGGGTGCGGAAGTTAGCGGAGAGCGCGGCAGCTCTGTGTACGATTTTAGCATAAATCTTTTTGCAAGGAAAATTGGGGATGCCCCAAAAATCTGTTTTGGGCAGAAGAAAAACGACTATATTCCTCAGGTAAATAGTCTATTTTCTCCTGGTAAATAACTTATTTTCCCCGGGAAAAACGACTATTTTCTCAAGGTAAATAGTCTATTTACCTACGCCCAAAAGTATATTTTTCTTATGCCCAAAAAATACTTTTTCCCTTCCCCAAAAATCAGGATAAATAAACTTGTATTTGCATTGCAAAGGACTTCGTTTGCCGGGGTAAAAGCTCTGTGGACCGGAGGAAAAAAGCTCTGTGTACCGGAGGGAAAAGCTCTGTGCACCGGAGGGAAAAAGCTCTGTGTACCGGAGGGAAAAAGCTCTGTGCACCAGTGGGAAAAAGCTCTGTATACCGAGGGAGAAAGCTCTGTGTACCGGTAAAAGCTCTGTGCCACAAAAAACCGGCAAACTATCGCAAAAAGCAACGCTTTTTGCAGCTTTTGCACACGGCTATTGGTAAAACATGAGTTTCCAGACGCAAAAGCGAAGCTCTGTGCCACAACTCAATGCAAACTATCCCAAGAATTCGGCACAAGCCGAATTCTTGTGCTTTTGTGTCTTTGCAGGGAAAAACGCTGTTTATTTGGCAAATCAAAGTTGCAAAGACGGCAAAAGCGAAGCTCTGTGCACGCAACCATTCCGGAAAAAGGGGCAAGGACTTCCCAAAAACAAAGAAAAACTTCAAACCGTCCCATTCCTTCCGGTTCAGGGCCGGTTAATTGTTTTGTTATTTATTGTATTTTTTCATTATCACACAGCCGTTATGGCCCCCAAACCCTAAAGAGGCCGAGGCAAAACAATTTATTTCTCCCGGAATACCCTTATTAGGAACATAGTCAAGGTCACAGCCTTTTTCAAGATCCGGTTCCTCCAGATTAATTGTAGCAGGATAGTAACCTTCCTCCATGGCTTTTATTCCGATAATTGCCTCGATGGCCCCTGCAGCCCCTACACAATGCCCCGTCATACTTTTAGTCGAAGAAATCTTCATCTTATAGGCATGTTCCCCAAAGGCCTCTTTTACCATCTGGGTTTCAGCAGGGTCATTAATAGGGGTGGAAGTACCGTGTGCATTGTAATACTGTACATCTTCAGCCTTCAGTCCGCTGTCTTCCAAGGCCCTTTTTATTGCCAAGGCACCTCCGCTTCCGTCTGGCCTGGGACTTGTAATGTGATAAGCATCAGAAGAAGCCCCGTACCCTGCAAATTCGCCGTAAATCCTGGCACCCCGCTTTAAGGCATGCTCCAGTTCCTCCAAAACCAGAATCCCGGAGCCTTCTGCCATTATAAAACCTTCCCGCCTCTTGTCAAAAGGCCTGGAAGCCTTTTCAGGCTCATCATTAAAAGAAGTAGCCAGGGTCTGCAAAACCGTAAAACATCCGATACCGAATCCTGTTATTGCAGCCTCGGTTCCACCTGCAAGGCAGACATCCAGCCTTCCGGAGCGGATCTGGTCCAGGGCAAGCCCCAGGGCATCAGTTCCCGAGGCACAGGCAGTAGCCAAAGTCCAGGCCGAACCATTTATGCCGAAAATCATGCTCACATTTGCAGAAGCCTCATTGGGAATAAACAGCGGAACCGACAGCGGGGGAATCCTGGAATTCCCGGCTTCAAAATATTTTTTGTAGGCTGCTTCCATAGTCTCAAAACCGCCAAGCCCGTTGCCAATAACAACCCCGGATTTACATCCTGAAATACTTTCCTTTGTAAACCCGGAATCCTTGACCTATCATGTCTCCGTGATAATCTTACCCCTGTAAATTGCAAATGAAATTCTTACCCCCTCTTACCACCAATTAAAAAAGGTGTTCAGGGGGTGGAATTTTGCAGTTTATTGTAGTCTTTAAATTAAAATGTATTCACTTACCTTACTTAATAAGACTACCCGTTGCCCTGCAAACGGTAAAGGTATAGGAAGCAAGTTTTGTTTTTTATGCCTGCAGGAGTTCTGCACGGTTCAGCTGGCGGGGCGACGGACGGACGGATTTACATATCTATGCTGTGTAAGTTCCTCCCGTCCGTCCGGTCGGTTCAATCCCGACACCGTGCAATATCCCGTATGGGATTTCATTTTTTATTTTCTTATAGAAGGGGGAACTCTATATGAAAAAGCCAACAGTAATTTCATTCACTTCTAACAAAGGCGGGGTTGGAAAATCCCGGCTTTCAATTCTAGTTTCCAGATGCCTGGCAGCTGCCGGCAACAAGGTTCTTGTTCTGGATCTAGATTCGTCAACACACAGCTTGACGAACTATTTTCTTGTTCAAAACGAGGATGCACTTACAAAGGCTAGGAAAAGCCACAATACAGCAATGGCTGTATTTGACGAACAGAATAATCTTGTGGATTATTCCTTACCAACCGAGTATGAAAATTTATATCTGATTCCTTTTTCTAGAAATTTGGCCTCTTTGCGAACCATGGAATATACCAGGCTACAGAAGATAATAAGTAACACCGAAAAAAATATCTTTGACCACATTGTCATAGACTGTGCCCCAGGATATGACAATATCAAGATAAATGCAATAAGGGCTGCAGATTATAATATCACCCCTTGTTTACAGGACAATGACTCTTTTGATTCTGCTTATGACCTCTTAGGGCATTTAGTTGCTGAGATAGAAGACAAGATACCAACCTGGTTTATTACAATCAACGGATACAACAAAAGATGGGAAGAAGCCGAAAGTGGAAAACAGAAAGAATACATTACCCGCTATGAAGAGACATTTAAGGGGCATGTGACGCCCCGTTCCTGCTGGCTTCCATGGACAGCTGACATCAATGTCATCAATGATCGAAAAAAACTACTATCATCAGAATCGTGTAATCCGAACACGGTTAAAAACCCCTCTCTTTATTCAGCAATATGTAATCTATCAGAGTGTTTTTTAGATGAAAATACAGAATTGAACCGCCCAGAATTTTTTTAATTTTAAGAGGGAAATCATGGCTAAACTTACAAATAACACAAATAGTGCCTTACTAGGAACCGGGATGAATGTCCTGGCAAAACTGGAAAAAGTACAGGACATAAAAACAATTCCAGAACTAGAGAATGTATTTTCCAAACAGGATAAGGTTATAGAAGATATAGCTTTATCAATGCAAAATAACGGCTATAACAAAGAAGAACCTATCGTTATAGCCAAGTTACCTGATGGAAGTATTCTGGGTGTGGCAGACGGCCACACAAGATTGCATGTGGCAAAAAAGATAGGTCTTGAAGAAATTCCAGTAGTTTATAAGACATTTGAGAATATTGATGCTGCCATACAATATGCCCAAGACAGGCAATTTAAGAGACGCAATCTCAGCCAATCCGAGATTTACGCTTATGCTGTCCAACTCGATAACCAGCTAAATAAAACGGAGAAAAAAGGTGAAGGGAGAGCAACAGAAAAATTAGCCAAGAAACTTGGCATATCTGCATCAACCCTGCAGCATGCACGAACCGTACACAAAAGGGCTGATGAAGAGACTAAGGCAAAATTGAAAAATAATGAAGTATCGATAGCCTATTGTTATGACAGCGTAAAAATACCAAAAAAAAAGACTGAAGGAGAATCATCAAAAGAACATAAACATCCAGAATCAAAACTTCCAGAAAAAAAAGAAGCACACATAGAAAACTGTACAGCAAAAATAACTGAAAGTACATCAATGAATACAACTGAGGAATCATTTGCTGACGGATTCCGGATAGGTTGGGAAGCCGGAGCCTCTGCCATTTTTGAAAAAATAGAAGAAATGGTAGCTTCCGGCAGCCAAATTAAAAAAATAATGGAAGATGAGATTTTTTCTGATTTTTCATTTAGTGAAATTGCCAAAAAATTTAGCATTCCTATATCAACAGAAGAAATTGTAAAGAATTTTATTAATAAGGAGTAGAGAATGTTTTTTTTGGATTTTATTAGTTTGTATAGACAAAAAATTATTGAGTTGAACCGTTCTATATTATACCGGAAGGTATATCGGAAGTACCTGTTGTTTTTTTAATAGAAATTATCAAAACATTTAAAACTTAAAAAATATAGGAGAAGAAAATGAAGAAGGAAATTAAAAAAAAGAAAGGAGTAATAGATAAGAAGGTAACTGAAGAATTCGATAAAGAAGAATTCGAAAAAATAGGTGCAGAGCTATTAAAATTAGACAATCAAGTTAACGAACAACTTAAAAAAAGAAAAAAAGAGGATAAGAAGTATATTGTATTAAAAATCATTTTTATTTTGTCAATAATAATCACACTATGCAGCATAATAATACGTTTCTATCTTTTATCAGATATAGATTATGAAAAATATAAATTTATTATCCTTATATCAAGATATGTAACTCTTGTTTTTATTCCAATCATTTTTACTGTCAAAATGAAATTGGATTTCAGAAAACTTGATTTGGAAATTGAAATTTTTAATGAAATGAATGAAAAAGGAGAAATAAATGAGTAAATTTGCTGGAATAATATTTATAATAATAGGAGTTGTGTTGGTTTTTGCATGTTTAATTATGTTTTTTGTTTCCATTTTCAAAACTATTGAATTATGTGAAATGAATATTGAAATACATACAATTGAAAATACAATTCAAGAAGAATATTTTAGCCAAACAGAAAAATCGGAAGCAGAATTGATTGAAATAAAAGACAAATACGATAATTTAAAATTTATCAAGAAATACATGAAAAGAGATTGTATTCGTACAATTGTATTTTCAATTCTATTAATCATTAATTTTATAATTTTTTTATATTATCTATCTCAACTTGACATTGATATGATTGATTAATCAGGAAAAATAAAATGAGTAAATTTATTGTAATTAAAGATGAATATATTACTATTTCGATTTATATTGTTACAGTTATTGCAATTTTATGTTGTCACAGATGTATATATCAAAAAGATAATATTATCCTTGAAGAAGGAATACATGAACAAGATAACATTACCATCGAAGAAGGAACACATGAACAAAATAATACAACACTTGAAGAAAAATCAGAACGAGATATATTGTTCGCAATCGCTGTTTTAATTTGTTTTATAACTTCTATATTTTTTTCTATACTTTTTTACCTTGTTTTCATAGATAATTGTTTTCATAGATTTAACATCAGATCTGAAATCGATACAGAGGATACAAATGGTAAATAAAAAAAATGAAATTCATGTAGTTGACATGTTCTGTGGAGGTGGTGGGGAAAGTACCGGGTTGTTTACTGCCGCAGAAAAGAACGGTTTTAAAATAAAACTTTCAGCTATAAACCACTGGGAAAGGGCAATCGAAACCCATGCAGCAAATTATCCTAGTGCTGAACATTTTTGCGAAAGTGTTGAACATCTTGATCCAACTAAGGTGGTTTCATCCGGAAAGCTTGATCTTCTGTGGGCATCCCCGGAATGTACCCATCATAGCAAGGCACGGGGTGGTCGTCCAAAGTCGGAGCAGAGCCGGGCGACAGCGTGGAATATTCTTAAATGGGCTTCTGAATTATATATTGAAAGAATTATTATAGAAAATGTACCTGATTTTCTAACATGGGGGCCATTGAATGATAAAGGCCAGATGATTAAAAGCAGGTCAGGAAGTACTTTCAGGGCTTTCATTCATGGCTTGCGGTCGTTGGGATATAATGTAGATTGGAAAATCCTATGTGCGGCGGATTACGGAGCCAGCACAACCCGAAAGCGTCTTTTTATTCAGGCCGTTAAGGGAAGAAAAAAAATATTATGGCCAGCTCCAACTAATATGGAAGGCAAAAACAACCTTTTCGGACTTCCTGCATGGGAACCGGCAGATAAAATCATAGACTGGGCTCTTCCCTGTCCGTCGATATTTTCCCGGACAAAACCTTTGGCGGAAGCTACATTAAAACGAATAGAATCAGGATTAAAAAAGTTTTCCGGCAAACAGGCTGAACCATTCATTGCAATTTTGAGGGGGCAATCAAAGACAAGGTCTATAAAAAGTCCTCTTTTTACAAGTTATGTAGGAAAGGAAAATGTTAAGCGAAGTTTTTAATGTTGATTGTATGGATTCTGTCTCTTATACACATCTCCGAGCCCACGAGACCCTCAAGTTATCTCGTATGCCGT
>JADIMM010000112.1 GCA_017694795.1 Candidatus Gallitreponema excrementavium
ACCTGAAACAGATGGACAAAGCCCTTAATCAGCTGAACTTAAAAAATCCCTTTATAGCTGTTGCCGGTCTCAACCCTCATTGCGGAGAGCACGGACTTTTTGGAAATGAAGAAAGGGAAATTGAAAAGGCAATAAAAAAGGCCCGGAAAATTGGAATAAATGTTGAAGGACCAATCGGAGCAGATTCTGTATTTAACCAGGCAAAAAACGGAAAATATACGGCTGTCCTTTCCTTATATCATGACCAGGGACACATCGCCTGCAAGACACTGGATTTTGACAGAACCGTTTCATTAACACTGGGGCTTCCCTTTCTTAGAACCAGCGTTGACCACGGAACTGCCTATGACATTGCGGGAACCGGGAAAGCCCAGTGCATAAGTCTTAAAGAGGGTATAAAAAAGGCTGTTGAATATTTTCAACAGGATTCAAAAAAAGAAGCTGAAAGTTAAAAAACCTTAAACCCCAACAATCTGGCTATAATTTCTACAGCCATTTTTGCAGTCTGGTTCCTCACATCCAAAACAGGATTCACTTCAACAACTTCGGCAGAAGAAACAATTCCGGATAAATTCAATTCTTCCATTAAAAAAAGAACTTCTCGGTAACTCAAACCTCCGGGAACCTGAATTCCTACACCAGGGGCAAAACTTGGATCCATAACATCTATATCAAAACTCATGTGCACACAATCACATTTTTCCTTTAATGCAGAAAGGGCTTTTTCCACTACTTTAGGGAAACCGGTTCTGTCTATGTCTGTCATGGTAAATACTGTCACTCCGGCTTTTTTCATTAAAAGCTTTTCACCGGGATCCAAATCCCGGACTCCGATATAACAGACTTTTTCCGGATCAATTTTTCTTTCCCTGGTATACAGTTCTGTAAGCCTGGGATTCCCAAACCCGCAGGATGCAGCCATGCACATACCATGAATATTACCGGACAAAGTCGTTTCTTCCGTATTAAAATCCCCATGGGCATCTATATAAAGAACCCCCGGAACCTTTCCTTTTTTTCTGCACCCGGCGGAAAACCCGGCGAGACTTCCAAGTACAATGGAATGATCACCACCCAAAACCAAGGGAAAATTTCCCCTGTCAAGGCTTTTCTCCACGGCATTAGCTAATTGATTACAAGCCTTTTCGATTGGCAGAAGGTAACGGGCCTTCGGGTTACCTTGATTTTCACAATCTACGCCTGATAAATCCATGGGAGAACAATACTCCTCTATCTCGTGACCCAAAGATTCAAGTTCTTTTTTTAATCCTGCAAGTTTTATTGCACTTGGCCCCATATCAGAACCATGTCTACTGGCTCCGAAATCAAGAGGCATTTCAAAAATGCTTATCTTCATAAAAACATTATACCCGTCATCAAAAAAAATGCCAATCCGGAACAAAACCTGTTTACTGTTGTAAAGTTTTCCACAACATTATTGAAAATCAAAGAATAATCCATACTTTTTTTGTGTTGTTTACAGAATACAACCGTTGTATACTGTTCCGGTACAAACCAGTAAAACAAGAGGAAGGTTTTAAGGTGGATTTTAGGGAACAAACTTTTGACATTGCCGCATTAGGTGAGCTTTTGATTGATTTTACGCCGGTAAAGATTCAGCAGGGAATGAACCCCTGTTTTGAACAGAACCCCGGAGGTGCACCGGCGAATGTGGCAGTTGCCGGGGCAAAATCAGGTTGCAGTACGGCTTTTATAGGGGCAGTAGGGAACGATTCCTTTGGCACCTTTTTAAGGCAGGAACTGGACAGCCGGGGTGTGAATACAGATTATCTTAAACAAAAACCTTCCGGAACAACACTGGCCTTTGTTCACCTGGATAAAACCGGAAACCGTTCCTTTTCTTTTTACCGTGATCCCGGGGCAGACACCCTTTTGGAACCCTGTGATTTACAGGATTTTCCTTTTGAAAAATGCAGAATATTCCATACCGGCTCCTTATCCCTAACAGCGGAACCTGCCCGGAGTGCAACATTTTCAGCTTTGGAGAAGGCTGTTTCCGGTGGAGCCGTTATATCCTGCGATCCAAACTGGAGGGCTAATTTATGGAAATCCGAAACCGAAGGTTTGAGTCAGATACGCAGCCTCCTTGAGTTTGCAGAATTGGTAAAAATCTCGGAGGAAGAAGCCTTTCTTTTGACCGGAATTACAGATCCTGAAACTGCCACCCGGAGTCTGCTGAACCAGTACAGCGGAAAGGAAGGCAGGATGAAACTTGTCGTTGTTACCTGTGGAGCTGCCGGTTGTCTGTGGGTACGGAAAAACGACAATGGTGCCGTTGCAGGATTCCCGGTGAAGGTAGTAGACACGACTGGAGCCGGAGACGCATTCTGGGGAGCTTTTCTGGCAGAATTCTGCCGGACAGGGAAAAATACAATGGACTTATCCCCGGAAGAATTAACGGGAATATGCCGGTATGCAAATGTTGCCGGGGCCTTGTGTTCAACCCGGCGGGGGGCTATTTCTGCTTTGGCAGACCGGGCGGAAATACTGGAAAAGACGGACAAAAATAACAATCAAACGCTATAAAGAAAATCACGCTGCAAAAAATTTTACAGCCACTGTTTTTCTATACCGGTAATTACAACAAAAAAACATAAAAATTTGTTTTTATAGACCCTTGACTAAAAATAATTCCATGGGTTGCTTAAATTCCGGAACATCAATAACAAGCCCGCCACAATCCTTATATCCCAATTTTCTGTAAAAATGTTGGGCATCCTCATCAACCTGGGTAGATGCTAAAAGCATGCCATACCCCTTGGATTTCATGTCTTTTTCCCAATGTTCCATAAGCTTTCTTCCATACCCCTTCCTCTGATAGTTCTGTTCAATGAATAGCATTGTACAAAAAGGGAATTTGTCCCAAAAAAGATTATATCTGAGCAGACCTACAGGTTTATTATCTTCCAACAAAACATAACCCGTTTTATCACGGATTTTATTATAAAATTGCTGCAAGGGCAAATGTTTGTCCAGACTATACCAAAATTCCCTGTCATCTTCCCGGGCATACCTGATTTCTACCATTTCTTAATCCTCTTTTTTCATATTGTTCATATTGTAAGGAACACAATAATAGTACTTAAATACAAAGTACCGGTCAAAGCCCGGTCAACAAAAATTAAAAAAGCTCTGTCCCTCATAATATCCATCCAAAATATCACCTGCAAGCCCCGAAATCCAAGCACAGGCTTTTCTGCACAAGGCTCCGGTATTCCTGAAAAAACTCCAGTAAAAGTTTTTACACATACCTAAAAAGCCTGCTTTTTGTTATTCCTTCCCATATTGGTTCTTTTTTCAGATTGTGTCAAATTTAGTTCGCAATTTTGATTCTGAAAAAAGCCACATATCCATCATGCTACGTTAAACAAAATCTCCTTTTGAACTTTTATTGAGCCGGCATTTATGTAGCAACGCTCAGTCTGCCA
>JADIMM010000113.1 GCA_017694795.1 Candidatus Gallitreponema excrementavium
GTTTTACCCACTGCCTTGTGCAAAAGCTCCAGAATTCGGCTCGCGCCGAATTCTGGGACTGTACGCCGGTTTTCGCCTTTGAAACCGGCATTTTTTTTCGGGGCTTTGGCTTTGGGCTTTTGGTAAGGCAGGGCTTTTTTGATGCCAAAGCCGGATTTGTGGAGGGTTGCAACTTATGGAATGTTCTGCACAATCCTGAAACTTACGTATGGTGATTTTTCGTGGCTTTTAAGTTTATAAAGTCTTGTGCTTACCTGGCAGAAGAGGCTTGTATCCATACAGCTTCCGCCGAGGATATAAAATTCTTCGTTTCCCTTTGTTGAGTCTGTCCATTCACCGGCGTTTCCGCACATATCGGAAAGACCCATTCCATTGGCCTTTAGGCTTCCGGTTTTTTGTGTATAAAGGTTTTCGTTATAAAGGCAGTATTCGGAAAGATTTTCTAATGAGTCTGTCAGGGTGTAGGGATAATTCCAGCAGCCGCTGTTATAATCCTGGACACCGCTTATGGGGTATTGGGTGCTGTAAAAGGCTGCTATGCCTCCCCTTGCTGCGAATTCCCATTCTTCCTGGGTTGGCAAGCGGTACCCGTCGCTTTGCAGGTTAAGGTTTGGGCTTGTGCAGCTTGAGCTTAGTGCATCTTTTATTACTTCCCCTTCAGTATTTAAATAATAAGGGATTTTCCCTTCTTTTTCGCTTTTTGCGTTGCACCACACTATTGCGTCGTTACGGCTTATGTTTACAACCGGTTCTCCGGTTTTTTTGTCGGCAGTATCAAAATAACTGCCTCCTGAGCCTTCTGTTCCTTTGTTTGAAAATACATAATTATTTGATTCACCCCAATCCAAAACCTCTTTCCAAAGTGTATAGGTTGTTTCTGTTCTTGCTATTGAATATGGGGACAAAACTGCCCTATTATTCGGGCCGAAAGAACCGTACCCGTTATGGCCTGCAACATATTCCGTCTTTCCTGCAACTGTTAAGGTTTTGGCATTTTCCAGGATTGATTCTGCCTTTTGGAAACCGGATTTTGCGGAAAGGGGTGGAATCATTTCGTTGGAGTCAAAGAGGAAAACTGTAAAACTGGTTTCCACCGGTTTATTCTGGTACTCAAAGGGAATGGTAATTTTTACAGTTGAAATCCCCGGGACAGGTTCCGGCAGGGTAAAGTTTTCTTCCCGGGCAGGAAATTCCTCCGTGGTGCCGTCTGTGTAAAGGTAGGAAGCCTTTAAGTTTCCTGCAAAAAACTGTTTGGTTATTTCCTGACCTGTCAGGGAATAAAGGGTGTCGTTTTTAATGATGTAAGAAACCTCTTTGGGATAAGCTGTTATCAGGATTTGTGAAACCTGTGGGCCCTCAATCTGAATTTGAAAATTGTCCGTAAATCCCTGGTAATTTACAGTCAGAACCTGACTGCCTTTTTTTGTGGAGTCAAAGCCTGTTACCATGTACGGTAAAAACTCTTTTATTTCCGTGGTTTCGTCTGTATTGGTGATTTTTATGGTACCGCCGGTGCAGTCCAGGGATTCCCCCTTTGCGTATTGTAATTTTGTGGGGAGGGTGTTGACTGAAATCTGTTTTGGGACTGCCTCGCCGACCCGGATAGTCCAGGTTGCAGTAACATTCTCTATTGTTATTGTAAGAACCTGTTTCCCGGTTTTTAAAGGGTTGTAGCCTGTAATGTTTTCTTTTGGGGAAGGGGACAGCCTTTTTACGGAGCCGTCGGAATACCTCCCCCGAACCATGAGGTTTGTAAGATCCAGTGCCTCCCCCCTGGCATAAGTGTTTTTTGCAAGGGAGCTGTCTATTTCCAGCTCCAAAAGGACGGGCTCTTTTCCAATGAGAATTTCCTGGAACTCCGAGGGAGACCTGCAGGAAACAAGGAAGGTGATGAGGATTAAAACTGTGGGAAATATGGAAATGGAAGTTTTCATAAAGCCTGCATATTTCCTTTTTTTGTTATATTTACGGTGTAAACTGAAAGTGAATTTCCAATAACCAGTCCATAATCTGTTACATAATCGCTATAACAATTTTGTAAATCAAGCACGCATCCCGAATAAGAGTTGAAGCCAGTCCAGCTTGCAGACATAAAAATATCAAAACCTTTAAGTGGTGCCGATACATTACTATTAAACCTGCAATTTTTGATTGTAACCCCGATATTGTTTCCATGACATAATATGGCTATGGCACCACCACCATCTGCAATGTCATCCTGTTGTTCTGAAGATTTACAGTTGGAAAAAACACAGTTTTCTATAAGAATATTTTCTGAACTGTCTGGAGCTATATATACGGCTCCCCCCCTGAAGGTGCTAATGCAAAAATTAAAACTGGTGTTTTGAATTTTTTCACCGTAAAAATCAGTACTTCTGCCGTAAATTGAGGAGTCGGTTATGTCTCCAAAACAAGTTATATAATAGATATTTTGTTCCGTGCAATCGTAGTTAAAAATTTGGGAGTTATTTATATCATTTACTCTTATGCCACCAGAACAAGATTGGATTACTGAAGTATCAATGTTCGCGTTAAGGTCATAAAATAAATGACTTTCAGCTTTAACATTTGTTACGGTGCAGTTTGTTAAACCTCTTTTCCCACAGACACCGGTATCGTCGCAAGTTTCATACATAAAATAGTCCACTGCGTATATATTTTTTCCGTCAAAGGTGGAGTTGCTTAAATTACAGTCTTCAAATACGGTATATATTACTCCTTCACTGCTGACATCAAGGGTGGAGTTGCTTAAATTACAATTGTCGAAGATGGAAGCGTCAAAATCTTTTTCTAAACTGATATTAAAAGTGCAGTTGTCAAAATTAGAAAAATAAAAAATGTTGCTTTCATATATCGGTTCTTGTTCGGGTTTCATGATAGTAACATTTATAACAGTATTTTGAATGTTGAATATTCTATAAAGAATACCATATGATCCCTTTTCGGATGAGTGCCAGTTTATCTTGGAGGTGTTGGTACCGGTGCCTTTAATCATAATCTTTGTTTCATCGGTGATGCCTTGTATATGTTTGGAATGGATATTAAAGATGCAGTCCTGGAATAAAACATCGAAATTGCGAGAAATACATACTAAAGCACCGTATATAGTTCCAGAATAAAAGGATTCATCAATAATGCAGTTTTTAAAGGTTGCATAAGCGTAATCTGTATTGTAGCTTCTGGTCCGCAAATAGATGTATCCAATATTGCTGTTTTCGCAGTTTATTGCTGTACCACCTTCTGGTAAACCGTCTAAATGTAAGCTATAATAAGCATCAATTATATCTCCTGTACTGGAAGTAATTTCCCGGGTTGTGTTAAGGGAATTGCCGTTAAATTCAAAAAGGTCTGGAGCTGTGTTTTCATTCGTATATATAGATGTATAATTTGAAAAATTGTTATTGTTTAGCTTGATGTTTTCTGTAGGGGGATAAAATGATATTGCAGTTTCATTGCTGTCAATGGTGTTGCCCTGGAATTCATAATTCCGGTTATTCAGGCCGCAGACATCGGTATTATCTGACAAAAAAATTTTCACATAGGTATATTCATCTGTTGGGGTGGTAATTTTGTTATCTTTTATAACTGTATTGACTCCCTGCCCTATATGGATGCTACTGCCCTGGATGGTAGAGCTTGTAATTTCAAGATTTTCCGGTTTTGTCAGAGAATCTGTATCAACGTATGAAATCTTACATTCAGTTTTAGAAGATATGGTACTGTTTTTGATAACAGTATTGTTGCTGAGGGGCAATATAAAATCTCCATAGGAGTTTATGTGGGAATCCAGGATTTTCAGTTCATTAAAGGCCTGTTTTTTCAATCCCGAATTATAGACATTAAATCCTTTACTAGTAGATATGCTGGCATCTTCAATTATTAAATTACAGGTATTATCACGGTATAACCTCTCTGAAAAAATTGTTCCTATTTTTATACCGTATCTACCTGAACCCCGGATTGTAAGGTTACAGGCTGAGTCAATTAAACTTGAATTGGAATAAAACTCGACAGAACAGTCGGTTAATTCTATATTGCGGTTACTATGATTAATGTCTAGGCCTAAAAAATCTATCAAATATACACTATTACTGCCTAATGATGATGGATAAGCAGTAATAGAAGAATTTGTTATACGAGTGTTTCCAGGAGAGCGAATCAAACCAATACTCCCACTAACGCTGTCATACTCTCTGCAATTAAAAAAATTACAGTTTTCCATAACAGTACAGGGGAGGTCATCCACGTTATGAAAATAACAGTTGTAATATTCTCCTTTTGTTTCCGTAGATAAGTGGTATCCAGTTATTCCACCAGTAACACCATAAAATTCTGAATCATGGAATTCCCAGTTGTCAGACGCAATCTCCAGTGGTTCATCTTTTTTCGAGTTTTTTATGATTGAATTGTAAATTTCCAAATTGGAAAAGGATAGTACTCTAGCCGTCAAATCCGGGATTGTCAGATTTGAGTTCTTTATAACTAAATTGGCAGTACACTCGTAAACAGGATCTAAAAATCTAAAACTTGTACGAACAGCATCACTGGAATAGGTTATTTCTGAATCAGAGATAGAAATATTAATATTATTGCGGTGAAAACTTCTAAGAAATTCAAGTTTCTTTTCATTATTGCCATCATCTTTTATATGGCAGTTTTGAATATCTAATTTCAGTTGGGTAAAATCTTTACTACCAAAGTATAAACCTATAAATCCTTGACACTTTCCATAGCTAATAGCCAGACTGTCCAATACTAAAAGTTCTCCAGGTTTTTTTTCACCATTACCGTATAAAAAATATGTGTTACCTGTACCAATTATTTGGCTATTATATAGTGGAATAGGGTCTTCGGCTCTTCTCATTATTCGTTCTTCCGGTGTGGTTTCGGTACCGGTAAAGCCTCCCCGGATAATAAGGTTTGCCCTTTCTAATGGGTAGGCGTCAGAATCGTAAGTATATGGGGTATCATTTTCTGTGAGATAGATTTCTATTACGGAATCTGCCGGTATGGCATTGGCTGCCTCTATGGCACGGTCAAAGGATATAAAGGCGTCTTCCCAGCTTGTGCCGTTGTTTCTGCCGCAGGCCCTAAGGTCAACATAGATTACAGTGCCGGATTCCTGCAAAAGAACGGTGTATTCTTTTGTAAATAGGCCGTTTTTGCTGGTTACCGTAAGTTTTACTTCTTCCCCAAAGTTTACCGGAGTTGTTCCGCTTTGTATGGGACTGCCGTTTATGGTAAGGGTTCCCTTGGTTTCAAAAACCGGAATAAGGGGTGTTCCTGCAAAGTCTGTTCCCTTGGGAAGGAGGGCATAAACCGAGCCTGACCTTTCTGTTATGGTTGCTTCTATGTCTTTGTCCATTGTGGGATTGTCTTGTTTTAAAAACCCGAAACTTACAAGGGCGCAGTCGGAATCTTCGTCCCTGGTAAAAACAACCTGGATTTTATAGGTTTTTGTGGCGGTGGAAATTTCGTTTTTGGATATTACGGTGTAGTATTGTGTGTATTTAAAATCCTGTTCCGTAAAACCGCTGGACTGGGGGATGTTGTCCACAAGAACATTTCCCGTTGCCCCAAACTGGGCGGTGAGTTTTTCCGGCGGGTTCTGGCTTTTGTATTTAACCGATAAATATATTGTGGCAGAGTCCTGGTCTATAACTCCTTCCGAGTCAAGGCTTAAATCCGGGTTTAAAAACTTTGGAAAGGAAAATGATTTTATAAGGGCTTGTGCCGGTTCCACCTTGATAAAGGTGACATTTACGGTGTATAGCCTGCAATACAAGCCGTTTTTTGAGGTGCAAAGATATTCAAAACTTGTCTGATAATTTTGTTTGGTTACTCCGGAGGTTTGCACTGCGTTGTCTTTTGTAACTATTCCGGGAGAATAAAAATCCGGAATAAGCTCATAAGGGGCGGTGGTTCCTTCGTATAATATAACTGCGGAAATATAACCTGTGTCCCCTTCGTTATAAATAGACGCCATGGAAAGGGTTCCGATTTCAGGGTTTGTGTTTTTTGTAAACCTAAAGTCTGTTATGCTTCTTATGGTGTCTTTGTCTTCCTGCCAGGTGATATTCAGGTTGTATTGGGTTGTTTTTCCGTTTTTGTAAACTGTAAGCAGGGAAGCAACTGTTTCGCCGTTGGTAATATTTGTAACACCAAAAGAAAGTTTTGTTTCTCCCGGATTTATTTGGGTTTCGGTTCCGTCCGGCAAGGTGCAGGTGATTTTGTCCCCGTAAAAGGAAACATCGGGGATGAGGTCGTAGTCAGGATATTCCACCGGGTAGGTTGCCTCCACAGTAACGGTGTTTCCGCTTATGGAAACCCGGGCGTCTTTCATCAAGCCGGGATTGTTATATTTTGTAAATGCCAGGTTTGTGAGTGCCGGCTCGTCCTTTTGGACGGTGCAGGTAACGGTATACAGTTTAATGGAATTATCCCGGGCTATTACCGCCATTATAACCGGTTGGGTAAAATCTATCCTATGGGTAAGATTGGGGATTTCCGGGTTGTTTTGTTTTTCAAGGAAGGATTTTATGTAGGTTTCCGGTTTTACCGAGGTGGAAATTCCGGTAAGGAGGGAAATGAGCTGGTTGTAGGTAAACATATCCAAAAGGTAATCTGTAGTCAGGGGCAATACTTTGGCTCCCGGGGAAACAGAAATTACGGGATAAAGGCCTCTTATGTCTGCACCGTCGTCCATGGTAAAGCTTACGGTGTTTTGGGTTATTACAGAGGTTCCAAGCTGGTTTTCCACTGTAAAGGACAGAATGTCTTTTGGTTGTTCGGGCTCAGGTTCTTCAGGCTCCTGGGGTGATTCAGGCTCCTGGGGTGTTGAAGGATCTCCGGGGTTTTCCGGTTCTTCTATTACGACGGAAACGGTATAAAGACTGTAATTTCCCTGGCCTGCAATAACGCAGAATACAACAGGCTCTGAAAAATCTATGGGAATGTCCAATTGGGGAACGGTGAAATCACGGTTTTCCTGGATAAAATTGAGAACCCAGCTTCCCAGGTCTCCGGAATTGTATGCCAGCTGCATCTGGAGGGAGAGGTTTACAATATTAGCAGAGGGGAAGGCTTTGTGGATATAGGGGAGGGTTCCGGGAATGACGGTGGCTTTTTCGTCTGTCTTGATTACCGGAATAAGGGCGGTAATGTCTGTGCCGTAGGGAACGGTTATTGTTATTGTTTCCGAATAAGGTACCGCATTCCTTGAAAAACCGGTCTCGGGGTCCTGAAGTGAAAATGAGTGGATACTGCTGTCTGCCGGGGGGATGAGTTCGTGGAAAACATTGTTGCAGCTGAAAGCCAATAATCCGGCTATACAAATGGTTATTGTCCTAAAGAGTTTTGTTAATTTCATTTTCTTCCTCCCCTTGTGCAGGTGCTTTTTGTTTTAATCCGTTGTTTGACTGATTATCTGTGTCGCTGTTTGCGTTGGTTTTTGTGCTGGTGGTTGTGTTAGTGTCGGTGTTTATTTCTTGATTTTGTATCTGTGGTTGGGAACCAGCGGGGAAATCCTGTCCGGCCGGGGAATCCTGCGGCTCTCCGGGGGCAGGATTACTGTTTTTCCGGTTTTTAATTGTTTCCGGTTCTTTTGCTGCTGTTCCGGGTAGTTCCGTGTTTTCTGGTTCGGCAGGGGGTGGCGGTTCCTGGCTGGCTAAGGATGGAGTGTCCTGTCCGGCTTTTTTGTCCGGGAGGTTTTCCTCCGGTTCTTTTTGAGCCGGGGACGGATTCTGTCCCGGCAGGTCTGTTCCCGGTACAATGAAAATCCTCACCGTCCTGTACTGGCTGTAAGCCTCGTTAGCAAGTCCCGGGACAAAGCCTCCTGACCTTTGGGAACCTACGCTGTTAATGCTTATCCGCCTTAAAGCTATGTTGTAGTTTTCTGTAAGATATTCTTTTACTGCATTGGCCCTGTAAAGTCCCATGGTGTATCTTTGTTCCCGGGAATCAAAGGGGGCGGAATTCCCTTCCAGTATAATTTCTGCACCGGGGACTTTTTCAAGGTATTCTCCCAGTGTATCCAGCTTTGAAATTTCTTCCTGAGGAAGTTGGTCGCTTCCCACGTTAAAATAAATGACGATAAATTCCGTTTCTTTAAACGGGTTTTCCGGCAGGGGCGGTAAAGAGGGTACTTCCTTTATAACTTCTTTTTCTATTATTACCTGGCGCTCTACAGGAACTTCCAGGGGAACTTCTATCTCCACGATTTTTTCCACTTCTTTTATGAGGGGCTTTTTTCCGTACTGCCACATCCTGACGGGGTAACACCTGAGTCCCAGGGAAAAAGCCGGAACAGGAATTAGTCCTTCTTTTTCCGATATGCACTCAATGCCAAGACCGAGCATAAAATTGGTTGAAGATTCAAATAAACTGAAATTTGCATTTGCCATACAGGAGATAAAAGCACTTGCGCCCTTTGTGGTGCTGAGGTTTTGGGTTAATATGTCTACTACGGTTTCGTAATGGGAAATCCTGGAATAAAAAAGGCCTCCGCCGCCCTGTATGCCTATGGAAAACCAGGGGAAAATTGAAAATGAATATTCACCGCTCAAAGAAAAGGGGTATATGTCCAGGGTTCTTACAAGGGGATTTTCCCCGGAAACCACCCGGTGGCCGGTCTGGAACAAAACCGAGGCATGGTGTCTCCGACTGAAATCCCAGGTGAAGCCGGCTTTTAGTGACCAGCCCGGTTTGGGGATTGTATAGTCTTGGAGACCTGCCAAAAGAAGGTATTTATGGAATTCCCCTTCGGCAAAAAAATTCCTGTAAAACTGGCCGTAAAGGGGGCTTGCGGATATTGATATTAAAATAAAAAGGAAAAGGGCTTTAAGGCGTAAAAAATCCTGCCTGCCTGC
>JADIMM010000008.1 GCA_017694795.1 Candidatus Gallitreponema excrementavium
AATAAAAAACAGGCAGTATACCTGCAGGTTTACAAAAAAAAACATTTCTGTTTTTTGTACAGGGAAGTATTTTCCCCGACAGGTGGACAAATCCCGATGCTCTGTGACAACCGAAAATAACTCCATGTCTCCAGCTGCACACCTGCAAACCCCTTTAACACCAAATTTCTGTGGGTTCATGGCACAGAGCCCAATTCTCACCATCGACAAATCTAAACCTGGATTATACCTGAACCCAACAAAAAAGCTCTGTGCCACATTTGTTACATTTAAATCAAAAGCTCTGTGCCACAATATGATTTTTAATTAAATTTTGGCTTATATTTTACAGTATTTACAAAACGGAGATAGTTGAGTTTTTGTTTGACGGATAAAAAAATCAGCTGTAAAATTAAGTAAGACTGATTTTACTTTACCGGAGTTGATATGAGACGGATTGTATTTATTTTGTTTCTTTCTTTGGGAGGTATTCTTTTTGCAGAAGGGATTCCTCTTTCTTTTGGAGGAAATCTTGGTGCTGACATGTCTACCCCTATGGGATATGCCTTTAATATGGGATTTCATGGGGACTATGAGTTTTTACCAGATTTGAAAGTTGGAATACAACAGGAATTCAGTTTTGCTTCTTCTTTTTTCAACTCTAATACATCTGCCTATGCCAAATGGTATACACCTTTTGATTTTTCTTTTCCTGGTTTTTATATTATTCCATTTATTAAAGGAAATATCGGAGTTTCCTATTTAAAGTACAAAGAGATGTATACAACTGCATTTTTAATCGGTGCCGAAGCAGGGATAAAGTTGGATTTTGAATCTGTTAAGGGACTATATGTTGAGCCTTACTTTAAGTTCGGATACCCTTATTTTTGGGGGTTTGGTGTTGCTGCCGGTTATTCACTAGATAAATAGTTTTGGAGTAGAAAAATGAGGAAATTTTATTCAATAATTTTTGTTTTAGTTTTGTTTTTAACCTCCTGTTACAATCCCTTTGGTACTGTGAGAAATCTTGTTGAAGGTGCTGCTCCTGAAGATAAAAACTGTGTTCTTACATACTACATACCTTTGGAAACTGGAGGGTACAAGGTCTTAAGAACGATATTATATTCTCCCGGGACAAAGGTGAGATTAATCGGTGATCCTAGTTCCAGTGATGATTTTCTCGGATGGTTTACACAACCTGACTCGGGAAGGAAGGTTAGTGACCTGGTGATATATACCGACACAAATCTTTATGCAAGGTATGGCACTGCTGTAGATGCACAGGTTCCGAGTATTACAAAACAACCCACCGGAGCAACCTATTCTTTAAACGCCAAGGCAAGTTCCATGACTGTAGAAGCATCCGTTAGCGATGGGGGAGTCCTGTCATATCAATGGTTTAAGGACGGAAAAGAAATTTCAGGTGCAGTAACTGACTCTTACACTCCTTCAACTTCAGAAGCAGGAAGCAGTGTTTATTATGTAAGGGTTACAAACACACTTTCAGGAGCTACAGGAAATACGGTCGCTTCCGTGGATTCGGACAAGGTAACCGTTAAAGTTTCCGGAGGTGGTTCAAGTTCTTCCGGTGAAACCGGTACCGGTGGAATTGACATTGATTTTAATTAAAAAAAACAACCGTACGAATGGAGTTTGATTATGAAAAAAATAAAACAGTTTATTATGTTTTTATTCGTTGTTATTTTGTTTTTCCCTTCCTGCAAAAATCCTTTGGAGCCGGATGTTTCTTCATCCTGGGACGGCAGGTACGGAACCCTGATAATTAACGGGGATTCAGCCAGGTCAGTGGATGTAAATTCTATTACCCGGTGTTTGGTCTGGGTTTCCTGTGACGATTTTTCCGATGTGGTATACACAGAGGCAGAGGTTTCCGGTGGAGTTGCTTCAGGAATAATTCTGGAGAAGGTTCCTGTAGGAAAAAACCGGATTATTACGGTCCAGGCATATAACGAAAGCACAAAGCTTTCAGGTATTACTATGAGGGCTGTAGCCGACATAAATACCGGAAATAACTCTGTTACAGTCAACTGGGATTCAACCCCTAAAGGGAATCTTTTCCAGGCCCTGCTTTCAAAAGGGGTGGAGGTTTCGGCTTTGAATCAGGACCAGGTGGACAGTCTGGTTTCTGCAATTCCAGAAACAGATTCTTATCTTGTTGATGTAAATTCCATTGCGGAAGATTTTTCTGCTTCCGGTTTAAAGGCTCCGGATTCCTATAAACTTGACCCAGGAACTTTTACAGCAAACATCAAGGGGTTTGAAGGAAGCCTTACTGTTGAAATCGGGGATCCCTCTTCCGTACCCGGAACCGTATCAGGGGAAAGCGTTTCTATAGAGAATGTTGCCCCTGGAGTTTGGCCTGTAATTGTAAAGGATTCAACCGGAAAGGTGGTTTTGGAAACCACCGTGGTAATAAAAAGCGGGGAAGAAAATTCTTTCGGTGATTTAACCAACTACAAGTACCGGGTATATCTTTCAAACTGTATCTGGGGGACAAAAAAGATTTATTATTACGATGATTCCGGAAATGAAAATCGAAAATGGGAGGAAATGCCGGAAATGGTAACAACCGGGCCGGTTCCTTATTATGATTTAAACGAGGACTGGGTTGAGCCGGGAAAGACCATGGTTATATTCTACGGTGGAAGCGATACAAACCGTTACCCTGCCAATATGGAAGATGGAGTTGTTCTTCCTGCAGGGGTAAAAGAAGCTACTTTCAATCTTAATACAAAAGAATGGGAAACTTCTTCTTCCGGTGGAAGCGGGGCTGTAGAGGTTCCTGAATTCAGTTTTTCTCCTTCCAACGATAAGCTGGTAGAAGGCAGAAATATCACGGTGACTTTTAATCCGGGCTCCTTGGCAGAATCGGGAAATCTGGCTGTTTCCGTTTCCGGCATAACTTACACTGAAGCTGATTTTAATAATGGTATTCTTACAATTCCATACGACAGTCTCGGACTTTCTGTAGGGGACACTGTATCTTTGAGTGCTACAATGACCAATTCACTTTATCCCTTGGGGGAAAGTGAATTCAAGACCTATACAGTTTCTGAAAGACCCGCTGTCCCGGATACATTTACCTGGGACAATGTCCTTTGCTATTTTGTGCTTACAGACCGTTTTTATGACGGGGATCCCGACAATAACAACTGTTACGGCAGGGTAAACAAAGGGGTTCCAAGTGTTGCAACCTTTAACGGAGGGGATATTAAGGGGCTTACGGAAAAGCTTGATTATCTCCAGGCTCTCGGGGTTAATTCGATTTGGATTACTGCACCCTATGAGCAGATGCACGGCTGGACGGGAGGAAAGGATAACCAGTTTCCCCATTATGCCTTCCACGGGTATTATACCCAGGACTGGACTTTTATGGACCAGAATATGGGTACCATCGAGGAATTCAGAACCTTTGTAAACGAAGCCCACTCAAGGGGAATCCGGGTTGTAATGGATGTGGTTATGAACCATACAGGATATGACAACTGGCAGGATATGATTGATTATAATTTTGGCGGTTTTTATGATGATCATGAAAAATACAATCATGCCTGCTTTCCAACTAACGGTCAGTATTTAAAAGGTGACGGTTCCTCCTGGGGTATAAACTGGAATATTTTTGAAAACGGCTGGCAGAACTGGTGGTGCAGCTGGGTAAGGGGCTTTGAAGACAAGGCAGACTGGCCAACCTATGAAAACGGCGGATACGGAAAGCCTGCTGCAAATTTGGACTCTGATCCCATAAAAGGTTCCCTCTCCAAGCTTCCGGATGTGATAACCGAAGAAACCAAGGCCGTTTCCATTCCTGTATTCTTAAAGACAAAGTGGAGAAGGGAGCTTAATAATACAACTGACACTTCATACGGAAACAATACAGGCTACAAGTACAAGGATTACCAGCTGCCTTCGGTTTCAAATGTAGACTGGAACGGAAAATCCGGGGACTGGAGGACTGACAACAAGGGAGCTCCTGCTGATTATATCATTGTCTGGCTTTCCGGCTGGGTCAGGGAATTCGGCATCGACGGGTTCCGGTGTGACACTGCAAAACATGTGGAGAAATCCCGCTGGGGTGAACTTAAGGACGCCTGTGAGGCAGCCCTTAAAGCCTGGAGAAATGACAGCAGCAAATCAGACGGCGGAAGCGGAGCAAAAGATTGGGACGAAAGTTTCTGGATGACAGGGGAACACTTTGGCTGGACTCCGAATATGAGTGATGATTATTTTGTTACCGGAAAATTTGATTCCATGATTAACTTCCGTTTTAATCCCAGTCAGTGGGGTGGAAGCGGTTCTTCCGGGACAACACCGTCAACATCGGACTGGGCTTCTTATGCAAGTATGTTCAGTACCAGTACAGACGGCGATAATAACGGAAACCGGAACAATGCCCTTTCCTATATTTCAAGCCATGACACAGGGCTTCACAGGCCCGGGGACCAGTTAAAAGTCGGCACAATGCTTTGTCTGCTTCCAGGCGGTGTCCAGATTTACTACGGTGATGAGTCCTCAAGACCGGCAGTGGATTCTTTTGGGGATACGGATATGGCTACAAGAGGCTTTTATAACTGGGGTGAGAATACTGAATCCGTTGAACACTGGGGCAGGGTAGGAACCTTCAGAAAATTCAATCCTGCTGTTGGTGCAGGCAGCCAGGTTGAATCCGGTGGTACATATTTAAGGAGTTATACCGGTTCAACAGGAGAAAATGAAGTGGCAATCTGTATTTCCGGTTCTTCTGCCAGTGTCGGTGATTTGTACGGTGACGGAACAACTGTTTACAACTGGTATGACGGCAGGTCCGCTGTGGTTTCAGGAGGTTCGGTAAGCTTTGGAGGTTCTGCCGGTACTTCAAATCCCTGGCTTATTTCGGACAGGAATCCTGCTGATTACGGTGTTGAATATTGATGCCGGATTTAGCATAAATTAAAATAACAGGGGCTGTTTGTTAATTGAACTGCACCCCAATTATTGGACACTTTAACAAGCTGATTTTAAGGACTGGTTCCTGAATTGTAAAGGGGTCAGTCCTTTTAATTTAACCTTAATTCTCTTTTCATTGTACCAGGATAAATATTCAATCAGTTCTTTTTCGAAATGTTCAACAGATTTAAACTCCTGTAAATATAAAAGTTCAGATTTTAACAGGCCAAAGAAATTTTCCATAACTGAATTATCAAGGCAGTTACCTTTACGGGACATACTTTGTCTGATTCCTTTTTCCTTTAGTCGTTTTTGATAATCATTCATCTGGTATTGCCAGCCCTGATCAGAATGTAAAATCAGATTTGTCCCGTCAGGAATCTGTGCAAAAGCCTTTTCAAGCATATCAACTATCTGGGCATAATTCGGACTATCAGAAAGATTCCAACTGATTAATGACTGGTCATGTAAATCAAGAATTGGAGACAAATAAAGTTTTGTGCCAAATATGTTGAATTGAGTAACATCAGTAACCCATTTTTCATTGGATTTACTTGTGCTGAAATCCCGTTCTAGAAGATTAGGAGCGATTTTGCCTACCTTACCTTTGTATGAATTGTATTTATGCTGACGAACTTTACACACAATATGTTCTTCATGCAT
>JADIMM010000114.1 GCA_017694795.1 Candidatus Gallitreponema excrementavium
AGGTTGATATTCCAGTATAATGTTCCTGTCTTTCCGATAAATAACCTCGTTAAAATAGTCCCGGTACCACTTTTTTTCTGTGATTCTTTCCTCAAAATCTGTTCCGGAAACAGCCGCCGCCACGCTGACCAACAGCAATGCCATTAATACCATTTTTTTGTTCATGGGAATCTCCTTTTACATTTTATTATACATTCTTTTGGGAGTTTGCAAAGTTATTTTTAAGGCGGAAAAAATGGCGAATAAGATGTCTCCACTCACTTTAGGTCGGCTGGATAAACACTACTTAGTCGTTCGGTCGGCAGGACAAAATTGTTATGGCGGGAATGAGGGGTATACAATTTACAGTATACCCCTCGTCTGTTATTCCTTGTAATGGACTTGGGTTAACAGGGCTTTTACTGCCCGTGGCTTTATGACCCAGACCCTGAGTAACCAGGTTGTCATACCCTAATATCTACTTTAAGTAGCCGCCGAAGCACCAGCCGACCTCACCGTGAATAAGTTTTCCCTCTGTGTCATTTGCCCCAAACTGAGTCTCAACTTGTACCCAGTTGTCCGTTATGCCGTCTATCGTCTCTTCCTTACCCAATGAAAGTATTTTCACACAGGTATTTGCCTGCATTGTGGTTATAGCCTTACCGGAAGTACTTCCTGTTTCTCGGAGCCGCAGGTTTTCCTTCGCCCGGTACAGTCCGTCTACAATCTTTTTTCCCGGTACCCCTCTGCCGCTTTCATAATCACAGGTACCGTCTCCATGCCGGGGTAAGGTTATTTTTGTCATGTCAAATTCATTGGTGCGGATTGCTTCCTGCAAAGCCTTTTCTTCTGATTCATCATAGGCACAGTATGTTTCGTGTAATGTTTTTCCGTCTTCCAGATATATATACAGATACTCACCGTCAAACCGGAAATACAGGCTGTACCCCGGCTCCGTTGCATCCAGTGCAAACCTTCTGTCATGCCCGCGTTCCAGAAGTTCTTCATACTCTTTCTGTGAAATTCGCACATCCTCAAGCTCCAGCTTGTACAAATCGGGGGCAACTTTATTGGCTTTATATCTGAATCCACCCATACCTATCCTAATATAACAACCATATTCACTGTCATCCCATTTGTGACAATTAATACGGTCCCAATACCTGCCGGCATCATCGAACCAGTATGTTATTTCAGCAAAGCTGGGATCTATATCGGAGTATGGTTCTTTAAGTCTGGGTTGGTGTTCCACTAATATGTTTCTGTCTTTCCGGTAAACAACCTCATTGAAATAATCTCGGTACCAGGATTTTTTAGAAATTCTTTCCTCAAAATCTGTTCCAAAAACAGCCATCACCACGCTGACCAGCAGCAATGCCGCCAGCATCATTCTTTTGTTCATGGGAATCTCCTTTTACCTTTTTATTATACATTCTTTTGGGAGTTTGCAAAGTTATTTTTAAGGCTGGAAAAATGGAGAATAAGATGCCTCCACTCACTTTAGGTCGGCTGGATAAACACTACTTAGTCGTTCGGTCGGCAGGACAAAATTGTTATGGCGGGAATGAGGGACATACAATTTCCAGTATACCCCTCTTCTGTTATTCCTTGCAATGGACTTGGATTAACAGGGCCTTTACTGCCCGTGGCTTTATGCCCCAATCTGCACCCTGAGTAACCAGGTTGTCATACCAAAATATCTACTTTAAGTAGCCTGCCGGGAATTGTAATAATACCTGACAGGAAAATTCATTCCGGATTTTTTCCTTTTTTGTTCACTTTTGGTCCCAATACGCCTTCAATTACCAGTATGTTTCCCACCGTCACCACTGCAATCCCTATTATAAGTATTATAACTGTATAGTTAGGAATAAAATCTTGTTCTATCATAAAATACAATAAAAAAATCAACAGGCCGACAAATATTACAATTTCACCTGTTATTACCAATGACAATCCCCCTGGAGCTTCTTTTTTCTTCCATTTCTCCCTGACTATTGCTACCACACCGGCTGATATATATATTAAAGTTGAAGCAAAAAATCCTGGTAAGAATATGAAATCAGATATAGGCAATATGCAATCGCATAAAGTCCCGAATATTAAAATGCATCCCGCACAAATCAATATCAGGGATGATACGGGAATGTTGTTTTCCGGATCTTTCTTTCTTGCCCTTATTGATTTGATTATTTTCACCACATTATGTATAAAAAGTACAGCTGCTGTTATGGAAGAAATCAATATTAAATATTTATCCAGGAAACGGATTATTTTTATTCTCAGGGGAACAAATAACTCCGATCCTTCATACTCCCCGATTTCTAAATAGCCGCCAAAGCACCAGCCTCTTTTTCCTGCTTTTATTGGCTTGCCATCTTTATCCCTGCCGCCTAACTGTACTTCTATCTCTACCCAGTTGCTTTTTATACCGTCTATCGTCTCTTTTTGCCCAAGGGAAATCACTTTTACCAGGGTGCCTGCATGCATCGTGGTTATAAAACTTCCGTTGATGTCTCCATTTTCCCTGAGCTTCAGGTTTTCCGATGCACGGTATATACCGCCTGCCTCAACCGGAATCTTTTGCGTTTTTACTGTTTTATAGCCGAATGGTTTTGTGACTATTTTGTCCGGGGAAATGTTTGCCGCTGGTGCTGCCGGTGAAGATTCTTTTTTGACAGAAGAAGATCTTGGCATGACTACTTTTGATAAATCATATGATTCCCCTTTTATCCATTTTTCTATTTGGTCGCAGGCCTCCGGTGTGGTGCGGACTAGTATTTGGAACAGGTTTTCTTCCGAAACTTCATCTATGTACATTTTCATATAATCGCCATCAAGTGTTAAAATGACTTTGAAAGGCTTTTCTTTTTCATAAAGG
>JADIMM010000009.1 GCA_017694795.1 Candidatus Gallitreponema excrementavium
TGCAAAAAGTAGAGTTTGCCTTGCTTTTCCAAAAGCCAATACAAGATCCCTCCACTTGCCTACGGCTCGGTCGGGATGACAGGCTTTGGCCCCCAAAGCTCTGTGCCACAAAAAACCGGCATAACTATCCCAAGAATTCGGCACAAGCCGAATTCTTAAGTTTTGGCACTCGGCAGTTGCATAAATTAAGGGTATTTCGATGCCAAAACGAAGCTCTGTGTTGAAAATTTCTTTCCCATCATATTTATTTCTAATACTGTTTGCTTCTTCCACATAAAAAAAAATTATGATACAATCCTTTCCGGTTGATTTGCCGTATATTCTTTTATCCGTGGATTATGACTGTTTTGGAAATTTCAGGAGGCTCAGAATGAATGTTGTAGTTATTGGTGCCCAGTGGGGGGACGAAGGCAAGGGTAAGATGGTTGATTACCTTGCCCAAAATGCCCAAGCCGTTGTCCGATATGCAGGAGGAGCAAACGCGGGGCATACCATTGTTATCGGAGACCAGCAGTATGCTTTGCATCAGGTTCCTTCTGGAATTTTATACCCCGGAAAGACTGTCTATCTTGGAAGCGGTATGGTTATAGATCCCCAGGCTCTTTTTGAAGAACTTCAGATGCTTAAGGACAGGGGTATAAATTGGGAGGGCAGGGTTTTTATTTCGGACAGAGCCCATATAGTTCTTCCCAGGTACAGACAAATTGACAAAGAAAGGGATGCTGCCAGAAAAAGACCTATCGGGACCACAGGCAGAGGAATCGGAATTACATACTCAATGAAGTCGGAGAGAGACGGAATCAGGCTTGCAGATCTTGATTGGGCAGAGAAGATGCAGGATCTTGAAAAAGAGGATTTGGATTTTTTAGAGCAATATAAGGAAAAATTGATTTCCATGAGGGTGAATATTTCTTCCGAAATGTGGAAATACAGGAATAAAAATGTCTTGATGGAAGGAGCCCAGGGTGCAATGCTGGATTTGGATTTAGGAACATATCCATATGTTTCTTCCGGTTTGTCCTGTTCTGCAGGAGCAAGTGTCGGGTCCGGGATCGGGCCGAGAAAGCTGGATAAAATTCTAGGGGTTTTTAAAGCTTATACGACAAGGGTTGGAAACGGGCCTATGCCTTCTGAATTTGATGAAAACAGTCAGAGTGAATTGTACAAGTTTGTCCGGGACACCGGAAGGGAATACGGTGTTACAACCGGCAGACCCAGAAGATGCGGGTATCTTGATTTGGTTGCATTAAGATATGCCTGCCGGACAAATTCCATTGACGATCTGCTTCTTACCCATCTTGATGTTTATGATTCCCTTAACGAGATTGAAGCCTGTGTGGGGTACGAAATTGACGGTAAAATAGTAACGGAATTTCCCGCCTCAATCGAAGACTTAAACAAGGCAAAGCCGATTTTGGAGAAATTTCCGGGTTGGAAAAAATCCCTTAAAGAGTGCAAAACTTTTAAAAAACTTCCAAAAGAAGCCAAAAACTATATAAAATACATTGAGTCATATACAGGAACAAAGATAGGCATTGTTTCCGTCGGATATGAGAGGAACGAAACTTTTATTCTCCGTAATCCCTGGAAAAAATAAAATACAATTTTCTGGTATTCACTTTTAATGGGGGACTGCCCTGGTTTTAAGAATTAAGAACAGGACAGTCTTTTGTTTTTTTTATTAAGTAGTGATTTTTACTGTATTTACCGGGATTGTGAAAAAGATGCAAATTTACAGCAGAATTCGGATATGTCTTTGTACAACAGTTTTTATGTTATGCTGTTATTGTTTTTTCATAAGCTCCTGCGACAGCAAGTTTATTGCATGGCATGTTCTTACTGAAAAGAACCGGTAAATTTTAAACAGGGACAAAATCCACTTTTAGATTCCAGAGTTCAATATTTTCGGCCTTGACTTTTATCCTGTCATTAAGTTGCAGGTTTCCCGGAATATTAATCTGGCTTTCCATTGCCAGCTCCGGAATTAGAATTTTAGCCTTGGGGATTCCGGTTTCCACTATTACAGCCTCGCCCTGCCACTGGGGGTTTTGCAAAAGGTATACAAGTTTCCAATGAATACAACTTTCCCTTTCGGCCTTAATACATTCACTGGCCGCAATATCCCCCTGGGCGATTTTATCAAACAATGTTTCCTTATCCATTGTCTTTCTGTTTTCTAAGAACAACGACAACTGCTGATGGGAAACCAGATCCCCGTACCTACGCAATGGACTTGTTACCTGTGCATACATTCCCAATCCCAGCCCGTGATGGGCGGAAGGATTTACGCTTACCTGCCTGGGTCTCATTGACCGCCTTAACCTGTATTCGCCGGCAAGTCCCTGGGGAATGTTTTTAGGAATTTCCGGTTCTTCCTGGGATACAAACTGGAAAGGGATACTGTTTTCAAAAGCAAATTTTGCAGCTCCTTCTCCGGCCAACAGCATCATTTCTTTTACCATTGCCTGGGCCTCGTTTTGTTCACATTGTTCTATTGAAACCCTTCCTTCTTTAAGGATTATTGAAACTTCCGGCAGGTTTATTTCCACGGCTCCCTTTCTCAGTCTCCTTTCCCTGTTTCTTTGGGAAATCCGGAAAAGAGCATTTAATTCGTTGCTGTCTTTTAATAAAGACGCTTTTTTGTAGGTGAGCCTTTCGACATTAACCAAGGTTTTTAAAATCCGGACAGAAGATATATCCCCCTTTTCATCCAGTTTAAGTCTGAAAGACAAAGCCTTTGATATTTTTTCAAGTCCCAGACTGTAATTTAATGTTATTTCCGAACCCAGCATCCTGAAAACCCCTTCCGGGAGATAATTTGTACTTCCTCTTTTTCTTGCTTCTATATCCGGAGGACTGTCCGGTAAAACCGTATCTGACGGATCTGCAATATGAATCCACAAAAAATCACCGTCAAAACCTATTGCATCATCAGGATCAGAAGAATCCTCATTATCTATGGCGTAGGCCCTGTATTTTTCCTGATTTGTCAAATCCAGCCGGGGAACTTCTGCAACCGGTTCCCCTGGTAAATTTGCCGATGCCAGGGTAATACCTCTCCTTGTAGGCCATGGATTTTTTAAAATTGACCAGAACCCATTTTGAAGCAGAATCTTATGGGCCTTTTCCTGGGTCTCCGGAATCCCTGCCTCCCTGAGTATTGCAGATTTTGATGATTTTCCCAAGGCAAAAGCCTCTACTTCCTGTAGAAACGGAATGTCTTCGTCCTGAAAATCTTCCCGGTTTTTAAGCCTTTTTACTGCATCTTCCCTTAACCTGGTTTCCTTTTGTTTTTTGTCTTTTTTTTCTATCAGTTCGTTCGCAAGGATCTGGGAATTGGGCTTTAATACCGGAAGATTCAATCCGGAGTCTTCTGTTAATTCCAGGGTAAACCAGGGGCTTGCTTTAAGTTTTTTGTAGAGTAACCATTGCAAGTCCGGGGCATTGCTGTCAAATACCATTGCAGAAAAATCACCGAATGATATTTCCTCTCCGCCTGCGAGCTCCCAAATTTCCTTTATTTTATTTTCCAAATCCAGAGTCTTTTCTTTTTCATCCAGGTATGCGGAATCGAAAAGCTTGTTTAAATTTTCTGTTTTTCCGGAGGAAAGAAGAACAATGTCTTTTTCACGGACTTTCATGGTTTTCCCCCGGGGGCCGGTTATCTCAATTTTCCCTTCCATTGGGATAGTTTCTTTTACAACCCAGGGGGCTTCTTTATACAAAACAAGAGAATCTTTGGATATTTTCATTACTATATTTTACTGTGATTTTCAAGCAAAGAAAATATTAACTTTTTTTTTTACTTGTTTTTTTGTATAAAAAAAGGCAAACTGTCAGCAGATTATGTACTTTGCGTCTATCGTTGTTGCCGGAATTCTTCCTGTTATGGTTTTTCTGCCGGTTCTTTTTTTTCTTGAAAAGAGGCATGGAAGGATTTTCCCGGGAGGAAAAAGGTTTACTTCTGGATTTTACTCTGTTTTTATTTTTGT
>JADIMM010000115.1 GCA_017694795.1 Candidatus Gallitreponema excrementavium
GAGCTTTGTGTTGGCATCAAAAAATTCTTTTTTTTGCAAGTGCCACGAGCCAACACTTCAGAATCCGGCACAAGCCGAATTCTGGGATAAGACGCCGTATATTTGTGGCACAGAGCTTTGCTTTTGCCGTCTTTGCAACTTTGATTTGCCAAATAAACAGCGTTTTTCCCTGCAAAGACACAAAAGCGTTATTCGGCTGTGTGCTGGTAAATATTTGGAAACCTGTTGAAATCACAGCGGCTTAATGCAAAAAAAGCAGATTTTTATTTCCTTATGACAAAAGCTCCTGTGGGAATTTCCGGGCTTATATTGTTTTCTTGCGGATACTCCCCTTTGCGGAAAGTTGAAAAAAATCTATAATCGGGTTATGCAGGGTTTTGAATATTTTTTCTTCGATTTTGACGGGACTATTTTCGATACTTCGGAAGGTGTCTTTAATTCACTGGAAAAGGTCTGTGTCCATTACGGTCTCAAAAATACCAGAAATGATTTTTCAAGAATGATCGGGCCGCCTTTAAGCGAAAGTTTCACAACGGTTTTCCGCCTGCCGGAATCTGAAATACAGAATGCCATTAAGGTTTACCGGGATTATTACTCAAAAGAAGGAATGTTCCAGTGCAGTATTTATCCCGGGGTTATGGAGTTGATACAAGCTCTTAAAGCCAAAGGCAAGAAAATTTTCGTTGCCACCAGCAAGCCTGAAATTTACACAAAGCAAATCCTTGAAAAAAAAGGCCTCCTCAGTTTTTTTGACTTTGTTGGCGGGGCTGATTTTGAAGAAAAAGTCCGCTGTGAAAAGGTTGATGTTATAAATTATGTTTTATCCGAAACCCGGCTTTCCGGACAGAAAGAAAAGTGTCTTATGATTGGGGACAGGAATTATGACATTAAGGGAGCCCACATGGCAGGCTTGAAGGCAGCCGGGGTTTTGTGGGGATTCGGCAGCAGGGAAGAATTTGAAAAAGCCGGGGCAGAATTTATCTTTGAAAATCCGGAAAAGATGATAAATTTGTAATGAAGCATTTTGCGGAGATTATAAATTTTCACCCTCTTAACTCAAGAAAAAATAAACCTGAAAATAACAAAAAACGTTTTTATGGTCTAAGTTGGTAAATTTTGGATTTATTTTTATAAGGCGGTGAAACAAAAGGACTTGTTAAACCCTTTTCAGTAAATAAAGTTTTTTTGATATTCTTCCTGGAAAGACTTTAGGGAACAGGAAGAAAATTCATAAGTCTTTAATTGCAGTATAAAAAATAAAAGCCGGTACTGGGTGCTTTTCAATATTGTAGGGAACTGTTTGAACTCAGTGTTGCAGTTTGATAGGAGCTTTAAAATATGCTAACGAATCCGGAAAATTAAAAGAATTTTTCCATAATGTTATTAATTCTTATTGAAATGGAAAGGTTCATATCTGTTTATCTTATCTTGAATAAAGAAACAACAATGAAATGAAAAAATATAAAATACTTCAATAAAGACCTAAAGTACCGGGAATATTTTGTAGTTACTTTTTGTGGAATGGTTTTAGCAATTTTTTCTAGATAATTCTGTTATTCATCCTGGGAAATACTGCTTTCTGCGGCAGTTAACAGGAGCCGTTTGAAATCCATTTTTTCGTTCTCGGTCATTTCACGGGTCATTTTTTCAAAGCATTTTTCAATTTTATCCCTTATATGCGTGTAAAGCTCTGTTGCCTTTTTTGCTGGGCTGATATCATAAAACCGCTTGTCTGTTTTGTTTATGCTCCGGACAAGAAAACCGTTCTGCACTAGTTTATTTACTGTTTTGGCAATTACGCTTTTATCAAGGGAAAGTCTCCTTGTAATTTCTTCCTGTGAAAGAACTTTATAATCGCATACTATCAAAATTACGAGGGCCTGCGGAGCTGTGAGGCCGTAACTTTCACACTCCTTATTTAGCCAAATGTGGGACTTTCTGTACAAAATTGAAATAGATTTAAAAGGGCTGTCGTTTATAAAACTCATGATAAACGGATTATATATTAAAACTGTTGCAAATGCAACTATTTTTTAGAAGTGTCTTATGTCGGAGTATGATAAAATTACAGATTGCCAGAGTAAAATCTGAAACGGGAAGTTTATTCTTTTATTCATTGCAAATATTCTTGTCTTGGCTGCCTTTTATGCGTCAATTCCAATAATACCGATTTATTGCCAGGAAGTCGGTATAACCGGCGCTAAAATCGGAATTGTTTTGACTGCGATGTCCGTTGCCACGATTTTATTCAGACCTGTGGCAGGCTATCTGTTGGATAATTTTAACAGATACTTAGTCTATGTTGTCTTTTTGTTTTTATTTTCACTCTCGTTCCCTGCATTTATTTTTTTTCCGGTATACGGAATATTGATAATTATAAGGCTTTATATGGGGGCTGTTTATTCCGTCTGCGGTTCCGGAATAATGACTTTAGCAGGAGATGTTCTTCCCAAAAATAAAATTACAGAAGGAATAAGCCGTTTTGCATTTACGGTTTCAATCGGAATGGCTGTAGGTCCTTTTGTGGGGATACAGGTGCAAAATCATTTAAACAGCAGGGCTTCGTTTGTTTCAATTTTTGGAATAACAGTTGCAGCTTTAATTTTTGTTTTATTCAGCAGGATAAAATACCCGAAAATCAGGAAAAGAAAGTTTTCAATCAAGGAAACTATTTATAAGCCTGCTTTGCCTTTTATGTTTAATATGATGTTTCTGATGATTCCCTATGGTGCGGTAATAGCATATTCTTCAATTCTTGCCCAGGAAAAAAATTTGCTCGGGGTCTTACCTTATTTTTATGTCTGCCTTGTAATGGGAATGCTGGCTTCAAAAATATCCACACAAAAAACTATCGATTCTGGAAAACATCTTTTATTGGTATGTGCCAGTTTAATAATTTTAATTTTTACAATGATAAGTTATATAAATTTGGATTCTTCCATCCATTTATTGATTGCAGGTTTTTTATTCGGAGTGGGATACGGAATCTTGCAGCCCTTGTTCCAGGCTTTTGTTACGGGAACTACGCCCCGGGAAAAAAGAGGGGTTGCAAATTCGACCTATATGCTTTCTTATGACATTGGAATCGGCATAGGAGCCTTATTTATGGGCTGTGTCCAGGAAGGAATTGGACTTGAAAAAGGATTTGCCGTTTCCTCGGTAGCCTTTGTTATTGGAGGTGTCGTTTTTCTTTGCTGTGTAAACAAATATTAAAAAAGTCAAAAACAAATATTTGAAACAGTTCAAAACAATTCTGGAGAATCCTAACCAGGAAAAGGACAGGTTGTTAAAAACGGAACAAAGATGAAACCAAAAAAAATGCTTATTTTCTATCAAACTAATCAATGAATAAAAAAAGGCTGCCCGGAATGAAGGTTTTGAAGTGCACCCCAATTATTGGACACTTTAACAAGCTGATTTTAAGGACTGATTCCTGAATTGTAAAGGGGGCAGCCTTTTTGTTTCCTATATTTCTTTGTATTCCGTTGTAAATCCGTCGTCAATATAAACTTTATATGGAGGGATTCCTTCCTTTCCGGCTTTTTGGATTACTTCTTTGTCACCAATATATGAAAGGTTTTCAAAGTCAATCAAATCTGTTCTCATTGCAGGTTTTGCAAGGGGGAGGGCATGACCTTTTCTTATATAAAAAACCAGTTCGTCCAAGGGGAATTTTATATAATGCCGGCCTTTGGGAATTTCAGTCTGTATTATTTCCTCTGTGTTTGTCAGTCTGACTTCTATCATATCTTCGGGAAGATAAATATTCCTTCCGGTAGAATTGGGTTCAAGGACGGGTGCCACCATAAGGCTTTCCCCAACCATGAGCTGGTCTTCAATTTCAAGGCAGTCCATATCTTCGGGGTAAACAAAGGAAAGAGGTCTGAAATACATTGTGTTTTTTAAGGCACTCTTCATGTATTCTGTATAAATATAGGGAATAAGCCTGTATCTGAACCTTATGAGCCGGGCAAAGTCTTCAGGATTTTCAAATCTGTAGCATTCCTGGTCCCGGGTCCCCAAAGCTGCGTGATTTCTCATTAATGGGGTAAACAAACCGAATTCGATCCACCTCATCAGAAGTTCCCTGGAAGCATTATACCCGAAACCTCCGATGTCGGCACCGGTATAAAGAATTCCGCACATGTTCAAACCGGGCATCATTGAAAGTTCCAGTTTAATATGACTCCACCAGGAAGAATTGTCCCCTGTCCAGATTCCTCCGTAACGGTGCATTCCGATATAGGAGGCCCTGGAAAACAAGAGGAAGCGTTTTGAAGGATTTATTTCGTTCAGTCCCTCGGCAGCGGCACGGGTCATGTTGTAACCAAAAAGGTTGTGAATCTTGTGGTGATTTACTGTAACTTCTTTTCCATTCTGGATACAACGGTGGTAAAATCTTTTATAATCGTTTTCGTTATTTGCAATTCCAGTTACTTTGTCTTTAAAAGCGAAAAATCCGTTTATATCCAATTTTGAAAGATCTGTGTTCTTTAGGGCTTCCACAGCTTCGGAAAGACCTTCGTCGGAATAGAACATTGCAGGCTCATTCATGTCGTTCCAAAAACCTTCTACTCCGGTATCGGTTAGAACCTTGTATTTCAATCCGAACCATCTTCTCGCTTCGGGATTGAGAAAGTCCGGGAAATGTGTCCTCCCCGGCCAAACTCCGGCGACATAATCTTTTCCGTCAGCCTTTTTGCAGAAATAATTGTTTTTAACTCCTTCTTCATATACATCATATCCCGGTTCGATTTTTACACCGGCATCGATTATCGGAACAAGCCTGACTCCGTCTTTCTTTAACTTTGAAACAAAATCCGGAAAGGAAGGAAATTTCTCTCCGTCAATTGTAAAGTCTTTGAATTCAACCATGTAGTCAATGTCCATACAGATTGAATCAAGGGGAATCCCGGCTTTGGTATAGTTTTCATAAACTGATTCTATGTCTTCCTTCGTCCTGTATCCCCACCGGCTTTGCATATAGCCTAAGGCCCACCTTGGAGGAATGTAACTTCGTCCTATTATTTCCCGGAATTGCCTCGTAATATCTTCCAGTGGATTCTTTCCTTCCGGTTTGATAACATAGCAGGAAATGTCTTTTTCTTCAGCAGAAATTATAATCCGGTCTGTTTCCGTAAAAGCAATATCAAAGGTAATTCTTCCTGGGTAGTCAAAGAAGAATCCCAAATCAGTGTGTTTTTCTCCGGGATTATGGATAATGAAAAAATTATGGGCTCCGTACAGGGAGTCTTTTCCTTCCGTATGAACAGGGTCATCTGTGCAATAGGAAATGTATTTTCTGCCTTTTTTGTTTATCCCACCCATGGATTGACCAAAACCGTAAATAACCGAATTTTTCTGCAATGACATTTTGAAACTAAAGCCTGTATTCAGGGAAAGTTCCCCGTAGACAGAAAATTCTTTTTCGGCTTCCAATCCGGTTTTTGCCGGAATTTCCTTTGTTACAGCTTCTGTGCAGAAAGGATTTCCAAAATCAAAACGAAAAATCATAAAAACTCCTGATATGTGAATATTGCAAATATTAATTATGAGAAAAAATAATTCCCGTTTAATAATTATACCTTAATTTATCAGGAAATAAAACTAATTTATCAGGAAATAAAACTAATAAAGTATTGTATTTATGAGTTAAGGGTCTGTTAATGGCACAGAGCTTTGGTTTTGCTGCTTTTAAAAAAGCAGGGAAATTCTACTTTTTGCAAAGTAGTCAAAATATAAGGGAGAGGGGAAACCAACTTTTTCGACGCGTAGTTTTCCCCTCTCCCTATTTATTTACCCGAAACTCATGGAGAGTTTCGGGCTGCTCCTAAAAATGCGGTGCATTTTCTTTACGGAGCAGTCTTGCGGCGACCAGGGGAGTCCCCCTGGCCCCCCTATGCCGTGCTTTGTAGCACAGAGCTTTGCTTTCGCGTCTGGAAACTCATGTTTTACCAATAGCCTTGTGCAAAAGCACAAGAATTCGGCTTGTGCCGAATTCTTGGATAGTTTGCTTTGAGTTGTGGCACAGAGCTTCGTTTTGGCATCCTTTGCAACCTTGGTTTGTCAAAGAAACTGCGTTTTTCTTTGCAAAGGCACAAAACTTAAGAATTCGGCTTGTGCCGAATTCTTGGGATAGTTATGCCGGTTTTTTGTGACACAGAGCTTGAGTTTGTGGCACAGAGCTGGGGTTTTGCACCCAAATCATGGCACAGAGCCCATTTTTTTTGTTTTTTTTCACCGAACTTTAACGCAAAATACAAATTTCCAATTATATATATCATATACACAACCGGCAAAAAGGAGAAAAAGTATGAAAAAAAACAGAAATCTGAAAAACAAAGACAGGTCAGAATACAAAAAACTTCACAGAAGGTCAGAAAAAAAGAAATCAAGGGACAGGAGGAGGCAGCTAAAACAGGGTGCCGATTACCACGTAACTTGCTCCATAAACAATATGGAACACCTTATGAAACCTGATGAAATCAAGGTACTTTACGAGAAAGTCTTGGCTGAATGCAAAAGGAAATACGTTTTCCTTGTCATCCATTTTGGTATCATGGACAACCACGTTCACCTGATAATCAGGCCCGGCAGGGAATCCCTGTCAAAAATAATGCAGTGGCTGAATTCCGTTTTTGCCATGAGGTTCAACAGGCTTACAGGAAGATGCGGCCATGTATGGAAATGCAGGTTCTGGAGCAAAATCATAGACAGAATTGAACAGTTTAAGGCTGTATTCGATTATATTTCATTCAATCCTGTAAAGGCCGGGCTTGCGGGGACTCCGGAAGAATATCCCTTTTGCGGGAATTTCCATCTTGCAAACAACATTCCGGGGATTATTACTCCCTTCTGGGAGATTGAATTCATGTACAGCTGATTCCCCTCTTGTACTGCGGTTTCCTTTTCCTCTCATACCGGTACTGGTGCTACATTGCCCCGGGAAATATTCCTGCATGCGGCAGCAATCTTACCATGATGGATTTATGTGTTATAACATGGATAAAACGGGTTCATAACGGACAACAGGTTCCTCAGGCAAAATACAGAAAGGTTTTGTGCCGTATTAGGCCAGTTTTACTGTAAAACAGACCGCTTGAATTTTGCCTTTTCAAGACACCGGGATTTTGCAAGCTCTGCGTCATTCCGTTATTTTTTAAACCTTTTGGCTCTGTGCAATAAAAAGAATAAAAAACAGGCAGTATACCTGCAGATTTACCAAAAAAAACATTTCTGTTTTGTGCACAGGGAAGTATTTTCCCCGACAGGTGGACAAATCCCGATGCTCTGTGACAACCGAAAATAACTCCATACCCCAGCTGCACACCTGAAAACCCCTTTAACACCAAATTTCTGTGGGTTCATGGCACAGAGCTCCATTCTCACCACCGACAAATCTAAACCTGGATTATACCTGAACCCAACAAAAAAGCTCTGTGCCACATTTCATCTTATACCTGAACCCAACAAAAAAGCTCTGTGCCACATTTCATCTTACATTCCACATACAAAAAATATTCGATCCTGAAAAGTGCATACAACACTTGTTGTATAATGTAAAACAAGCAGCAAAATACATAGTCTAAAAACATCCGGACAGTTACAAAGGTTCCGTCTTCCTTTTTAATTATAGCGTCAACTCCGTGGTCATCTACCAAAGGAATATATACATCCAGACCCTCCTTAAGCATTTTTCCGATAATATTATATTCCATTCTTTTCCAAATCCTGCACTGTGACGAAAAGAAACACTCATTCCACACTCCTTTGTTTTGTTACACCATATTCAAACATATATTTTCCTCCCTCCTCCCCTTGTCTTCCCGTTCTTTCCTATTATAATAATTTTATGAGTGGATTTTGAGGAATTCCTAAAAAAGAGGAGAATCCTACAAACTTGAAAAAACCGGAACGGTTGGCACGGTTAAAAATTACCAAAATATTGGCGGATTTTCTGCCGGTGAATAAATTTTTAGCGGCATCAGGCATTAAACAGGAGGCATCATGGAATACAGGGTTTTAAAATACTTTCTGGCTGTTACCCGGGAAGAAAACATCACCAAGGCCTCCGAAGCCCTGCACCTTTCCCAGCCCGCCCTTTCCCGGAAGCTTATGCAGCTGGAAGAAGAGCTGGGAACGGAGCTTTTTATCCGGGGAAAACGGAGGATAACCCTGACCCCGGCGGGAATACTCCTGTGCAGGCGGGCACAGGAAATCATCGAGCTTACAGAAAAAGCCGGCAGAGAAGTCCGTTCCCAGGAGGGAGAACTGGAAGGAGTTATTTCCATTGGCAGCGGCGAAGGGGAAACATTCCGTCTCTTTTCCCGGCTCATGGTGAATTTCCAGGAACAGCATCCCCGGGTTAAATTCGATTTGTACACCAACAACGGGGACTTTATCCGTGAGCGGCTGGAACGGGGACTTTTGGACATCGGCATTATCTTTAAGCCCAGGGATTTAGAAAAATACAGTTACCTGAAACTTCCCGACCGGGAACGCTGCGGCGTCATTGTTCCGGCGGACAGTCCCCTGGCTTCCAAAGAATCTGTTACCCCGGAAGATTTAATCGGTCAGAATATCCTTCTTTCCAAACGGGCTGAAACCCTGGGATTTGCCCGGTGGGCAGGGGAATGTTTTGCCAAATACACCATTCCCGTTACCTACAATCTTGTCTATAACGCAGCCCTTTTGGTGAGCCAGGGGGCGGGCATTGCCCAGACCATCGAGGGGGCTGTTTCCCTTTACCGGAACCCGGACATTCTTTTTAAGCCCTTTTACCCGCCCCTTGAAATCACCGGTTGCATGGTCTGGAAAAAGAACCAGCCCCAGCCTCCGGCAGTGTCCGGGTTTATCGCCTACGTGAAACAGCAGCTCACCGGCGGCTCCCCAGAGTAAGAAAATGAAGCTTAATTCCCCGGAACCGGTTTCACTGGTACTGCCCTTTCCAAACTCCCGCTGCACCCTGTTCCGGACTTCCGGCTTTTGCTGATTGCGGTCAAAGGGTTATTTCAATTAAATTACCTTCAAACCCTGAAACGCAGCTTTCGTAGTACCCGTCACCGGTTGTCCGGGGACCGCTGATTACTTCCCAGCCATCAGCCTTCATGCGCCCGGTCAGCGTATCAACCTGTTCTTTGCTTCCCACACTGAAAGCAAGATGGATAAACCCCGTTCTGTTCGGAGCCTGCGAATCTCCATTCAATTCCGGTTTATTCATTATTTCAAGCCGGGTTCCGCCGGAACTTCCGTCAGGGAAGCGGATAAAGTATGAGCTGAACCCGGTTGAAGGATTGCGGTAGAGGTTTCCGCTTTTTCTGCCGAAATATTTTTCAAAAAATCTTTCGCTCCTTCTAAATCCTTTACATATAGGGCAACGTGATCTATCGTCATGGCAAAAATATACCAGAAAGGGCTACCCGATACAAGAAAAACTCAATAACCCCGCCGTCTTTACCATACCTAAAACGCATTATAATCAATGCAAAATAAGTATTAGACATATTACAATCCCGGCTGTATCTTATTGATAACAACACAGGAGGTTTTATATGAAATACTCAAAAAACTTGTTTTTGCTTTCTTCCCTTTTTGCCCTTTCCGCCGGTGCATGGGCAGAAGATGAGAAAGTTCTGGTGGCTTATTTTTCCTGGTCATCTTCCCACAACACCCGGACAATGGCTGAATACATTGCGGAAGAAACCGGGGGAAAACTCTTTGAGATAAAGCCGGCTGTCCCTTACACCACAAGTTATAACCAAGTACTGGATGTTGCCCGGAAAGAACTGGCAGAAAAAGCCCGACCGACTTTGGCGGAAAATATTTCCCAAGAAGAAATGGCTTCATACGACACGATTTTTATCGGGTATCCCATCTGGTGGTACGACGCCCCCATGATTATTTATTCTTTTCTGGAATCCCACAATTTTGCAGGAAAGAAAATCATTCCCTTTGCCACTTCCGGCGGAAGCGGTTTGAACGAAGAAGAAAAATTCCGCGACCTTACCGGAACAGAAGTAGAAGAAGGTCTTTGTATCAGTAATATCCGTTCTTCAAAAGCCCGGAAACAAATCCAAGACTGGCTTTCCGGAGTATTCAAGTAAACCAGAAGCAACCGGCGGACTGATTGCCTGATTCCCCCTCCGGGGAAAGCGGACAAAACCATCCGACCGGCAAAACCGGTCAAAAAAAATGAACAAGGAAAAGAAGAATATGAATGGAACAGATAAATCAGAAAGAATAACA
>JADIMM010000116.1 GCA_017694795.1 Candidatus Gallitreponema excrementavium
CAATAGTTCTCAAGGTAATCAATGGACATTTGAAGAAGGCTTTTTTCCAGAATCAATGGTGTTAAATAATAATTTTGTAAAAATGACATCTCAGAATTTTTATTTAATTGAAAAAATAGTCATTGAAAAAAATATATATAAAGTTCAACTTTTCAGACCATTTAATTGGTTGTATGGTGATGAATTCCAATATGAACAGCCTTATGCGGATGAATACTTGAATTATAAAGATGAGAAAAGAGTAGTATTTTACTTTGACTTTGATGGAGATTTTGTTAACATTTGGATAAATAATAAAAATGCATTTTTGGGAAGGTATTTTGTTGCAACCGCAAAGACAATTAAAGAAATAAAAACTCTTATGGAAAACAATACCTGCGATCTCTCTAACATCACCTGGCCCCGCCACGCTGACGGTTCATGCGACTACGACGGAAGTAAAAAAACAGCTGCAGTTCAAACTGCAAAAGCAACTCCTTCAACCAACGTTGCTCAAAACAAAACAATGACTGTCACTGAAAACCTCAAACTCCGCTCTGGCGAAGCCACAACATCAGATGTTATTACAGTAATGTCTGCTGGAACAAAAGTAAAAATCCTTGAAGTCGGTAAAGCCGAAACAATAGACGGCATTTCCTCAAACTGGGTAAAGGTGAAAGTCCGGTCAGGGGGAAAAGACCGCGACGGCAAAACAATCACTAAAGGAACAGTCGGCTGGTGCTTCGGCGGCTATTTAAAGTAGATATTAGGGTATGACAACCTGGTTACTCAGGGTGCAGATTTGGTCATAAAGCCACGGGCAGTAAAAGCCCTGTTAACCCAAGTCCATAATAAGGAATAACAGATGAGAGACACTGTAAAAACAGAAGACTACTTTAGGGAAAGATATAATAAAGATGCGTCTGATCTTGCTGAACGGATGAGTAAATATGAAGAGGTAATAAGCCATCCGGAAAAATATAATGTATGGTCGTTTAAGTATCACATATATATGGAAGCAGCTTGTAAATTTTATGCAGGCTATTCCCTGGGGCTTGGTATGAATGAGCTGCTTCCCGAAGTAGACCTTATCATAAGAAATTTGATTGATACAACGAGAGAAAGGGACAGAGGTTATGATGATATGGAAATGATTATATACTTAATCATTCTTTTTAACCGGACAGAATTTTTGGATGAATATAAGGAGTTATTACAAAAATCGAAAATGCGGGATTTTTACCTGGATTATCTTGTACAGACAGTAGACCCCACATGGCAGATAAGTACGGAAAAACTTCGTTGCCCCAAAGAGACCAATTCGGTATACGAGGTGGTGGTACTGTCAAAAGAAAACAAGGTGGAAGCCGTCCAGCGGTTAAAGAGGTATCTGAAAAGGCAGTGGTTTATGTCATTAACCGAAGGTGTTATAACCAACCGAGATCTGAAAATAGGGTGGTACCGGGGGTATTGGTGCATCGCCGCCGCCGCTTTAGTAAAAGCTCTCAAACTCGATGATACGGAATTGAAAGACTGTAAATACTATCCCTACGATATGGCTCATTTCTGTTAGGGAATAATGGTAATTTGAGGAGAACCAATGAAAGCCTGGAAACGATATTTGTTCATAACTCTGTCTCTGTCAATACTTGCCTCCATAATAAATTTTTATGTAAAAGATGACACAACCCCGCCTCCAGTGGAAGAATATACGCTTATTGAGTTTGAAAAAGATGAATATCAGATCAGAGACATGGTAACAGGAGATAACTTGGGTTCCTTTTTCATATCAAAAGATTGCGACGAACTTTTCTTTACGCTGTTTGGAGCCAGTTGCTCCGGTACATTAATGATAGGTGAATATGGAGATGAATATGACTTTATGAGCATAATTGAGGATATGATTAAAATAGAAAAGATAAAATGCAAAAATCTGGAGTTTTATGCGGGAAAAGTTGGGGATTGGCATACTGCTGTAATCATGAGTTTAGATAGAAATGATTTCTATGAATATTATAAATCAGACGGTAACCGGTATCTTTTATATATCTTAAAGAATGGTGATTATAATTTTTCAGTAAAAGATGACAGTGTTTATGATTTATATCTAAGTTTTGGCACAAGTATTATAGGAGGGGATATGAGGTATGCCGCAATTTTGGAGTAATGTAATGTGAGATGTATATTAGGAGGTGACCTTATGCGTAAAATATGTTTTCTGATTCTTATAGTGTTCACGTTTTTTATTTATGGACTAGCTGCTGAAGATCAGCTTATAATAATTAAACATAACGGTTTAAAAGGAATTATCGATAAAAATTTTAAAATAATTGCCTTTCCCTCATTTGAAGTAATCCTTCAATACAGTGGAGATTGTGCGGTTGCTTATAATGTTCCTGCTGAAGATGCCTACATATTTTCTGGTGGAGAAAAACAGAAAATAGACGGCAGATATTATTCCGGTCATGTATTTTCAGATTATTTTCTTTTTTCCTACCCGGATATTAAGGGTAAGACAATGGTGAACTGCAAGACACTAGATAGAGTTTATTCCGACTGGGGTATATATGAAAGCAGCCAACCGATTATTCCCGTACGAGGTACTGATGGATTTTATTATATTGATACAGATGGAAATATTCTCTTTAACGGAAGAAAGTTTAATGAAGCATTTGGATTTGTTGAAGGATATGCAGTTGTTGCATTGTCCGATTGGTCGTACGTAATTATGGATGATACCGGAAAAACCACTGAAAATATAAAATTTGAAATTACTTCAAAGTATTTTTCAGAAGGTTTGATTGCGGGAATTACAAAAGATGGAAAAACAGGTTTTTTTGATGTAGACGGGAAACAGGTTATAGATATCCCATTCCGTTACTATGGACTTAGACTTGCTACGACAGACTTCAACGGTGGTCATGCACTGGTGAATGTGGCTGACAATAGGTGGCGGATAATTGATAGAACAGGAAAGAATGTGAAGGAAATCAGCTGTCTGTATGCAGATAATTTTTGTGATGGATTGAGCCGGATAGCGGTATCAGGTGACGGCCTGTCTCTTATACACATCTGACGCTGCCGACG
>JADIMM010000117.1 GCA_017694795.1 Candidatus Gallitreponema excrementavium
TTCTATAACCTCATATTTCTTCAGTACAAAAGACTGCAAATCAGATAATATTTTATTCCTGTCAAAATAAGTAAAAAAAACACTTTCCCCGGATTTTGTTCTTTTAAAAAATCCTGTACGCAGTAAAACATCACTCATAATCTTTTATAAAAGTGTGATTCCTGCCTCCAGGCATTTCTCATACATATCTACAGGCCAGATACTTACCTGTGTTTCGCCTATGTGTGCTTTTTTTAATAAAAGCATGCAAAGCCGCGACTGGCCGATTCCTCCCCCAATCGAGAGGGACAGCTGGTTTCCAAGCAGTTTTTTGTGAAAAGACAAATTCTTTCTTTCTTCGCAGTTTCTGATTTTAAGTTGTGTCGACAAAGTTTCAGGGGAAACCCTTATACCCATAGACGAAATCTCAAAAGCTGATTCCAATACCGGATTCCAAACCAACAGGTCTCCGTTAAGACCGTGGTATCCCGGTTTTGTCTCCTGAACCCAGTCATCATAATCAGGAGCCCTGCCGTCATGGGGCCGTCCGTCACCTAAATCATAGCCGATTCCCTGCAAAAACACTGCACCGTATTCCTTGCAAATCTTATTTTCCCTTTCTTTTGGGGATAATTCAGGATAACGCTCATAAAGATCCCGGCTGTGGATAAATTTAATTTCATCAGGAAGAAATGGTTCCAGGGCTTGATATTCATCGTAGACATAAAATTCAGTGCGCTTAAGTACACTGTAAATTCTACAAACAATCTTTTTAAGATACTCTTCATTCCTGTCAGATGCAGAAATTGCAGCCTCCCAGTCCCACTGATCAACATACAAAGAATGGACATTGTCCAACTCTTCATCAGCCCGGATTGCATTCATATCAGTATAAATTCCGTATCCAGGCTTAAAACCTAATTCGGTCAGCTTTACCCTCTTCCATTTTGCAAGAGAATGGACTATCTCCATTTTTTTATCTTTCATGTCCTTTACGGGAAAGCTTACAGGCCTTTCAACCCCATTCAAATCATCATTAAGTCCGGTTCCGGATTCAACAAACATAGGAGCCGTTATTCTTGTCAATTTCAGTTCCGTTGAAAGTGCCAGCTGGAAAAAATTCTTAATTAAAACAATGGCTTTTTCTGTGTCTCTTACAGATAATACAGATTTGTAGTTTGAAGGAATGTAAAGTTTTGACATAAAAGACCTACCAAAAGATGTAAAACAAAAGACCTGCAATGGAAGGAGACTCCAACTTACAGGTCTTTTGCCGGGAACCAGAATCGAACTGGCACGGCGTTTAAATGCCGAGGGATTTTAAGTCCCTTGTGTCTACCTATTCCACCATCCCGGCGATTCGTGCTATTATTTTACAATAAAAGAGAAATGAAGGTCAAGTACAATGTTTTATGACACCCATGCCCATATTTTAATGACATCACGACACATGGCTGAAGGCCCTGTAAATTTATTAACTGATTTATTTACGCAAGAAGGAATAAAAGAGTTCCCGTTTATTTTGGATATCGGTACTGAGGGGGGAGACTTAAAAAACCGTAGAGATTTTTTTTGTGGTAAAATTCCTGATAATGTATTTTTTACTGCAGGAATCTGGCCTTCCAAGACTTCCATAGAAAACCAGGACTTGGAAATAAAAAAACTTCTTGAAGATCTTGAGAATATAAAAAAATATAAAATTATTGGTATAGGGGAAGCCGGTTTTGACAGAAGGGAAAATGATACAACTAACGTGGGGAACCTTATGGAAGAAAAAAGACTTTTTCTGAGACAAATCGAGGTTGCCAAGGCTAAAAACCTTCCGGTCATAGTACATTCAAGGGATGCCTATAAGGAAACATATGAAACCATTTCTGAATCAGGTTATTCAAAAGGTGTTATCCACTGTTTTTCCTACGGTTTAAAAGAAGCCCTGTCCTTTGTTGAGCTGGGTTTTTACATTTCATTTTCGGGGATAATTACTTATAAAAAAAACGAGTACATCAGGGAAGCCGTAAGGAAAATACCCAAGGAAAAAATCCTTCTTGAAACCGACTCCCCCTACCTGTCTCCGCAGCCTTTCAGGGGCAAAACAAATACCCCTGCATACATAAGGGAAACTTATAAAAAAGCTGCAGAAATCCTCGGTTTGAGTCTTGAAGACTTGTGCCTTCTTGTTAAAGAAAACACAAACAGATTGTTCAATCTATCTTAATTGTCATCTGCGTTAGTGGCCGAGGAAAGAACCTGCTCTGCAATCATTATAAACGGAGTTACAAAGATTGTTACACCTGAAATTACATCTGTTTTTCCGTCGTCGTTAAGAAAAATTCTTTCCGGTCTTTGTAATTTAACAAGTTTCTGAACACATAAATCAGCCTGTTCGTCCCAAGTATAAGCACCACCCATATTATAAAGTCCATTCCTCGCCAAATCCCTTTTTGAACTGCCTTCCGTATTTATCTGATTCCAGGAACCAGCAATAATGTTTCCTCCCCTTATTATAAGAGTTAAAACGGAATAGAACCCTTTGTCATCCGGATCAGAAGCCAAGGTATAATCTCCGTCCCTGTATAATCCGGGTTTCACGGCCCCGTTTTTCAGTGCTTTTTGAACAAGGGATATAAAGCCTTCCGGAAACTCCTCTTGAGTCTGCAAAAACTGTAAATTTCCTATAAAATTTTCCTTTACCAGTTCTGAAAAATTATCAACACGTTCCAAGTATGAAGCGTCTATAGCTGTACCGTTAAGAGCCTCATGGGAAACTGCATCTCTAAGTGTTCCGTTGTAATCATAATTAAAACCATCCCACTTTACCTCTTGTATAAGACCATCCTTCACTTCAACAGTAACAAATTCAGTCCACTGTGTATCTCCAACTTTATTTCCAATAGCCAAATAATAACCGTCCTTAATAACTCCCTTTGGAGTACAGGAAACAAAAACAAATAAGGCCAGAACCGGAAGAAATCCAATTTTTTTCATAAAAACTCCTAGCTAAATATAAAATAACAAGCAAACAAAAACTGCAGTTGTAATACTTCCACCGTAAAACGAAGCGGACATACTTTTAACATTAAACAACCGGATCAGAGGAACGCTGTAGAAAACCATGGAACATAGGTAACCAAAAGCAATACCACAAACTGTAAAGCCAAATATGGCAAAACACTCCTGCAAATCTTCAATAACGGTTTATCAAATGTATAAGAGGCTATAAAAAGATTCATCCCGACAGGTGGTGTCAGGAAACCAAGAGCCATATTAGTCAAAAACACAACTGCAATATGGATCTGGTTAATTCCGAAAGACTCGGCAACAGGAATAATCAGAGGCGATACAACAAGAATCGCTGAATACATATCCATAAGACAGCCGACAACCAGCAAAAAAATGTTGAGCAGTGCAAGAAAAATTAACTTTGAATGAACGATACTGGTCACAAAACCGGTCATCATATCCGGGATTCCAGCATCAATAAAGTAATACAACAGCCCTCTGGCACTGCTGATTATCATCAGTACGCCTCCTGCCACCGGAATACTTTTTACCAGAATTTCCACAACTTCAGTCAGTTTCTTTTCTTTCCTGATCAAAGTAATAAGAATTACTGAATATATTACGGCGACACAGGCTGTTTCAGTCAAACTCAAGATACCGGCAAAATAAAAGACAATAATTAAAACAGGCAATAAGAGTTCCCACAAAGACTCTTTAAGGGAACGAAACAACTGGGATGAAGAAAATTTTTTTCTTACCGGATTTTTATCCCTTATTACACCCAAAACTATCATTCCCAGGCAAAGCAAGACCCCCGGAATAACAGCTCCTTTAAAAAGATCGTAAACGTCGACACCGGCATAAGACATGGGAAAATAATTTGTGGTTGCGTATACAATCACAGCCATACTCGGGGGGAAAAGAAGCCCTATTGAACCGGAACTGGTAATTAACCCCAGGGAATCATCCTTGGAATACCCGTTGCCCTCTAAAATAATTGAGAGAAGGCTACCTAAAGCCAAAATCGTAACTCCGGAAGCCCCGGTAAAAGTTGTAAAAAAGGCAGCAACCACAACAGCAGCAATGGCAGCCCCCCCTCTCAGCCATCCGAAAGCACTTTGTACTACATTTATGAGTCTTTTACCGGCAGAACCGGAGGCCAGAATATACCCTGCCATTGTAAACAGCGGAATAGCAGCAACAGTTTTATCGGTCAAGGCAGAAACAGACTCCTGTGCCAGAACCTGCACATAACCTCCCCCGGAAGAAAAACATAAATAGGCTATACCTGAAATAACGAGAAATAAAGGCATTCCCAAAAGAGCCAGAATAACCAGAAAAATTATACCGGGTATTTTGCAGTTATAAGCCACCTTAAACCAATAAATATTGGCAAAGTTATTGAATTTTTCTGCGGTTTCAGGCAAAAAATCATAAAGAATGTTATAGATTGACTCACAGGATATTACAACCCCGGCAATCAATCCCAAAACACAGGCCAGAATTGATATCCAGTTCCTGTTAAACTGTCTTAACCACATTACAAGGTACATAAGAGGGAGAAAGGCTGTAAAAACGAACAAAGGTATTCCCCATACCTTGTTAACCATACCCATGGAAATTTCTATGAAAATTTGGGAAAGACAGGAAAAAAACAATGAAATCAGCACGGCAGAAGAAGAAAAAGTAACAACGGGGGAAATCCATCTGCTGATTTTATCCGGAATCATATCAAAAAAAGTTGTTATTGCCAGCTGTTTTTTTTCCCTTGTGGTAACCATTCCGGCAATACAGGCAAAAACAAATACCATGTAAATCAGAAAAGTATCAGAACCCGCAAAAGGGATTCTTACAACATCACGTATTATTTTAAAAAGCACCGGTATCAGTATAATTACACCGGAAAACAAAAGGGCCGCAAAATTTTCAGTTTTTTTAGCTGCCTGTGAAAATTCCATATACTACCTTGACTTTCTATACTCTGTAAGATATTGATTTATCTCGTTCAAAAGTTCAACATCAAAAACATCCACAGATTTCGTCAATGCTTCCACATCTTTCTGAAAATCACCAGCCCATACTGCCAGCTCTTCTGCATCAAGTTTTTTGAGACGAACCCCCTCTTTTTCCATGTTCTGGAGGTATGTCCTGTCACTCTGTTCCAAAGAAGCATTCAATCTTTCTTTTGTATTTTCAACTGATTCCAAAAGTGCAGGCTTGAATTCCTCCGGAACAGAATTCCAAGTATCATTTGAAATCAAAAGAGCAGCCACAACGGGACAGATTTTTGCATCAATTACATCAGTAATATACTTTGTAAAACCCATAGCATAGGCATACATGGGAACTGAATAGAATCCCTGGACCCCGTCCTTGCTCTGAAGGCTCTGGGCAAGCTTGTCAGACGTAACAGACATTGTCCTGAAACCACAGGCAGCAAAAGCCTGGTGAAGTACATTATTATCAAGTCCCGCACTTGCTATACGCAACTTCTTTAAGTCTGCCAAAGAATTTACCGGAGAAGTAGTATAGAATGACAGCCAGCCAACATTTGACCAGGTAATTACTTCATAACCGGCTTTTCTAATCGCATCTTTTATCTTTCCACCAAACTTATCCAAAACCAAATCCAGCTCTTCCTGGCTCCTTATGAGGAAAGGAACGCTTAAAGTATATATTCCGGCATCGGGGGCAAGAGAATGTATTCCTGGAGGGGAAAAAACCCCGCCCTGTAACGGACTTTTTTGTCCGGGGCGTACAGAAGTTATTTTCTTTATAACCCCTGTCTCATCCCCCAAAGTAACAGCATTGATAAAAGTTAGACGAACTTTTCCATTGGTAATTTTATTCCACTCCTGGGCCATTTTCTTTAACTCGATGTCCCAAGGAGACCGTTCAGGCGCAATATTTGCTATTTTGATATTTATAACCTGCCCATAAACAGAAAAAAATGAAAGTAACAGAACAGAAAGGAAAAAACATATTTTTTTCATAAACAGAACTCCTTACAGGGATAAAGGTGAAAAAACAACACCAGCTTATTATATTTGAATTTAAACAAGCTGACAAGGTCAAATCACCTACCATTGAATGATTAAATCGTCTTTATTTTCAATCAACCACTGTGTTTTCCTCAGTGCTATTGTATTTTCCAATGCTTTTTCAGGATATTTGTCAATATCTATGCTTAAAGCCCTGTTTATTGCCTCATCAAAGGCTTCTCCATCCTGGGCCGGAACACAAAAGGACTGGGCATATGTATTATGTATTGAGACATTAAAGTCTCCTGACAAAGCCAGGGCCTTTTCATAGGCTTTTACAGCCTTGTCATATCCGCCTCCCATAGTTTCAGGTGCAGATGCATAAAAAGAACACAGGACAGACCAGACTGCACCGGAATTAAATTCCTCATCTATCTCGCAGACCTTTTCCAAAAGCTTCACAGCCCTTGGAACATATTTCAAAATCTCGGTATCAAGGGGTTCCATGGAAAATGCACCCAACAGCCCGGCACCGCACCAGTAGGCCGAAGTAAGATGCTTTTTTCCCAATTTTCCAAGATACTTATCAAAAAGCGCTTCGTCTTCTGAATAAAAGGCATCCTGAAATCCCTTTTTATATAAATCCAAAGCCTTTAGTGAGTATTCAAACCCTTTAAAATAGTATTCCTTTGCCCGGAAGTATTCGGCATTCTGCACCTCGTAACTCTCCATAGACAAAAACTCTGCAGGTCCCTGAACGAAGGCATTTGCGTACATTACACATACCATTCCCGCAGTTTCCTGGGCTTTTGCAGTCTTTGGCATAACAGAAGAAAGCATTTGTGATACTGTAAGGGCAGAAGGCATAAAACCGGATATAACTTTTATGTCTGTTGAAGACATTACAGGTTCCATAAGATTTTCCGGTTTTATTGTTACACAGGCAGTAACCAAAAAAAACAGCGGCAACAAAAACAGGAACTTTTTCATAATAAATCCTCCATACAGGGCCATTTTCCCTGATTTGATTTTATAAAATCAATAAAATGCTCGTAAGCACTGATAGTTGCAGAAAGAATCAGATCCTGAACCTGCCCTCTTCCTTCCCAGTTGTTACCTTCCTGTATGTACAACGAATCCAGTACGGATTCCAAATCATCCAGGGAGCAGGATGGATTATTTTCCTTCCTTCTCAGAATTCCGACTATCTCATCCCGGTAGGTAACACCGTAGGTCGAATTATCAAAAAAATCAGATTGACTCAAAGGAACTCCCAAACTAAAATGTATCCCATGAATGATACAACAAAGCCGAAAGAACAGCAAGAGAAAGAAAGGAAAGATTTAATCAGTGCTGCTTTGGATGAATTTTACAGTGTTGCTGCCGAAACCGGTGATAAATTTTTTTTCAGACAACTTTTCGAGTGCCTGACTACTCCAAATGAAAGGGAAGAAATGGCCATGCGTTGGCAACTTTCAAAGGAAATAAAGCAGGGAAAAACCCAACGGGAAATTGCAAAAAAGCTCGGACTCAGTCTCTGTAAAATAACAAGGGGTTCAAAAGAGCTGAAAAAATCCGACTCAGCCCTGGACAAGGTTCTGGAGAGATTTGTTTCACCCTAAATATGATCCATCCTCCTGGAGTTTATGCTCAATACAAGACCCAAAGCCATAAGAACCGTAAGCAGTGAAGAGCCTCCATAGGAAAGGAACAAAAGCGGAATCCCCGTAATAGGCATAATCCCCATGGCCATCCCCACATTAACCACAAAATGGAAAAAAATCATGGATGATACCCCTGCTATTATGTAAAAACCATATAGCTCCCTTGTATGTCTCATAGTATTGATACATCTGTATAAAATAAAGGCATACAACAGAAAAACTACAAGCCCTCCTACAAACCCCCATTCCTCGCTTAAAATACTGAAAATAAAATCCGTACTCTGCTGGGGAAGATACCTGTAATGACTCTGGGTTCCCTGCAAATATCCCTTACCAAAAATAGCACCGGAACCAATGGCTGTTATAGATTGAATTATATTCCAACCTGAACCTTGTGGATCTACATAAGGATTAAGGAAAACAATCAGTCTTTTTATCTGGTAATCCTGGAGTACATTAACCATTGATGCAATGAGACTGAAAGTTAAAATGCCGGAAAAATAAGAAATCCAGTAAAAAATCTTTTTTGATGTAAAAATCTTACCGATTAGCGACAAAACTGTTACAACCAAAAGTGAGATAATGACTACAAGTCTTATATTGTTATCTGTTAAAATTTTCAAGACTGGAACTTGCCTCGCATAAATATATTCCTGCCATATCGGAAGAACCATAAAAACAACTGTAAAGATTCCGAACAAAAGAACCATTCCCAAATACCTTATTTTTATGTTGGCAAAAAAAGCCATGGTAAGATAAACAGGAATATAAACAGAGGCTGTACCTAAATCCGGTTGGGCTAATATAAGCAGCAAAGGAACAGCCAAAATAGCAAGGGATTTTAAAAACCTGCTCATATCAGAGTCTGTCTTTTCTGATTTAATTAAAAACCACGAGAAAAAAAGAATAAAGGCAATTTTGGCAAATTCGGAGGGCTGGATACCAAAATCACCTATTCCCAACCAGCTTTTTGCACCGTTCACAAGTTTTCCGAAAAAAACAGTGTACAACAAAAGAATCATGGCAATAAGAAAAATCCAAGGTGAAAAATCCTTGAATTTCCTGTAATCCACCAGGGCGGTAAGGAAAAAAACAACCAGTCCTATGGAAACCCATACAATCTGTTTTATGTATTCATTAGCAACGGAAACGCCTGAAGAATCTACTCCGGAAGAGTATATAAACAGAATCCCGATAATCATAAGGATTACAACCGGAATAATTAAGGCGAAATCTAAATCAAAAAACCTTTTAAACTCTATTTTTATCATACTATCTTCCTATTCCATCCGCTGGGTTGGTTTTATCAGGTATCTGAAACCCAAAGCATCCACTGCCTCATCGTACGTCTGATTGCCAAAATATCCCTGTATAACAATGCTGGTAGCATAGGGAGCCCACCATTCCCAAGGGTTGCTGGCTTCGACAATGGTGGATACAACGATAGCATCTTCTGCAGGTCCGTCATAAGGTGCGTATGCAATAAACCATGAATGCCACCTGTCGTCAAGGCCTACTTCGGCTGTACCACTCTTTCCGGCGATTTTAACAATCTTACTTTGCATAGGATATCTGGAACTACCTTCGGTAACTACATAGTGCATATAATCAGCAACAGTTTTAAAAGTTTCCTCCGATACATCACTTTTGTGAAGAACTTCCGGTTCAATTTTTTGTATAACCTCTCCGGTAACCGGATCCCTCACCTCTTTTAAAATATGGGGCTTATAAATTACCCCGGAATTTACAACCATGGCACACATATCGGCAACCTGCAAAGGGGAAGCCAAAGTGTATCCCTGACCGATAGACATATTGAGAGTGTCTCCTCCCAACCACTTTTCATGAAAACGCCTTTCCTTCCACTGGGGAGTTGGGATAAAACCTTCTGTTTCATTGGGTAAATCTATTCCTGTTTTTTTCCCGTATTGAAAATCTTCGGCATAATCTATCATTTTTTCAATTCCAAGATTTTCACGGCAGGCCACCCAATAATAAATATCACAAGAAACCCCCAGGGCCTCCTCCATATTTAAAAAACCGTGACCAGGACGTCTTATATGACACCTGAAAAGTCTGTCTCCATAAACCATTTCACCCTTACATTCAATTTCCTTGAAAGGGTCTATAGCCTTCTCTTCCAATAGTCCCGTAGTCATTATAACCTTAAATGTAGAAGCAGGCGGATAACTGGAACTTATTGCCCTGTTCAGAAGCGGAGCCCTTGAATCTGCCAACAACTTCTGGTAAACCAGGTTCCATCCCTCTCGTGTAAAAATATTGGAATCATAAAACGGATAAGATACCATGGCAAGAACCTCTCCCGTAGACGGCTTCAACACCACTATAGCCCCCATTCTTTCCCCAAGAGCTTTTTCTGCCAGCAACTGCAAATCCTTATCAATTGTTAAGACAAGATTTTTGCCCATTACCGGGGGATTGACAATAAAATCCCCTGTAATATTTCTTCCCTTAACATCAACTGTTCTTGCTTCACTTCCGTCAACACCACGAAGAAGTTCCTCGTATTGTTTTTCAATTCCGGTTTTTCCGATTACGCTGTTGTTATTATAACCTTTGTTATAATAGATTTTCAGTTCTTCCTTCGTTATGTCACCAACATAACCTATTATATGGGAAAGTGATCCCGTATCTACATAACTCCGCACAGGTTTGGATTTCCAACTTACACCGGGTAAATCTGTGACTTTTTCCGCAATTTTAGCGATAGTCTCGTAGGGGACATTTGATTTTACTTCGATTGGTGTAAAAGACCTGTAAAACTCGGGAGTGCAAAGTTCTTCGATTTTTTCTTTTTTTACCCCAAGCAGCACTGCCAGTTTTGAGATTACAGTGTTGATTTCATCCCTTGGAATCTCTCCTAAAGTAATATCAACGGCAAAAGAATCAATATTCAATACCATGGGAACTGTAGCATTCCGGTCATAAATTTCCCCACGTTGTGCAACAATACGCTTTGTTCTTTGGGAAATCCGTTCTGCCCTGTCCCTGAAACTCTCTCCGTGGATAACCTGCATTGAAAAGAGTTTAATAACATATACTAAAACAACAAAAAAAACCAAAAGAGAAAAAACAATCAATTTATTTTTTTTCTCAAGAAAAAATCCCCGGTCCTGGTTAAATTCATCCATAAGATTAAATCCCTTTCGATTCAACTAAATTTCTGTGTTTGTCTTTCCACCCAAAACAGGAAAAAAATCAAAAATAAAGAACAACACAGGGGTTAATAGTCCATTGGCCAAAGTTTCCAACCATAAGTGAACAGAAAATATGGAATAATTGATAATCAAAGAGCCAAAGAAGAAAGAAAGCACCCATGTAATAAAAGCTTTAAAAAGTGTACCTGTTACACCAATTAAGAACGGGGCAAAAAAGCGCCCCAAATTTATATTTCCACGGACAAAACCAAAAACAAAGCCTTGTACAGTCCTTACAAAAGCATTTAATCCAAGTGGGGAAGCTGAAATAAAATCCAAAAAAATACCTGAAAAAAATCCGGTTGTTTCCCCCACAATCTGTCCGTTATAGAAAGAAATATACAACAGAAAAATCATTACCAAATCCGGGATAACAGGTAAAAATGATATATTGGCAAGAATCGAAGACTCAATCAGTGATAAAAACAAAATCAAAAACAGGGACCAAAGGGTTTTCTTTATCATTTTTTACTCCACAACTAAAGAATCTCGTTTCCAGTACTCATATCCAAAACAAAAACATTTTCAAGCCGCGAAAAATCGATAACTGTTTCAACTTCTATTTCCAATGAAGTTTCATATTCCGGAACCCGTATCCTTGAAATTGTACCTACAGGTATATCTTTAGGGTAATTATTATTATAGCCCGTTGTTACGATAACATCTCCATAAGAAAGCTCCTCGGCAGCCCGCTTCTTTACATAACGCATGGTTAAAAAAGGTGCGTCAGCCCCGTTTCCGTTTACAATGCCTTCATCCCTGGTTTTCTGTGTTCTGCAGGAAACATAAGACTGATAGTCATACACCGGGATAATCATACTCGTTGTCTGCCCTACACGGACAATCCTGCCCACCAAACCTGTCGTGCCTCCCTGAAAGGCAACCACAGGCATGTCTTTCTTAACCCCGTCCTTTATGCCTTTATTTATGGTTATTCCGGAATATAAGGCATCCGGATCTTTGGCTATTATCTCTGCAGGGATATTTTTATATGTCTGTTCTTCTGAAAAATTCAGCAAGTCCCGGAGAGTATCATTTTCCCGCTTTATGTCAACATTTTCCCTCTGCAGTTCTTCGTAGTTTCTTAATTGGTCCTGCAAAGCATCGTACTCCCGCTTTAAGACTCTTAATTCATTTATTGCTGTAACTGTATCGGAAAAAAAAGTTGTTACAGAATGAATACCGCTCTGTACGGCAGAAACCGCTGAAAAACCTGCTGTCTTTAAACTCACAACAAATCCCTCTGTTGAAAAAAAGAGAAACAGGATACTAAACATGAGGTATACAAACAAAAGGATAAAAGGTTTCCTAACATGAAAAAAGTTTTTTATTTTTTTCATCTTATTCGCCTGTTAGCCGTTCAAACTGTCATAGATACTTCTTGTACGCTGTATATCATTATACAGTTCAAAATATTTTCCTGCACCGATTGCCACGCAGTCAAGAGGTGACTCCGCAACAATAACAGGGACTCCGGTCTCTTTAGAAATAAGTTTTGGAAGTCCTTTGAGAAGAGCCCCTCCACCGGTCATAACAATACCACGCTCTACAATATCAGCAGCTAGTTCTGGTGGGGTGTCTCCCAATGTCCTCTTTATCTCTTCTACTATAGCCGTTACAGGATCTTTCAAAGCCTCCCTTATTTCAACCGAATCAATTTCAAGCCTTCTGGGAAGTCCGGTAATTGCATCTGTTCCCTTTACCTCGACTTTTTCAATATTTTTCTCGGGAGAAGCATTTCCAATATCAATTTTCAACTTTTCTGCCATGTGTTCACCGATGACCAGGTTATGGACGGTCCTCACATGTTTGATTATTGCCTCGTTAAATTCGTCACCACCAATCCGGATGGCATTGGTAACAACCATTCCACCCAAAGAAATTACAGAAACTTCTGTTGTTCCCCCACCTATGTCACAAACCATGTGACCGGCAGGCTCTTCAATGGGAATATTCGCCCCGATTGCAGCAGCAAGGGATTCCTCAATTACCTTTACCCCTCTGGCTCCGGCCTTTTGTGCACTTTCCTCTACTGCCATACGCTCTACTTCTGTAATACAGCTGGGAATCCCGATTACCATCCTGGGCTTAATAAAAGAGTGCCTGGGCATAATCTTTGAAACAAAATACCTGATCATCTTTTCAGTAGTATCCATATCAGCAATAACCCCGTCCGCAAGCGGCCTTATGGCGATAATGTTTTCAGGAGTTTTCCAGAGCATTTTTTTTGCCTCTGTCCCGACGGCAACCACTTTCCTGGTTCCACGCTCCACCGCTACAACAGAGGGCTCATTTATAACAATCCCTTTTCCCCTGACATAAATCAGGGTGTTACAGGTACCCAAGTCAACCCCGATATCAGCAAATAAATTACCGAACAACCCCATATTGATTCCCTCCAAAAGTCTCTTATACTAGCGTTCCAATTTAATTCTGGTTTTTTCGTGGGCAGGATTCAATGACAAAGCCTTTCTCCAACAGGAGCGGGCCTTTGCAGTATCACCTTCACCCTCGTATATCAATCCATACCCGTAATACGCATCCGCATTATCAGGTTGTTTTTCCAGTACAATATCATACTGGGCTTCAGCCTGACTCCAATCGCCACCTTGGACAAAAATCTCAGCTAATAAAAGCCTGGCTTTAATTTCCATATCAGCGTCCCTCGTTGTGGTTATCACCTGATTGAGATACTGCTTGGACATATCCATATTCTCTACATTATAATAATTTTGTGCAATAGCAAACAGAAGTAAATCTGAAGAATTCACACTTAGGGCTTCTGTAAAACACTCCTGGCTTTTTTCATAATCACCCAATGCTGCATAGGACAGCCCCCTGTACTCAGCAAGGTCATCGGCTTCAAACCCTGCAATGTAGGCCTCGTCAAGATACTGACAAGCCAAATCAGCGTAATAAGCCCCCTTCTGGTAATAGGCCTTTCCCAGTACGTAGGCAATTCTTGGTCTTAAACCCAGGTCACAGTTTTCCAATGCGTTTCTTAGATTTTCTATTCCTTCATCAATATAAGATTCAGAAAGACTTGCCTCAATCTGAGACATTGCAAGGTAATAACAGGCAAAACCACGGAACATAAGAGCCTGGGAATCCAAGGGCTTTTTTTCGAGAATCCTGCCTGTCTTTTCATAAACAGCTTTGTAATCCTGGTTGTTCCAGTCCTTCATTACTTTATATATTGAAGGAAGGCTCGTGGTCCTAATCATAGAAACAACGAAAACAATCAAAAAAATCAGCAGGATAAACGCCGCTACAATTCCTCCTATACCAAGGACTGTCTTGAGAGATACCTTCTTATGTTTAAAAAAACCATGTTCACTCTGCATAAAAAAATAAAAAAAGGGAACTTGTAAGCCGGGTTCTGTATCAATAAAAATTGACAGCTGCCATCTATCTGTAAAACCCGTTACCGGATTTTTCCAGCAGTCTACCCGTAAAGGTGCTTTCGCAGAACCGGAGTTCCTTTACTGTCTGACTTTGCTCCTGATGAGGTTTACAACGCAATAACCGTTACCGGTTATCCGGTGGGCTCTTACCCCGCCTTTTCACCCTTACCCCGGAGGGCGGTATATTTTCTGTTGCACTGTCTGTCAGTATTAAATACTGCCCGGTTGTTAACCGGCATCATTTCCGGCGGAGCCCGGACTTTCCTCTGGGCCAGGCCCAGCGGCAGCTCCGTTCCCAATTAATCCTGTTTAAGTCTACTCCTCTTCCATCATTGATAAATCTTCGGTTGTTTCAGTCTCATCATCATCGTCAAGGAAATCATCAACTTCCTGATTGTTTTCCTCATCCGGCAACGGCATATCTTCTATGTTCTCTGTTTCACTGCCTTCAAGATAATACAAAACCCTGCTGCAATAGGGACAAAACAGTACGGATTCACCTTTCCTGACCTCATTTGCAAATTGGCTGGGAAGAATCATGTGGCATCCGTTGCAAACATTTCCTTTAACGGCAACTATACCGCCTTCTTTATCAACACCGTTTTTATTTTTACTTTTGATAATCCTTTCGAATTTGAAAACCATTTCCGGATCCAAATCAGGGATCAAAAGACCTTCTTCTTTCGACAACTCCTCCAGCCGGACTCTTTTTTCTGCAATATCAGATGCAAGCTGTTCCTGACTGGCCCTAAGATATTCATCCTGTTCCTTTATTGTCTCTTCTGCAGTTTTCATTGATTCATCAAGATCTGCCAAGACCGACTCTTCCTTCTGTAAATCTTTCCTCAGCTGCTGGGCTGCAAGCTCCGCATCAGATATTTCCTTTGAAAGCAACTCGTATTCCCTCTGGGTGGTTATCGAATCCATGTTTTTTTCGGCTGCTTCCCGTTTTGATTCGGTTTCTTCCAATTGGGCTTTAAGGTTTTGAACGGTGTCCTTTACCTTTTCATATTCTTTACCAAGGTTTATATACTCCTGTTTCTGCCTTTGGAGCAACTCATTATCTTTTGAGTGTCTGCCTGGAGCCTCTTCTATTTCTGCTTCAATTTCATACTTTTGAACCAGAACATCCTGGAGTTTTTTCAATCTTTCAAAAACTTCGGTCATTTCCATAATACCAAAACCTCTTTAAAGTGTTTTATAAAACATCTTACTCACTATAACTCATGAAGCAAAAAAAAGTATATAGGGTAAGACAATTTTTTTCAATTTCACTGAATTAAAATTCATCAATTTCCATGTATCAGAAAACCCTTGATTTATTTTCCGTTTCTTTTGCCGCTATTATTTTAGTTATCCAAATAGTCTTTAAGCATACGGCTTCTTTTGGGATGTCTGAGACGGCGCAACGCTTTGGCTTCAATCTGCCTGATTCGTTCCCTGGTAACATCAAAATACAAGCCGACTTCCTCCAAAGTCAAGGAGTAACCGTCATCAAGACCGAACCTCATCCTGAGGACTTCCCTTTCTCTTGGAGGGAGGGTTGATAATACAACATCAAGCTGCTCACGGAGAATTTTATATGAGGTCTGATTTGCCGGATTTTCCACATCCTTGTCCTCTATGAAATCACCAAGAAGGGAGTCTCCATCCTCCCCGACAGGAGAGTCCAGAGGAATCGGCTCCCTGGCAACGCTTTTTACCTGTTTAACCCTGGAAACCTGCCAGCCCAACTGTGCGGCAATCTCCTCATCAGTTGGCTCCCTGCCAAGCCGCTGGAGCAATTGCCTTGATTCCCTTGATACCTTGTTTATCTGTTCTATCATATGAACCGGAACCCGGATTGTTCTGGCCTGGTCCGAAATTGATCTTGTAATCGCCTGTCTGATCCACCAGGTCGCATAGGTGGAAAATTTATATCCCTTCCGGTATTCAAATTTCTCAACAGCTTTTATAAGCCCTATATTGCCTTCCTGCACAAGGTCAAAGAAATGAAGCCCCCGGTTTGTATATTTTTTTGCAATTGAAACTACAAGCCTGAGATTAGCCTTTGTAAGCTTGTCCTTAGCCTGCTTCAGCATTACCCTGCCCCGGTTAATTTCCTTGGTAAGGGCAAGGATTTCGTCTACAGAACACTCAAAATCATACTCAAGTTCTTTCAACCGTCTCATGATAACCTGGATTTGTGTGTAAATCTCCTTGATTTCAGAGGACTGCAATCCAAGCTCCTGTTCAAGCTTTTCACACTCTGACTTAATTGCCAGTTTTCTCCCCAATGCCCTAAGTTCCTTAATATCAGACAGCCTCAGGTCTTTTTCTTTCTGGTCAAGCTGCCTGCGGCACTCCTGGATTTTCGATGTGGCATCGGTAAACTTTTCTGAAAACTTGTCTATTTCTTCTGAATTAAGTTCTACTTTCTGCAAAACAGACATTATTTTATCCCTAAGTTCCTGGAGTTTGGGATCTTTCTGCAAGGGAGCATCCTTGTCTTTTTCAAAAAGCTTTCTTTTCAGTATCCTGTATCCTTTTAAATCAGGAAAAAGGGGTTTAAGAACATCCCCGTAAAGCTGCCTTAATCTTCTCTGTTCTGCCAGGAATTCATTTTCTTTTTTCTGCTTGGTTCCCTCTTTCTGCTGGTCAATTCTCTTGGTATAAATCTTAACGGCAATTCCGTAGAATTCGGAAATAATCATTCCTGAATTTTTTAAAACATCCTTGATGATATTTTCCCCGCTTTCCATTGCCATGGAAAGAGAAACCTCTTCCTCGGCAGACAACAGGTGTTCCTTACCTATTTCCCTAAGGTATAGTTTAATAGGCTCATCCAAGACCGACTGGGAATCAGAAGAAATAAGTCTTTTAGAGGAATCTTTTTCAACATGCCCGTCCTTTTCTATATCTGAGTCACTATCATCACCATCCCCGGAATCCTCCATTTCTTCCGTTTCCTCATCTTCATCATCCAGAAGGGTGTCTTCTTCCTGGATCTGAATGTTATGTTTTACCAACAGGGACAAAACCTTTTCGATATTGTCACCCCCGATAAGTTCTTCAGGAAGGATGTCATTAACTTCTTCCCAGGTAATAACTGCCTTTTTTTCGCAGTATTCAAGAAGCTTCACGATAGCAGGATTCTGTTCTAGTTCAGTCATTATTCCCTTTCCCTGGCCTTTAATTGAAAGTCTATATTTTTTATCTCGGCCATTAAGTCCTCTATGGCCTTGGTATTTTCGTTACCGGTATTTAATTTCTTTATTTCCTGGAGGAGTTTTCCCCGCTGTTTTTTTAAGCTGTTCTTTTTTACAAGATTAACCACGTCGTCTATTATTTTCGGAATCAAATCAGGATTACTAAACTCCCCTCCTGCCGCAGCAAGTACCAAAGCGTCCGTCACTTCTTGTTTTTTGCAGTGGTTAAGAAGGCTGTTATATGATAAAGTATCCTCCCTATAACATTCTTCCATCGCTATGAATAATTCCCTGGCATTATCATCCTCAAAGTCATCAGGTGACAACAAAGACCTGAGTTTTTCATAGTATGACAGATTAACCGCCACCACAAGCAACCCCCTGAGCTCTGCCGTAATACCTGGGTTCCCGGATTTTTTCCTTACATTCCCACCATCCGTAACTGCACTGAAATTGAGCCGGGGATTCCCGCCACCTTTAATGAACTTAAGAAAATCCTGATATAAAGCCTGGTAACTAACCGAAATACCCAGGGAAAGCTTTTCCAATGCCGTTTCTTTTTGCACACTGGACGGCAATGCCTGCACATATGGAAAGATAAATCTGCATAAATCCGCCTTTCCCTGCACCGTATCACAGGAATACATGCTCCCGCCCCTGTCCAGTAAATAATCGAAGTCGATTATAGCACTTTCAACACAGTTTTTCAATGATTCGGGACCAAAATTATTAAGAACTTCCGAAGGGTCTTTTCCCTGAGTCAAACGTATAATTTTTACTTCAAAATCCAGGGTCCTGCACATTAAAATAGATTTATATGTGGCTTTTTGTCCCGCCCCGTCTGAATCAAATGACAACAAGATTGTACCGGCAAAAGGACGCAGCAGTTTAATCTGCTCCAGAGTAAAAGCTGTGCCTAAGGGGGCAACTGCAATATTTATACCCGCCTGGTGGTAGGCAATTACATCCATATAGCCTTCACACAGAATGACAGCCTTTTTTTCCCGGATACCGTTTATTGCAAGATGAAAAGCAAACAGGGTTTCTCCTTTCCGGTACTGAATCATTTCACCGGAATTAAGATATTTTGGACTTTTTCCGACCCCCTCATCGATTATCCTTCCGCCAAAGGCAATTACATTTCCCCTCCTGTCCTGTATTGGAAACATCAGCCTTCCTGAAAAAAAAGCAACATTGGGATATTTCTTTGAGAATAATCCTGATTTCTCCAAAAACTCGCTGCTGTAGCCTTTTTTGCGGAGGAATTTAAACAACCAGTACCTGTCTCTAGGCGAAAATCCCAGGGAAAAAGTCTCTACCATCTCATCTGAAACCCCTCTTTCTTTCAGATATTCCAGTGCTTTTTTACCCTCATCCTTTTCATGAAGAATATACTTAAAACTCACTGCAACCCTTTTGTACAACTCCAAGAGAAGTTCTTTGGTATTGTCCTGCTTTTCCTGACTATCCGGCTCAAACCCTGCTTCATAGTGTATCTCTATGCCGTTTTTCTTTGCAAGAAATTCCACAGCTTGGGGGAAAGAAAGTTTTTCCATTTCCATAAGGAAATTAAATACCCCCCCTCCTTTGCCGCAGCCAAAACAATAAAAAGCCTTTTTTTCAGGTATTACGTGGAATGAAGGGGTCTTTTCACCGTGAAAAGGACAGCATCCCCACCAGTCACTACCCCTCTGTTCCAGCCGGACATACTCACCGACCAAAGAAACCATGTCCGTAGAAGATGCCACTGCGTCTATTGTTTCCCTCGAAATTCTGCTCATCCAACCTACTTTTTTACCGAACGGTAAAATTCTTCCGAAGCATTATTATGCTCTGTCAGGCTTTTGGAAAAATGGTGTCTGCCTGTATCAACATCAACCAACCTGAAGTACAAAAAATCATTGTCATCAGGATTAAGCGCCGCCGAAAGGGCTACTTTTCCCGGATTTGAAACAGGTCCAGGAGGAAGCCCCCAGTTGACATAGGTGTTATAAGGGTTGTCGATTTCTATATCATCATAAGTCAGGAAATTCGGGTGCGGCTTATTAAAGATTTCAGTAATTATATATTCCACTGTAGCACATGACTGAAGCCTCATATTAATTTCAAGCCGGTTATGGAAAACGCCGGAAATTACGGGAGCTTCTTCCGGAATCTGGTATTCCCTCTCTATTATCGAGGCAAGAATCACTGTTTCCTTAAGTTTGTCTGCATTACCGGCAACAGAAGAATCTATTTCATTAAGAACATTGAAAAATTCACCTACCATCATGGAAACAACATCATAAGAATCCATGAATTTATAAAAATTATATGTTTCTGGAAACAGGAAACCCTCCGCAGAATCCATCGGTATACCTAAACCCTTTAAAAAATCAGAATCCTTAATACATTCATAAAATTCTTCTGTGTCAGAAATAACTTCATTTTCTTTTAAAATAAGGGCCGTTTTGCGGGCTGTCAGCCCTTCGGGAATTGTCACTGTCACGATTTCCTGTAGCCCTTCCGTAAGGACTGTAAAAACTTCCTTAGCCGGAACAGGTGTCTTGAAAAAATAATTTCCAGCCTTAACATTTTTGCCTGATAACCTTACAAGAAAGTAGAAAAAACCGGAATTCCGGATTAAACCGGACTCTTCCAGCCGGTTACCTACAGCCAAGGCTGTTTCCCCTTTTTCCACCCGGAATCTTACACCGGATTTGAATGCAGGAGGCGGTGAATTCAAAAAAGCGAGAATGCCGGCAACCACAATAAAAAGGAAAACTATAATTGAGAGTACAACGGCAATTTTACTTGTTTTCATCTGAAAAAAACTCCTGGGCTTCATGGATTGTAAGGTAACCTGTAACTTTACCTTCCAACAGCTTATAAAGCCGTTTTAAATTATCAGACATGGAATTGTATTCTTTCCTCATAGTCTTAATCAATTCCATACATTGAATCAGACTAATTTCCACATTGATGATTTCATTATTATTCATATGTCCACCTCTGCATTTTCCACTGCAAGAATAACTTGTAAATTCTTATTTTCAGTTTCAAGATACCAGCGGGCAGACTGCAAAATACCGTATAACTTGGAATCAGAGTACATAGGTTCATGATGAAAAAGAATAAGCTTTTTTATCCCCCAATTCAAAGTAAAATCCACTGCCGAAGAGAAAGAGGAATGCCCCCAGTTTACTTTCTCCCTGGCTTCAGGTTCTGTATACTGGGCATCGAGAAGGATTGTGCCAACACCTCTGTAGAACCTGGAATTTTCTTCAGTATTGGAAAAATTTTCCCCTATAAGTTCCGTATCCGTTGAATAAATGAATGAGCTGCTGCCATCGTCCACTTTGTAGGCAGTACAGCCTCCCGGATGATGAACCTCTTTATTTGTGATTTTCAGATTCCCCAAAACTACATCCTGGTCTTTTGAAAGAACATGAAAATAAGTCTTTGGCGAAAACCCCCTGTCACCGGACATACTTACAGGAAAATAAGGTTCCTCCATCTGGCCTTCCAGAATTTCCTTCATTTCTTTCCTGGTGCTGTAAAAATGAATGACGTTTCCTGAATTATATCCCGGTGTAAAAAAAGGCAACCCATGGATGTGATCCCAATGGAAATGTGAAATAAAAATGTGGAATACATTACCTGAGGGATTAAGCCTGAAATTCAAACTCCTGCCAAACTCAACAATTCCACTCCCTGCATCAAACAATATATACTCATTCTTTTTGTTAAGCAGATCGTCCTTTAACTCGACACAGGGAGTATTTCCGCCTACATAACCGAAAAGACTTGAAGGAAGTGAGGCCAGAAATTTCTCCCTTGTTGTTTCACTTTCCAAATCACATGGTTTTACCCTTTGGAGGACAGCCGAAATTTTACTTTTTAACTGGAAATCACTAAGCGGCGTCGGAAACGAACCTCTCACTCCCCAAAACAAAACTTTCATACCTGTAATCCTCCACCAGGATTCAATTCATCCCACCTGTTTTTCTGGATATATAGGGATTATGTTTTCTCTGTTCCAAAACCGACTCTATCTCTTCCCTGGTATGAAGTCTGCCGCAATTGATTCCGGGGCAATCTTCTGCCAAAGCCTGCCAGGACTTTTCCCCAATAGAAAGTACAGAAGCCCAAAAAGGGTATGAACTGCATTGGAAAGGTCTGGCAGGATATATGACACAACCCTTTCCCGCTTCCCAGAAAATACAATCGTTATTTGACTTTTCAATCAAACTTAAAACTTCAACACCACCTTTGGGAACCCACCGGCAATAGCGTTCTGTAAAAAATTCCGGCGAAACTTTCATGAAAGTACATATACTCTCCAAATCCCTCCGGGACAGATACACAAAACCCGGAGCTCCCCGGCAACAGCCGGAACACTGCCGGCAGGAAAACCTGAGACCATCGGAATAAAAGGGTTCCACGGCTAAAATCTCCTGGATAAAGAAAAAAAAAGCCTTCCTTAGAGCAAAGAAGGCATATGGGGAGAGAAGGATTCGAACCTTCGAAGGCGGAGCCAACAGATTTACAGTCTGCCCCCTTTGACCGCTCGGGAATCTCCCCTGTTAAAAGCCAACTCAGGGATTCGAACCCTGGACCCCGAGATTACAAATCACGTGCTCTGGCCAGCTGAGCTAAATTGGCACAACGCTTAACAGCGCATAACCGGAATATACATGAAATATTTTTTTTGGTCAATAGTATACCGTCATTTTTTTTGGAGAACGACACCATAGATTGTTGAACCCCGTAAATAAAATACGGGATGTACTTACCAAAATCAAATTCTTTTTTTCCATGCAACAAAAAATAAAAGCCCGGGAAAATTTTACAAAATACAGTTACCTCGGATGAAACGGCAAAACAGAACAGCCCTCCATAACCGGATTCACTCCTGCAGAAAAGCAGAAGAAATACAAAGGCTGAAAAAAAATCTCAGCCTGTTTTACCTGTATGTTTTATGAAGATCAGAAACTGAAGTTTCACCTCTTTTTTTTAGTATTTCTGAATAATACGGAAGGTAACAATCCGTAACAATTGTGTTCCAGGAATATTCCTCAAAAACCTCTATAGAGGAATATTTCATCATTTTTTTTACATCTTCCGGATTACCCTTCATCCATTTTGCACAAGACAACATTTTTCCGGCAAAACTTCTCCATGACTTATAATTTTTTACTAAAAAACCGGACTTGCCGTCCTTAATCTTATTCAACCCCCCGGAAGCGGAAGCAATAGGAATCGTGCCGTATATTTTACCGATCAGGTCTTCAAGCCCGCAAGGCTCAAACCTGCTGGGCAGAATCAGGAAGTCACCGGCAGCCAGAACCAGCCGGACAAAGCCCCTTTCGTATCCCTTAAAATAAACAAACTTTCCAGGGAATTTTTCTGCCAGTTTTATATTTTCATTTTCAAGGGTGCTGTCCCCCTGTCCCACTATGATAAACCTGGCACCGGCATTTTTTCTTACAACGCCTGGGACTATTTTAATAAGATTATCGAGACCTTTTTGATAAGCTATCCGGCCATGGTAAACAAAATAAACAGAGTCCTGGCTTTTTTCCATACTGCCGAAACATTTTATACCTGAGGGAATCAAACTATCTCTTTCGGGGGAGGATATCAAATTCAAAAGATAATCACGGCATTTATATTTACCATCGAAATCACTGTTTTGAGGGGAAAAAGAAAAAGGCAAGAGGGAAATTTCCTTGTTTCCGGGAACATATCTTGAATAATCAAGACCGTTTAATATCCCGGTCACGGCAACACGTTTTTTGAAAAAAAACTTTGAAATTTCCCTGGAATATGGATTGTGACGTTTTCTCAGTTCTTTACCGTACCATGGAGAAACAGTGGAAAAATTACAGTAAGGTATTGAAACCAGGTACGGGTACACAACATCCTTTACTGAACCTTTTTTTATTACTTCCTCCGGAAGGCCTGTCAGAACCGTTGCCTTTTCCACCCCCTTAACCGTATGAAGATACCCGGGCCCCGCATTATGAATTGTCACTATAAAGGAACACTTTTCCTCTCCTGGATTTTTATCATAATGAAACAAAGCCGGAATAAAAGCCGTGCAACCGTCATGACACTGGATTATATCAGGCCTTTCACCACTGAGATTTTGGTAGAGAACCACTGCCTTTTGGTGGATTACATCAACAAGGGCTTCATCCTTAAACCCCGTCCCCCTGATATTTTCGGGATTCTGCAATTCATCTTCTTCGGTATAAGTATACACCCCGTTTTTTTCTAAAAAAACCTCTGAATCAACAAGAATTATTTCCACCGAATTTATAATCTTTTTGTAGAACCCGGTTTTGTATTTTTCTCCTCCGGACTCTATCTCCCCCGAAAACAAATACCGTATATCATTAAGAGCATTGAGACTTTTCATGAAACCATAAAAAGGAATCACTACAGACACCTTGATACCTTTTGATGCCAAAACCTCGCTTAATGAACAAACGACATTTTTTACTCCACCGGCTTCTGCAAGGCCCGCATATTCCCTTGTTATCTGCCACACACAACGGGGTGTAACCAAACTCATATCACTTTCCGGAAAGATCTGGCCGGAGAACCTCTGCCCCGTTCATATAAACAGGGGTGACTGTGTTTTTTTTCAGCCAGCTTTCATCTGCATTCCAAGTAATCAAAACCCTTATCACTTTCGGAAGCATACCGTCGATATAGGCTTCCTGGCAACAAAACAAGGGAACCCTTGTACAAAAACCCTTCAACCTGAGAGCCTTTGCCGGATTACAGACATTTAAATCGGGGGTTAATGTAAAAACAACAGAAACTATCCTGTCTTCCTGAATTCCATTTTTGGACAACAGAACGGAATAAAGCCCGGCTGTATTCTCGATAATAGATTCTTCGGTGTTTTCACTGCACACTGCCCCCCGGACAGCAGAAGTTATAAATCCCATACAGAATATCATACAAAGCAAGTAAAAAAATTGTCAATCAAAACTTTACAAGGTCTGGTACTGATTTGTGGTAAAGAAAAACATTCTTTACCGCAACCGGGTAAATTCACTTATCCAATAATAAAATTGGAAACACATTTTATTAACCAGATACATTTATCCATAAGTTAAAAAGTACATATGGATAAATATAAAAACTATAAAAAAAAAGCAGAAACCTGTAACACGCTGTTTTTTTATTAACATTCTTTTGGAATCAACGGGGAAAATGTCTGTTCCTTTTACTAATAACCCGGAAAAAACGGAGGCCGTTAATCTAATCAACCGGTAAAAGAAACGGCATAGGATTATAAAACAGAATTATAAATCAGTAATATCAGAAGAATCAGAATTGGTTTATCCGCCCCTACAAGGGGCAAAGGACATTTTAAGCAGTCAAGCAGAATAAAATCTAAACACCGACGGATCCTGAGGCAAAAACCACGATTCCGGAAGCCAGAACTGTTACAAAAGCGGAAACCACCAGGGAAACAAATGTAAAAATTGTCCGCAAAACGATGCCGGTATTTATTGACCTGAAAATGGAAAATAAAAGCAGAAAAAAAAGACAGGCGCTCAGTAAAAAACAGGCAAGGGAAATTCCGGCAACCACCTTCAAAAGGTTATTCTGGGTCATATCCAAAAAACCCTGGAAATTGCCATAGCCGTAAAGAATTATAAAAAAAAACAGTACAAGATACACAGCTTTAAGTAATTTTGAGAAAAGGACAACTGGTTTTGAATATGCTTTTATATCCATAACTCTTTGTAACTTAAATTCTAAAATTAAACAATACGGACAGCGTTTACCCCGGCTTAAGCAGTTAAATAACACAAACAAAAGGTATATTCAAATATTTTTTATTGCATTTTATTAAAATTGACAATAAAGTAAAGCAAGGAGGTTTTGTTCCCCATGAAAAAATTTTTTGTGAGTTTTTTTATAATTTTAATTTTTTGCGGAGTATGTTTTTTTATCGGTTTTGTCCAGTTTCACATTCCGCAAGGAAATTACGGAGTCATGGTATCCAAAACCAGCGGATGGGATAAGGATGTTATTACCCCCGGAAAACCCGTTTGGAAATGGGAAAAACTATTACCGACAAACGCAATCGTTTACAACTTTTCCGTCGCCCCCCACTCAAAAACGTATAAATACCAGGGAAATCTTCCTTCCGGCGAACTTTACAGCATGCTTTTGGAGGGAACCCCTGACTTTAAATATGAAGTTGAAATAATGATTACCGGTACAATAAAGCCGGAGTTACTCCCGTCAATAGTTTCAGGCAACAATATAACAACCCAACCGCAACTTGATGAATATATTGACACAAGGCTCCAGCTTGCAGGACAAAAATACATTGCAGAACTCATAGATGAAGGAATTAAAACCTCAAACACAAACAACGGTGCATCCGGCATTCTTTCCCAGAAATTCCTCCTCAGCCAAAGCGAGTCTTTTATTAAGAATGGATTTTATGATTTGGAAATACAGGATTTAACTGTCAATAAACTGGAATTTCCCGATTTCGACCTTTACAACACAGGGAAAACTGCCTACCTGAATTACCAGAAACAGAAACAGGATATAATAAATAATTCAGCAGAACTTAATGCCGGGTATGCAGCCGAAGAATGGATAGAAATCCAAAGATTTGCAGAATGGGGAAAAGTACTTTCTGATTACCCTATTCTCATACAATTTCTTGCTGTGGCAAAAGGAGATACAGAAGCAGCATTTAAGGCTATGGAAAGTCTTTCAGAAAAAAAGACCGGAACAGAAACTGTAAACAGTAACTAAAATCTTGAAGAACAGAATCTTATCCCGTTTACCAAGGGGAGAACCAAAATAAAGTTTCCCCTTTGGGGCCGGATTGAAAACACCCTCCCGTCAGGACAGTTACTCATGCTGGCTTCTTTACCCCAGTCAAGATTGTCAACAGGCCAGGTTAGATTTTCCCCGTAACATAGAGGAACCTGATCACCGGTATTTTTCCCCGCATAAAAGACAGAAACCGGAAAGTTTACCGGAGAAAAGCCTTCGGGAAGAAAAACTGAAAAGCTCTCTTTTTCTTTCACAAAAAAAATAAGATTCTGGCTGCAAATCCACAAATCAGGATGAAAACGTCCGGAAAAAGACTCGTAGAGATAAAAGAAATGATCAGCCCTTCCTCCTCCACCTCCAACAAGGACAGTATAGTCACACCCTGCCTTTTCCAGCTCCATTATACCAAGTTCTGTATCTGTAAAATCCTTGTTCCGGGGGTAAATATGAATTTTTTCCGGAGGATATTTTATGAGAATTGATTTGTCACTGATGCTGTCCATATCACCAACCAGGACATCGGGACAAAAACCGTTTTCTTGTGCAACGGTAATACCTGAATCTGCCCCGCAAATAAAATCACAGGGAATAATATATTCCAGGGCTATTTTAAAATCAGGCTGCAACCCGCCTGTAAACAAAATCCCTTTCTTCATATCTGATGTATATCATAAAACAAAGAAATATTGTATATTACCCCCATGAAAATAAAAATTCCGGAAAAAATAACCGAGTTTGGGCAAGTATTCAACCAAAACGATTTTAAAATTTACCTGGTAGGCGGCGGTGTAAGGGATTCCATAATGAAAAAGAAACCTTACGACTGGGATGCCGCCACAAATGCACACCCGGAAGAAGTTCAAAAACTGTTCAAAAGGACAATTCCCACAGGAATACAACACGGTACAGTGACAGTTGTATTTAAAGGTCTCCACATAGAGGTTACCACTTTCCGGGGGGAGGGAAATTATACAGACGGCCGTCATCCCGACAGGATTTTCTTTGCCGACAACATAGAAGATGATTTGTCAAGAAGGGATTTTACAATAAATGCCATAGCCGCGGAAATTCCTACCGGAAAATTAACCGACCCTTTTCACGGAATCAGGGACATAAAGGGAAAAATCATTAGGACGGTAGGAAACCCTAATGAAAGATTCCGGGAAGACGGTCTCAGACTCCTGCGGTGCATAAGATTTGCAACAACATTGAATTTCAAAATCGATGATTCAACAATGAATTCACTCTATACCGAAAAAAACATGGTAAAAAAAGTGGCCTCTGAAAGAATCAGGGATGAGTTTACAAAAATTCTTATGGCAGAAAAACCCTCGGTAGGACTGAGGCTTATGGAAACAACCGGGATTTTAGAATTAATAATACCTGAACTTACAAAATGCAGGAATGTAACACAAAAAGGAATGCACAGGTTTGATGTTTTGGACCACCTTTATTATTCGGTAGACGGAGTTTCTTCCCGAAGCCTTACAGTAAGGTTGGCAGCATTGTTTCACGATGTAGGGAAACCGGATGCTAAGAAAACTGATGAATTTCAAAATGCAACGTTTTACAATCATGAAAAAATATCCGCAAAGATTACCGAAAATATTTTAAACCGGTTACATTTTCCTAAAATTTTAATTAAAGATGTATGTTTCCTGATTAAAAAACATATGTTTCATTATGAGAGCAGATGGAAAGACAGTGCGGTAAGAAGATTTTTATCAGGAATAAAGGAGGAAACAAGGGAAAATAATGAAAACCCCCGAACCCTGGAAATGATTCTGGAGGATTTGTTTGAATTACGGCTGGGGGACAGTTACGGCTTAGCCGGACTATACCCTAATACAGATTTAACAGGGGAATTCCGGAAGAGGATAAGGAAAGAAATGGAACGGGAACAGGCCTTGGGAATAAAGGATTTGGCAGTTTCAGGAAGGGACTTGCAGGAAAATGGAATACCACCTGGAAAACATATGGGAATCATTCTCAAGGAACTACTCGATACAGTTTTGGAAGATCCAGGAATGAATACAAAAGAAAAACTTCTTAACCTGTCTAAAAATATATACAAAAAATACACTATAAGTTAAAAATATGTATACTTTATAATACATATTTATTATTATTGTAAAAACTGCAGTTTTTTATCTTGCCTTCTCCTTAAAAAAACCGTTGCTGCAGAATCAATAAAACAACAGAAAAAGGTGTCAACACCGGATTTAGCAACATTAGTTTCCCTGTAATTTCCAGGGCAAAAAGCCATAGGCTCCCCTGGTCAGGTTTAAATCCGCTTGTACTCATTATGGAGAAATAACAGCCCTCTCGTTATACGAGATTCAAAAGCCGGAAACTGAAAATATCTATCCTGGTAAGAACCTGGCAAATATTAAATTTTTAACAATTTCATTTGAAAATGTTTTTATGACTCCAAAGCCATTTTTGCAGCCATTTGCTCGGCATTTTTCTTGGATTTACCGGATACAGGACCGATTTCCCTGCCACCACCCAAAACAACCTTAACCCAAAACACCCTGTCATGGTCAGGCCCTTCCACAGACGTGGTAATATAACGGGGACAAAGGCCGTATTTTTTTTGTTCCAAAACCTGAAGCTCACTTTTATAATCACGGGCTTCGGTTCCGGTAAGATAATTTTTTATATGTTGATCAAGAAAAGAAAGTATAACTTTTTCGCAGGCTTCAAAACCTTTGTCAATGAAAACAGCACCAATAAAGGCTTCAACGCAGTCAGCAAGGATGGCTTTTTTGAATCTGCCTCCCGTATTCTCTTCCCCTTTCCCTAATACCAACAGTTTGTCAAAACCATACTTTAAAGCAACCTCATTCAGAACCGGTTCGGACACAACTGCAGATTTTATTTTTGCCAGGTCACCCTCTGCTTTGTCAGGAAAAATCATAAAAATTCTGGAAGCACAAACTGCACCTAAAATGGAATCCCCCAGGAATTCAAGTCTTTCATTGTTCAGGTTACAACTTTTAAATTTAAGACCGCAGGAACGGTGGACAAAAGCCAGGTGAAGGAGTCTTAAATCTGAAAAAACGATTCCAAAATCACCCTGAAACTTATTCAGAAGATTTTTTCTGGTTTCATCAAGACAAATCTTATCCAGTTCTTCTTCCAACATTTAATGCCTGCCTTTTTTCTAAAAAAAAAGCAGCCGCCATTGCAGACAGCTGCTTTTTCACACAAATAAAACCAATTATTTCTGTGACTTAATGAACTCGTAAGCATCCCTGACGGTTTCAAATTCATTGGCTTTTTCATCAGGAATGCTGACACCCATCTCTTCTTCGATAGCATAAACAAGCTCATAAGTATCGAGACTGTCAGCTCCCAAATCCTGCCTAAAAGATGCATCAAGAGTTACCTTATCTGCATCAATCTCCAGCTTATCAGCAATAAGCTTTTGGATTTTTTCAAACAATTCGTCCATAAAAACTCTCCTTAAGCATTACTTGCAGGGGCAATTACCTGTCTGCCACGGTAAAAACCACACTTAGGGCAAACACGATGCTGCAAAATCAAGTTTCCACAATTGGCACATTCCACGAGACTGGGAGCTGCGAGACGCATATTTATTCCCCTTCTGCGGCGAGTGCGGGCTTTAGATGTTTTCGCTCTTGGTACAGCCATATATAACCTCTCTTATTATAAAATAGGTAGTACACAACAGGAACATCATCTTGCGATTACTGCCCCATGTTGTAGACATTTTTTCACATCAATATGAAAAAGTCAAGGATTTTTTGAACATTTTTCCGTTTTTTGTCAAAAACCAAGTTTTCTCATAAATATTGTACGGTAGTTTATGACTAATTCAAAAAAAAATCAAGTAACAGGTTTTCCCTACCGGATTCCGGATGAAAATTTTTTCTTTACTGCCTCAGCTACAACCCCCGGAACCATGGAGGAAATATCGCCTCCGTATGCAGCAAGTTCCTTAATAGCACTGGATCTCAAGACAAAATACTTAGGATCAGTTGGCATAAATACAGTCTCAACATCAGGATTCAAAGTCTTATTCATCATGGACAAATCAAATTCGTAAGAAAAATCGTCAATATTCCTCAACCCCCGGATTAAAACCGAAGCCCCGACCTGCTTTGCATACTCCACCACCAGGGTATCACAAAGCCGGACAGAAACATTTTTCCAGTCCTTAACCATTTCGCAAAGCATGTCATAACGCTCTTCCGGGGTGAACATTGTCTTTTTTTCGCTGTTGGTTGCCACAACCACAAACACTTCATTGTAAATCCGCCTGGCCCTTTCAATTACATTCAGATGCCCGTTTGTCGGTGGGTCAAAAGACCCTGGGAAAATTGCCTTTACCATAACGCGGTAATGATAAAAAACTTTTTTATTCGGGTCAATACAAATTAATTGTACAAAAAACAACTATCATAAAAAAGTTATTTGACCTTTTTTACATATAGGATTAGAATGTGGATATGAATAAACTACGCTTTTTACCGGCTTTATTACTTATTATCGTGTTTCCTTTGTTTTCCTGCAAATCCACACCGGATACCGGGAATCAGGAACAGGCTGAAGTGACACCACCCGCTGAATTAAAAGCGGAAGAACCGGGTGTCCCCATCCAGAGCGAAGGCTATTTTGACCCGAGTACTATTTCCAGGGAGCAGTACGAGACTGAAAAATCAGAAATCGAAGCTTTGGTGGAAGTGCTTAATGCAATAACTTCGTCAAAGGATTATAACAGATGGCTTGGATATCTTTCGGACGAATACAGGGAATTTTACTCAAATCCGGATGTCCTTAAAGCACAGACATCCCGCCTGCCAGTAAAAAACCTCCAGCTGAAAAATTTAAAAGATTATTTCAATTATGTTTTCGTCCTCTCCAGGCAAAAGTGCCGGGTAGACGACATTACATACATTACCCCAACAAGGGTTAAGGTTATCCAAAAGGAACCCGGAAAATCCCTGATTATCTATAATCTGGAAAAATTTGACGGGAAATGGAAACTGGTACTGGATAATTAAGTGATATTTTTTGGTGAATGTTTTCACCTGACAAGATTTAAAGATTAACATATTGAATGGATATGTTTCAGGAGGTTTAGATGTGTGGAAAACACATAACAGCTTTGTTGGTTTCTTTGAGCCTGTTATCGGGGGCTCTTTTTGCTCAAAATTCCGAGGTTCCTGCGGATGATTCGGAAATTTCCGTTGAAGATGCATACCTTCAGTCTTTTGAGAACATGATTATCAAGGAACTGGCTGATTCAGACGGGAGGGATAACAAAATGGTTGCCCTTCAGTATATAAACAACGCATTGGACAGGGGGGATACTTCTGCAGAGATGCATGAAGCCTTGAAAAACCTTGCCTTGGAGGGGATTAGTACTGTAGCCAGGGAAGGAAACCGTGTGGTTAACAACTATCCGGATGTCCGGGCCAGAGCCTGTGAAGCACTTGGCAGACTTGGAACCGAAGAAGCAAAAGACACCTTGATAGAGGTTCTTAATTCAGAAAATGAGCCGATGGTCGCTACAGAGGCAATCAGGGCTTTGGGAAACATGGGAATAAACAATAATGACGAGACAACGGAAATGATTGCCTGGATAGGAAGGAAATTCAACATTATTAATCCCACAAGCTCTATGGCCCTCGAAATTCTCGATGCCTTTGAAAAACTTGCTCCAACAGTTCAGGATGCGACTTCTATGTTACAGGTTATAATTACGATTGGAAATAACTATCAGTATGTTACACCTGTGAGGGAAAAAGCTTTTCAGGTTCTTGAGTCCATAAGCAAGAAAACTGCAAAAGCCACTTCTAGATAAAAAAATGTCCTGCTTTATGCAGGACATTCAACGGAACGGGAGATGCGGGATTCGAACCCACCGCCTCTGCCTCCGGAGGGCAACGCTCTATCCAAATGAGCTAATCTCCCTTGGTTTCTGATTATCTAACAAGCTCGCTTTTTTGTCAACACTTGTTTTAAAACAGGATTGGCTGTATGGGGCGGGTATTCAATGAAAACAGGATTATTATGAAAATCACAAAGAAAGGGATACCTGGTTTTCTCTTATTGACATTTTTGACACTTTTTACAGGTACGATTTTTTGGAAAATTTTGGAATTGATTTTGACTTCCGTAACCGGAAGTTCTGTTTCTTTAACGACCAGTCCACTGGGATTTGATTTGGGGGTTGTGGCCTTGTATTTCAGGTTTAATCCCGGCAGCCTTATAGGATTTATTGCCGGTGTTGTCCTGTACAAACGGATATAAACCACAATGAACGGTACTTTAAGTTCAGCTATGTAAAAACAGATTTATGAGGAGAAAAAAAAATATATGGAACCTATTGTTTTAGCCTCTGGCTCTCCCAGAAGGCAGGAAATATTAAAAAAAATGGGAATACCCTTCACTGTAATGCCGGATAATTCACCCGAGGAATTTGAACCGGAGCTGAGTTTTACAGAGCAGATAGAAAAATTTGCGATAAAAAAGGTCAAGAATATAATCAAGGCTACTTCTGATGTTAATGTTCCCTGGATACTCGGTGCCGATACAATGATTCTTTACAACAACAAGTTGTACGGAAAACCGGCAACAAGGGAGGAAGCGAAAGAAATGATTTCCGGTTTTTCCGGAAACACCCACACTGTAATAACCGCCATTGCCCTTTGGAGTTCAAAAAACCATGAGCTGACAACAAGCATCCGTGAAAATCAAGTAACCTTTGACGCTCTATCACAAGACGAAATTGAAGCATACCTTGATATAGGAGAATGGCAGGGTGCTGCAGGTGGTTACCGGATTCAGGGGGAAGCTTCCAAGTTTATAAAAGAAATAAAAGGTTCATATACATCCATTATGGGATTGTCAATAAGGGACATTTATGTTATGCTCAAGGAGCAGGGTTATTTGTTCAATTAACCCTGCATATTTTCCGCCTGGTTTATTCGGGTGAGATTTAGAGAAGGCTGGGATTATCTTAATCCCCGGGAAGGAGTGTTTCATGGCAGTAGTAACCATGAAGAGTCTGCTTGAGTCCGGAGTGCACTTTGGACATCAGGTAAAACGTTGGGATCCCCGTATGAAGAAGTATATCTTCGCTGAAAGGAACGGGATTCACATTATTGATTTGCAGAAGACAATTCTGTCAATTAAGGAAGCCTACGAGGCTGTAAGGAAGGTGGTTTCCTCCGGAAAATCAGTACTCTTTGTAGGTACAAAAAAACAGGCACAGCAGACAATCGCAAAGGAAGCAGAACGCTGTGGTATGTACTATGTAAACAACCGCTGGTTAGGCGGAATGCTTACAAACTTTTCAACAATCAAAAAATCCCTCATCCGTCTCAAGAAACTTGAGAAAATGGAATCTGACGGAACTTTTGACAGTCTAACAAAGAAAGAAATAGCTTCCATTCAAAAAGAAAAATCAAAGCTGGAAAAGAATCTTGGCGGTATCAAAGAGATGAAAGAACTGCCCGGAATTATTTTTATTGTTGACACAAGGAATGAAGCCATAGCTGTTGCCGAAGCAAACAGAATGGGAATTCCGGTTGTTGCTGTAGTTGATACAAACTGCAATCCGAATGGAATCACCTACCCCATACCAGGAAATGATGATGCAATAAGGGCCATTTCTCTCTTTACACAGATTATTGCCAATGCTGTTATTGAAGCAGGAAATGATTCTACGGGACTTAAGATTATTGAGACTCTTCAGGATGAAGAAGAATTCGAAGAATCTTCAGATGCAGCCCAGCCCAGGGATGAGGAAGAAATAGTTGACTATTCAAACTATACTCCGGAAGAAAAAGAAGAAACTGAAGAAGAAGAAACAACAGACCTTGTTGATGAAGACAAGTTATATGAATAGGCTTGGGAGAAATTACAGTAATGGAAATTAAAGCTTCAGATGTAAAGGCACTGAGGGAAAAAACCGGTGCCGGAATGATGGAATGTAAAAAAGCTCTGGTGGAAGCTGGCGGAGATGCTGCTGCCGCAGAGAAAATCCTTAAAGAAAAGGGTCTTGCAGCCTTGGAAAAAAGGGCTGACAGAGTAACTTCAGAGGGACGTATTGTAGCAAAAGTTGAGGGGAACAGGGCAGTAATCTGTGAAATCACCTGTGAAACGGACTTTGTAGCCAAAAATACTGACTTTATTGCGCTGGGGGATGCAATCGTAGAAAAAGCCATTGAAACAAAAGCCGATAAGGTTACAGATGAGCTTTCAGATATGATGAAAGAACTGGCTACGAGAATTCGTGAAAACATGACAATCAGGAGACTGGATGCTGTTGAACTGGCTGAAAATGATTATTGTGCAAAGTACATCCATTCAGATGCAAAAAGCGGCGTTCTGGTAGTACTTACGGCCGAGAACAAAGACGCAGTAAACAACCAGAAAGTAAAGGACTTTGCCTATGATTGTTGTTTGCACTATGTTGCGTTTACACCGCTGTATGTAACTCAGGATCAGGTCAGTGAGGACTACATAAACGAACAGAAAGAAATATTTATGAAACAGGTTGCGGACATGGACAAACCGGAACAGGTTAAGGCCGGTATTGTACAAGGTAAGATAAAAAAACATCTTGCAGAAATCTGTTTTATGGATCAGCCCTTCGTAAAGGATGACAAAGTTACGGTAGCTAAAAAGCTGGATGAGATAGGAAAAGAAGCCGGCACTAAGCTTGCTGTAAAAAAAGTTATTTTCTATCAGTTGGGATTATAAAATCAGTATAAATAAACGTGGGGTTGTGATAAAATGTGATATCACAATCCCATTTTTTAAACGAGGTTTACAGTGTCAGATGTAACGAATTCCTGCGAAGAAAGGATGAAAAAAACAATTGCAGCTTTGAAAGATGATTTCAATGGAATAAGAACAGGACGGGCTTCTGCTGCCCTCTTTGATAAAATCAGAGTAGATTATTATGGTGATAAGAGTCCTCTTTCACAAGTGGCAAACATTTCGATACCAGAGGCCAGGCTTGTTGTGATACAGCCTTGGGACAAATCATTGATAGGAGAAATAGAGAAAGCCATTCAAAAATCTGAGCTTTCGCTAAACCCGTCCAATGACGGAAAGGTTATAAGGATTGCAATTCCTCCATTAACAGAAGAACGCAGAAAGGAACTTGCCAAACAGGCTAAAACTGTTGCGGAACAAAGCAGAGTTGCAATCAGGAATATAAGGCGTGATGGAAATGATGAGATGAAAAAGCTCGAGAAAGAAGGGGCTTTGACAGAAGATGACTTAACGAAGTCCGAAGATAAGCTTCAGAAAATCACAGATTCTTATATACAGAGTATAAATAAAATTCTTGAAGAAAAAGAAAAGGAAATCATGGAGGGCTGACAACTCAACATGGCAGATGTTTTAAGGGGTCCAAAGCACATAGGAATAATAATGGACGGTAACGGTCGGTGGGCTGTAAAACAGGGAAAAAGCCGTACTGCCGGTCATAAGGAAGGCTTGGAAGCTGCCAAAAGGATTATTAAGGCAGCCCGGAGTGCCGGAATATCCTTTGTAACACTTTATACTTTTTCGACTGAAAACTGGAAGAGGACGAAGGAAGAAGTGGGTTTTCTGATGGGGCTTATAAAAAATCATCTGCGTAATGAATACGATTTCTATAAGGAAAATGGAATCAAAGTTCTCCATACGGGGGATTTAAAAATGCTTCCCGGTGATGTCCGGGAAGAAATAAGACTGGCAGAACAGGATACGGAATCTTTTTCCGGAATGACCGTTATCCTGGCACTCAATTATGGCGGACGGGATGAGATTATACGGGCGATAAAAAAAATACCCTCTGATGTAATTGACAACCTGACAGAAGAAAAGTTCAGTAGTTATTTGGACAATAATTCAATTCCTTTTCCTGATTTAATAATCAGGACAGGCGGGGAAAGAAGAATAAGCAACTTTTTGCTTTGGCAGTCCGCCTACAGTGAATTATTTTTCAGCGATAAACTCTGGCCGGACTGGCAGGCAGAAGACCTGTATGAAGCCATAAGGGATTTTAACGGCAGGGAAAGAAGATACGGGGGAGTTACCGAATGAAAATTAATAAAATCTTACAGAGACTATTGGTTTTTCTCGTGGGTGTTCCTGCGGTTTTACTTTTGGTTATATTGTTACCTGAATACAACCAACCATTTTTAAATATAGCAGTAGTTGTTGCAAGCTTATTGGGAAGCCTTGAGCTTCGATCTGTCTTATCGTCCAGGATTCAAATACAAAATCCTGTGCTGACTTCTATTTATGCTGTTTTGATACCATTAGCCGGTGCAATATGCTCAGTCCTTGATGGACTTGGTGTTATCCTTCCCTTCACTTTTTTTGATATTATTCCGAGTATATTATTTTTAGTTTTTTTTATATCGGCCTTTGCAGAAATTTTCTTTAATAAGAGTGAAAATTTTGAGCATTGTATCCAAAGATCAGTTTCCTCCATATTTTTTTCATTGTACCCAGGATTCTTCCTTGCATACCTTTCGATACTAACAACCTGGAATTATTCATTACAGATTCTGGCAATATTATTTGTTATGGTTTTTGCATGTGATTCCTGTGCATGGCTCTTGGGTGTTCTCCTCGGAAGAAACAATGCAGGTATTGTCCGGGCAAGTCCGAACAAAAGCATTGCAGGTTTTATAGGCGGATACTTGGGTTCCATTGCGACGGGAATAGTGGGGTATTTTGTTATCCCTGATTTTTTTAATTCAACTTCCCATCCTATTTTGAAACTGGTAATTACGGGCTTTTTGGTTGCAACAGCATCCATTGTCGGTGACTTGTATGAATCCGCAGAAAAACGCAACAGTTCCAAAAAAGACTCCGGCTTTTTAATTCCAGGCAGAGGTGGGTTGTTGGATTCCATCGACTCCCTGAGTTTTGCCTGTCCTGTCTTTTTTTATTCTTTTTTGTTTTTCTTTGGGGTATAAATTAAGTAATGAAAAAAGTTTTGGTTCTGGGAGCAACTGGCTCAATAGGTGCCAGTACTTTGAGGGTAATTTCAGAAAAAAAAGACCTTTACACTCCGGTTGGTTTTTCTGCCAATAAGGATTATAAGAAACTACAGGAACTTAATGCACAGTATCCCGGTGCAATGTTTTGTCTTACCGGACTTACAAAGGATGATCTACCATTTAAACCCGATTCAAACTGGTTTTTCGGGAAAACAGGTTTGGAGGAGTTTATACAAAATTCCGGAGCAGAGATTTGTATTAACGGTATCGCCGGTTCTCCCGGATTGTTTGCCTCTGTAAAAGTTCTTGAAAACGGAATTAACCTGGCTTTGGCAAATAAAGAAACAATGGTTATGGCCGGCGATTTAATAAAAAAAACTGCAAAAAAAAACCATTGCTGTATTATACCGGTGGATTCCGAGCATTCAGCGGTGTTTTTTTTAATTACTTCACTAAAGAAATGTTTTTCAGAATTTAATGAGCCGATTATATCCCGTATTATTTTAACTGCTTCGGGAGGCCCCTTCAGAACATGGGAAAAAAATAAAATAATGACTGCAAAACTATCAGATGCTTTGAAGCACCCTACCTGGAGCATGGGACGGAAAATAACGGTTGATTCTGCTACTATGGCAAATAAAGGGCTTGAAGTTATAGAAGCATGGCAGCTTTTCGATATTTCACCGGACAAAATAACGGTTACTGTTCATCCCCAAAGTCTGGTACATTCAATGGTTGAGCTTATAGATAATTCTGTTTATGCCCAGCTTTCGCAGCCGGATATGGCACATCCAATAGCCCAAGCCCTGTCCTATCCGTATTGTGTAAATTCCGGATTTAGACCTTTTGACTTTTCAAGTTTTTTAACCATCTCTTTTGAGCCTCCAAGGTCTGATGTTTTCAGGATGTTACCTTTAGCTTATGAAACAATAAAAAAAGGCGGTTTTTATCCTGTAGTATATAACGGGGCAAACGAAATCGCAGTTGAAAGTTTTATACAGGGAAAAATTACATTCGGTGAAATTTCACGGATTGTTGAGGAATGTCTTCAAAAGGACTGGAATGGTGTTCCTGACAGCTATGAGTCGGTAGAAGACTGCAACATCCAATGTAAAGAAATTTCACGCCGGATAATCAGTAAAACAGAGGTATGATTTGCTTTTAAAAATAATTTTAGGAATATTAGGTTTAGGTATTGTTGTTTTTATCCATGAATTGGGGCATTTTACGGCTGCAAAGATTTTCAAGGTAAAGGTTTTGAGTTTCTCAATCGGTTGGGGGCCGGTCCTTTTAAGGAAAAAAATCGGAACCACTGAATACAGGCTTTCTGCTATCCCCCTTGGAGGATATTGTGGAATGGAAGGGGAAACTGCCTATCAAAAGGCATTGGAAGAAAATCTTCCTGAAATTCCTTTGGAAGAAGGCAGTCTGTATTCAGTTAACCCCATGAAAAGAATCCTTATAGCCGTTGCAGGTCCCTTATTTAATTTACTTTTTGCAGCAATAGCCCTGGTAATCTATTCTTCAATACCCTACACTTACTATACGACCCCCGCCCAGGTTATTCTTGCATCAGAATATGATTCTCAATATGAAAATTTCCCTGCAGAAACTTCCGGTCTTAAAACCGGTGATATAATAAAAAAAATTGACGGGAAAAATGTTTCCAATTTTGATGAGATTACAAAATTTATTTCAATAAATCCTGGAAAAGAGTTGAAACTGGAAATTGAAAGGAACGGTCAGGCAATGGAATTAACACTCATTCCAAAACTAAACCCGGAAACCGGAACAGGGGAAATAGGTGTTTATCCATACATAAAGCCTGTAATCAGGGATGTCGGACATGATAGCAAAGCAATGAAATCCGGATTAAAGACCGGTGATAAAATTATTGAAATAAACGGTATTCCGGTAGAAAATACGCTCCAGATCAATAAAATTATAGGAAACCCTGATATAGATTCTTTGAAAATAAAATACCTTACTGCCGGGAATTCAGAAAAAGATACAACAATAAATTTTGATTCTTCCGGAGAAAGAAAAATCGGTATAACATGGGAATATATTGCTGTAACCGAAAAATCCCAAGGATTTTTTGACTCCATTTATAAAGGGATAAAAGGTACAATTCAAATGACAGCGTTAACAATAAAGAGCTTTGGTCTGCTTTTTAAAGGAATTGATATTACAAAAGCCGTATCCGGTCCCTTAAGAATAACCTACATGCTGGGAGAAGTTACCAGCGCAGGATTTTCTGCCGGTATATCCCAAGGAATACTCGTCCTTATGAATTTTCTTGCTATAATCAATATTTCACTTTTCATTATGAATCTGCTTCCGATTCCTGTATTAGACGGCGGTCTTGTTTTGTTATCCCTTATTGAATTAATATCAAGAAAAAGAATCAAACCAAAATTCATGTATTATTTTCAGACTGTTGGAGCAGTAATTATTTTAATGTTGATTATATTTGCATTTTGGATGGATATAAGTTTTTTTGTAAAATAGGAGGTAATATGAAAGAGAAAATCACATGCAGATGTGACAATGAATTTGAGGTGGAAATTCCTGAGCTGTCTGACATTGATCAGGATAATAGTGTCCTTGAAGAAATCAAGAACGGAAATTTTTTAACTTACCGGTGTCCGGAATGCGGGTTAACCCTTCCACTGGAGTTTAAGACCAGGATAAAATGGAGTAAAATACCAGGAAATAATAATACCATCATGTTAATACCTGAGCGGGATAGAATGGGATTCATCAATGGAGCGGTGAAGAATGAGAAAAATGATTCTGTGGTAATTGGTTTTCAGGAACTGCTTGAAAGAATTACCGTAATAGAAAATGATTTGTCTGTCCTTACAATTGAATCACTTAAACTCCTGTTACTGGAGAAAGCCGCCTCTTCCCTTCCCGATAAAAAACCGGTAATTTTCTTTAACTCGGTTGTCATGAACGGGAATACAAAAAATCTTGAATTTTATATACACGGACTCAAAGAAAAAGAAGTTGCAAAAGCGATGATTCCGTTCAGTCTGTATAAAGAGGAAGATTTAAAAATCAAATCCGGGGAAAACCCCGATTATTATGGTTCTTTTACTGTTAACGGTTACATATCGGTAAATAACATTTCATTTGATGAGGATACTGATGAAGAATAAAATAACTTTAATTTTACTTTTTTTAACCTTAAATCTATTTGGAGTTTCACATTCCCACATTGGCAGCGTAAACGAAGTCTTTATGTTGACTAATATTTCTTTTTTTAGTTGTGGTGATGACGGAAGCGTTGTACTTTGGCAGGGAAATAAAAACGAGAGATTACAAGTTTCTGATATACCGGTAAAAAAGATTACCTATAACAGTTCATTAAGATATATAGCTGTATACGAAACAGACGGTTTTTCACTTCACCGTGTAAGTGTCTGGGACTGGAATCAGAAAAAAAGATTATATGCAAAACGTTTTACAGACCGGATTGTTTTTTTAAGTTTTTCAACAAAAGGCAATTACCTTATGGTCGGTACGGAATCTATAAACAGTTTGAATTTCTTTGATTCAAAAACAGGCGAACAAAAACAGCTCCTTGAAAATCCCGGTTCTCTTGTTTCCTTTGCTTTGACAGGAGCAACGGACACAACCCTGGCAACTTATTCATCAACCGGAAGTATAAGTTATTATGATTTAAAATCAGGTGAAGTAAAACATAAATTCTCAACAATATCAGATTTAAAAAAACCTGTAATTCACAAAAACAATCTTTTATTATCAGGTATTGTAGACGGCGCCTGCATTACTGTAGATATGACAAACGGCAAACAGGTTAATTCACTGAGACTGCCGGAAGAAGATGAAAATACTTCAGTAGCTATTGCTGCAACTGCAAAAGATGTGGAACCTACAATTTTCATTCAAAAGGGAAATAATTTAAAAATCAAAAATTACAGTCAGGATCTTTTTGATATTACTACAACTGATAATTTTAAAATAACCGATGTAAAAATAAAGGACAATTACTACTTAATCTCTACAGGAGACAGCAGGATTTTCAGTATGCCGGCAAATCAGGAAGAACCGGTTCTTGCCCTTCTTGGAGAAAATTCCATAATAAAAATTATGGATATTTGTGAATTAAATGACGGCAGCGGCAACTCTATAGTAGTAACAGAAGACGGAATATACAAATTGCTCTCTCCCCTTGAAAGTCCCGTCAAATTATCCGACAACAGAGAATTCGAACACTGCGTTTCTTTTTTAGACGGGTACATTCTTTGGAATGAAAACAACCTGCAATATACTGACGGATTGAACAATTCAATTCAGTTAGGTGAGTCTCCCAGTGATATTACGGCAGTATCTGTTTACGACAATCTTATTTCGGTAATTGATAAGGGAAGTGTTTTGAGCATCACAACAAACGAAGGAACCGAATTATTTGATTATTCCGGAGGAGTGGGATTAACAGGAGCTGTTTTTTACGATAAAGACACAATTTATGTATCTAAAACATCAACTTCTGAGTCAAACCCGCCTTTAATAAAAATATCAATTAAGACAGGTGAAATTGTACCGATACAGCAGGTAGACGGTATAATGCTTTACAACCTAACGGCACCTGAGGACAACGAAAGTTACGGACTTTTGGTCACATCGCAAAACGGAGCCGCTTCCACCGAACTGATCAGATTCAATTATTCAACAAATAAAAAAACGAGCCTGGCAAATTATCCCGATGAAAATACAACTGCTTTTATTTCTGTTATTGACGGTGTAATATACACAAATCTTGGTAAAACAAATGTTATAGGTATAAACAGAAAGTTAAACAGGCAGGTGCTTTTGGACACTAAGAACACATTACCACAAAAACTAATCGACGGAAAAGATTATCTGATTTCGTTGAATTTTGACGGTACAATATCCTATTATAGCAAAAGAACACTGAAACAAATATCCTTGTTCCGGCTTGGAAAGGATTTGAACTGGCAGATAGAAAGGAATTAATTTCTGTCTGCTGAATCATTGGAATTCTGCTCATATTTTGTAGTTGAAGTTACAAAATTGAGCGGAATTGTCCCCAATGGGCCATTGCGTTGCTTTGCTATTATCAATTCAGTCGGGATTACACCTTTTCCCTCATCGTCGGTCCTGCTTCTGTGCATCATCATTACCACATCAGCATCTTGCTCTAGAGAGCCGGACTCCCTTAAATCAGCAAGGGTTGGCTTACCGCCTTCAACCTCCCGCTTAACCTGGGAAAGGACCACAATGGGTATTTTTAATTCTCTGGCCAGACCTTTTAAAGAGCGGGAGATTTCAGCAACCTGCTCATGCCTTGGAAGAAGAGCATTTTCATTTGAAATAAGGCCAATATAATCGATAAAAATTATTTCAACTTTATTTTGCATTTTACACTGCCGTGCAAGAGTCTTTAAATCATTTAGTCTCATATAAGGTGTATCAACAATATAAAGAGGTGCCTCAAACAATTTTGAATTAGCATCCATCATCCTTTTCAGTTGAGACGCTGTAAGTCTTCCTGTCCTTAAATTAGCCAGAGGAACTGAAGACTGTATGGAAATAATACGCTTAACCAAATCCAATCTTGGCATTTCCAACGAAAAAAAAGCAGAGGGACGCTTCTGAACTATGCTGATATTTACCGCCATTGAAATTGCCAATGCGGTTTTTCCTATTGAAGGACGGGCGCCAATAATTATAAGTTCAGAAGAATGAAATCCACTTGTTTTCTCATCCAAAAGGGACAGACCGGAAGGTATTCCGCTTAACTCCCCTTTATTCCTGAACAGCATCTCTATATTATCAACAGCTTCAGGAATTATCTCTTGCAATGACATCACAGAGGAAACCTGGACTGCTTCGGAAAGAGCAAAAATCTGTTTTTGGGCTGTATCAAGAATGGTATTGTTGTCTATCGATTCATCGTGGGTCAGACTAACTATTTCACCGGCCGTCTTAATCAGACTACGCCTTACAGAAGTATTCTTAATAAGCTCTGCATAGTACCTAACATTTGCCGACGAAGGAACCATCTCTGGTAAAGAAGCAATATACCCGGGGCCTCCGGAAGCTTCCAAAAGATTATTTTTTCTTAATTCATCTGTAAGGGAAATTATATCCGGCGTCTGGTTGCTGTCAGATATCGAAAGAATTGCTTTATAAATATACTGGTGTTGGATTGAATAAAAATCAGAAGGCTGCAAAAGCCCGGTAACAGCGGCTACTGCATCAATATCCAACAACATCGCCCCAAGAGCAGCTTTTTCAGCATCCAGATTCTGCGGGGGAATCTTATCTTTTAATGACACAGCAGCCATAGGAAATTACTCTTCTACCTGTTCCTGTACTTCAGAGTTTACATCCTGTTCTTCAGTATTTTCTACTTTCACAGTTTTTTCAGCCTTTGCATTAGAAGCTTTCTTAGAATTTTTTGAAGTTTCTTTAGCTGCGGTTTCTTCCTGAGCCTTTACAGTAACGGAAATCTGGGCAGTAGTAGTTTCGTACAGTTTGGCAATTACATGGTAATTTCCAACAGTCTTGATTGTAAGCCCGGGAACATCGATTCTTTTCCGTTCAATTTCATATCCCTGCTTATTCAACTCATCTGCTATTGTCTGATTTGTAACAGCTCCATACAGTTTTCCATTTGGACCTGCAGGCAAAACCAATTCTACGGTAACAGCCTCAAGTTTCTCTTTAAGTGAAAGGGCATCCTTTCTCTTCTGCTCTTTTCTGGCTTCAATTTCTTCTTTTTTGCCTTCAAAATATGCAACAGTAACATCATTGCAAGGCAAAGCCAAATTTCTCGGGAAAAGGTAGTTTCTTGCATAGCCTGCAGCTACATCTTTTATATCCCCTTCCTCTCCTAAATGCTTAACATCCTGATTTAAAATAATTTTCATATTATCGAGCTCCTCATAATAAAATTGCAAAAGTCATTAAAATAACTTTTTCCGTACCCAGGAGTTGGACCGGTTTTACTTATTGAACAACATAAGGCAAAAGTGCTATCGCCCTGGCCCTCTTAATTTCCAATGCTACAGCCCTCTGGTGCTTTGCACAAGTTCCTGTTACCCGCCGAGGAAGAATTTTTCCCCTTTCAGTAGTATACCTGCGCAAGGTATCAGGATCCTTATAATCAATTTTAGTCTTCTGAGCACAGAACCTGCAAACCTTTTTCCTAAAAAAAGTCTTTGTTTTCTTTACATCAGAATCCTTCATAGTGTCCTGCATTTTCATATCGGTAGTGTCAATATCAGTCATTTTTTCATCGGACATAAAATTCTCCTTAACAAATTCTTGTCATAGATAAAACCCGTTAAAACGGAATATCATCAGTAAAATCTTCAGGGCTTTCATTTACCGGACCGGAATACCCTCCTGATCCCTGATAAGAAGACTGTGAATTGTTATACCCTCCACCGTCCCTTTTTTGAAATGTATTACCCTGACCACCGGGATTTGAATTACCGTTGGAAGATGAACCACCTCCTGAACCACCGCCAAGAAGCATAACATTCGAAGCAACAATTTCAACCTTTGATCTTGTCTGCCCGTCCTGTTCCCATCTGTCCTGCTTTAATTCGCCTTCAATACCAACCTGCTTTCCCTTCAAAAGGTATTTGCCGATAGCCTCACCCATACGGCCCCATAGGACTATATCAAAAAAATTCGCCTCATCAACCCATTGGTCACCGTTTTTTCTTTTTCTGTTCACAGCAATAGAAAACCTGCACACCGGCTGTCCGCTTGGCAAGTATACCAACTCTGAGTCCCTGACCAGTCGGCCAACTAAAGTAACATGATTAATATCTGCCATAAAACACTCCAGAAAACAAGGGCTGAAAGCTATTTTTCGACTCTAACAAACATGAAAGTCAAAACATTGGTATTCAGCTTTACCAACCGGTCAATTTCGATGATTTTTTCAGGGGCAGCCTGAATGTTGAACAGTATATAGCGACCTTTCTTCTCTTTCTTTATCTCATAACAAAGGTCCCTGTCACCGTAGGGCTTTTCTTCTTCCACCACTACACCGGCATCACTAAGAATCTTTTTAACAGATTCCAGACCAGCATTATACTTGTCTTCATTTGTGTTGAAGACAACCATAAATTCGTACTTTCGCATATTCCCTCCTTATGGACATTTGCGCTCCGCATTAAATACGGAAAAAGAGGCGTAGATACAATCTATCATTATGTAAGTTTTAAGTCAATAGAGAGTATTATATGTATTATTTTATTACACAATAAATTATTAAAAAAAGCAGTTTTTTACCGATAATGACAATATGGCTAAGAAAATTCACTTTCAGGATGATTTATATCAAATTGCAAGGACAATAGACATTCTTTATGAAGGATTAAAGCTGGACTTGGATAACGAGTTTTTTTCAGAGTATTATTTGAGCCAGATTCTTTTTCTGGACAACACAATCACAGAAATATTCAACTTTCTGGATGAAAACAAACAGCTCATTGAACGGAAAATACAAGTCAGGAACCTATACTCCATAGAAAAAAAATTTATCCTATTTCTAGAAAGTATCAATCCTGAAACAGGCATAATGGAGAGTATTTCACAGGGAAATAATAAAATCAGACAAGTCATTGAATCCCATAAGGATAAAATTTTAAAACTGGAGGAAACAGTGGTAAGTCCTCAGGATGAAACAGACAGCCAGGATCTGGTTTCACACGAAGAAATGGAAGAACTGCTTAATTTTTAATATGAGGGTTACTGGAGGAAAATACAAAGGATACAATATTAAATGCCCTCCCGGGGAAATACGCCCGACCATGGATATGGTTAGAGAATCACTTTTTTCGATAATTGATTCTGAACTACAAGGAGGGACATTTCTGGACCTTTTCGGAGGATCCGGTATCATGAGTATAGAGGCTGTATCAAGGGGGGCTGCAAAAGCAGTTTTAATTGAAAAAGATAAATTAAAGATACCGGTAATTTTAGAAAATCTGTCTATTTGTTCCGAAAAATCAATTTTTTGTCATTTTATTTCAGCGGAACTATATTTAAAAAGAGCAAAAGACAGTTTTGATATAATTTATTGTGACCCACCATTCAATTACAATCATCACATAGACCTGCTTAAAACATTTGCAGAGGGTAAAATCCTTAATCCGGGGGGCTTGGTGTTAATGCATCATCCTAAAGAAAAACCTTTACCGGAAATACTGGGTAAACTTAAAAAAATTGATACAAAAAAATACGGCAGATCCATTCTGGACTTTTACCAGGGTTAAAAGACCTGCGTTTTACCCTGATTTTTCCGGTCTTTCTAACCTTACCCCTGGAGTTTTTAAAGATTTTTTATTTTTTTACAATATATGGAACAAAGAGCTTGAAATAACTTTACTCATGATGTAATATATTAAAAACGATGGATAAAAAGGTAGAAGCCAAATTTAACACTGAGGGGTTGATAAAGACAACAGACAAAAGCCTGGGCTCCCTTAACCCCCAACAAAAAGTGCAATTAAACCGGAAAGGTAATGAACTTTTTAATGCCGGAAAATTTTCTGAAGCTGAAAAAATTTTTAAAGCCACCGGGTATTCTGATGGTCTGTCAAGAATCGGAGACAGATACCTTTCTAATAATGAGTTTTTAAAAGCACTAAAACTGTTTCTGCTGGCTCATAACAAGCGGAAATCAGAACCTTTGATAGAGAAAATAGCAAAAACCATAGAATTTTTGATTAAAGAGGATAATTTAAAATGAGTGACTTATTTGAGGAAGTACAGAATCTTAAAGAACAGCACACCGGAAACCCTGAAGAAGATGCAAAATTCAACAGAATTTCGGAACTTTCCAAGGAAGGCTACACATATCTAAAGGAAAACAGAATCCGGGAAGCAGAAGATTGTTTCAACAAAATACTTTCCATGGATGAAGAAAATAATTACTCTCTCGTTGGTTTGGGGGATTGTTGCAGAAAACACAATGACTTTAGGGGGGCTATTAACTACTATGGGAAGTGCCTGGAATCACATCCGGGAAACAATTATGCCCTTTTTGGAATGGCAGACTGTTATAAGGCCCTTAACCAGTACAACAGGGCAATCAGTATCTGGGAACAATATCTGATACATGACAATAAAAATATAACGGTATTAACAAGAGTTGCCGACGCCTATAGGAAAGTAAGGGATTTTAAAAAATCAAAGGCTCTTTACATGAAAGTCTTGGACATGGAAGAAAACAATCCCTATGCGTTGATTGGCTTGGGACATCTTCATTATGACTTTAAGGAATATCACGATGCCCTGTATTTTTGGCAGAAAATGATGGATAATAATTCTGCAAATGTAGACATCAGGGTTTTAACTTCAATCGGAAACTGCCACCGTAAGCTCAAAACTTTTGAGCAGGGTGTTCCTTTTTTTCAAAAAGCCTTGGAAATAGATCCGAATAATTTTTACGCTTTGTTCGGACTCGCAGACTGTTATAGAGGCATGAACCAGCAGTACCGTTCCCTGGAATACTGGAACAGGATTCTGGAAAAGGATTCAAGAAACAAAGTTATACTTACAAGAGCCGGTGATGCATACAGGAATATGGGAGATCTTGACAAGGCTGCCGAATATTATCAAAAGGCTATCAACATAGAATTTGATGTTTTTGCAGTTCTCGGGCTTGCACTGATAGCAAAACAACAGGGAAAATACCAGGAGGCCATAGAAAGTTTAACCAGATTGTCCCAGTCAGACCCCAAAAACCACAGGCTGTATGTGGAAATTGCTGATTGCTATGTAAAAATGGGACAAAAAGACAGGGCCATTGAAATCCTTCAGAATTTCCAAACCCAAGGATTCAGAAGTCAAGCCATAAATGAATTTTTAAATTCCTTAAAGTAAATGTGCAGTAAGATTCATCTCACAAATTTAACATTGGAAGAAATAAACTCCCTCCCGGAGGTTGATAAGGCTTACCGTGGCCTACAGATTTTCCAGTGGATTTCACGAGGTGCCGGAACCTATTCTGAAATGACCAATCTTCCAAAAGTGTTTAAAGATGAACTGGATAAATCTTACACCCTGTGGAATACCAAAATTCTGGAAACACTAAAAGATAGTGATGGAACCATTAAACTTAGAATTGAAGTTCCTGAAGATTCCGGAAAAACTTCTGTAATAGAAACTGTCTTATTACATGACCTGGAAACAAGAAAAACCGCCTGTCTTTCAAGTCAGGCAGGATGCCCAATGGGGTGTAAATTCTGCATGACGGGCAAGCTGGGTTTTTCCAGAAATCTGGATGCAGGAGAAATTCTGGAGCAGTTCTATGCCTTGGAAAAGGAAGCCGGAACAATCCAAAATATTGTCTTTATGGGGATGGGAGAGCCATTGCTGAATCTTAAAAACATAAGGAAAGCAATAGAAATCCTTTCCTCCCCCAAAGGAAGGAATTTTTCCACAAGGCGGATTACAATATCTACCTGTGGTATAGTTCCGGCAATTTACGAAATGGCAGAAAACGGCCCCGACACAAGACTTGCTGTTTCCCTCACCTCTGCTGATGATGAAATCAGAAGTTCTTTAATGCCTGTAAACGATAAATATCCGCTAAAAGAACTCAAAAAGGCTTTGATTTATTACACAGGAAAAACAAAAAAGAGAATCACCCTTGAAGCTGCCCTCCTTGGAAAAGTCAACACAGATAGTGACAGTGCAGCTCAACTTTATACATTTGCAAAAGATTTCAAGCCTTTAATTAACTTAATCCCCTGGAATCCCGTAGAGGGGCTTGATTTTTCTGAGCCTACGGAAAAAGAAATCAGGAATTTTTCAACAAAACTTATTTCCATGGGGCTGCAGGTAACGATACGGCATAAAAAAGGCAGAAACATCGGAGGTGCCTGCGGACAGCTTGGACGGGTTTCAAAACAACCTTAAAGCCTTATTCCAAAAGAAGCCTTGCTGCAGTTTCAGCTTTTTCAATGGAATCGTATTCTTTACAATTTTCTGCCTTAATCCATCCTGTGTCTATATTAATCCAGACTTCAATTTTTCCGGAATTATTCACATACTCCCTGCCAATAAACGGATGTATATCTCCCATACGAAGGTGTGAAACTGTGATTGAATCTTCATAAGGAGTATCAGAAACCCTCACATAGGGGCTTATAATAACTACCATTCTGGAATCGGAGTCCAATACGGATGTTGAATTCAAAACCAACTTATCCTTTATGATTGAATCAGAACACCCCATAATAAAAAAAAGAGGAAAAAGGAAAAAAAATTTTTTCATTCCGGTACATAATCCTTTGACGGCCCGGGATTTAATATTTTCTTATTTTTAAACCAATAAAAAACGCCGTCAAACATTGCCCTGTCAGAGTCAACAAAATCCAGGCTCAAAATTTCTTCAGGAGTTTTCCAGTCAAACTGGCAGTGTTCATCATTAATTGAAAACCTTTTACTAATCAAACTCACAGAAAAAGCATCAACCTCGTACTGCTCACCCCGGTGGGTAAAGGATGCGGAAGAAACAAACTCCCCTACATCAATCTCAATCCCGAATTCCTCAAAGAATTCCCTCTTTAAGGCCTCTTCAAAACTTTCCCCGGCATCAACCTTTCCCCCCGGGAATTCCCAACGGTTACCCATATCTCCGGTTTGGCTGCGTTTGGCAACAAAAATCCTGCCACCGTCAACGCAGATTCCGGCAATTGAATATTTCAAAAAAAACCTGCCTTGTATTCTTTTTATTAAATAAATAAAACTGCTGGAAAAATAAAATGTAATCCTGCTGCAATCATGCATACAAGGCCCAAATACTTTTTTCCCTCAAGAATAATCTTTTGTAAAAATTTCGGCGAGGTAAGCCCCTTTTCCGACTTGGAAGAGTAGTAATAATACAGCAATGCAAAGCCGCCAAGGAGGCCACAAACAGCGGGAATCAAATCCCCTACCACCGGGACATCCCCGGGAACAACTGTCAATAGTTTGAAAAAACCGGTAACAAATGTGACAACTCCCATTACCAGGGAAAATTTTTCGTTTTTTAACACCTGATAAAAGGCACCGGCCCTGGAATCATCATTTTCGTCGGTAAAAAAAAGTATGCAACCGGTGACTGCATTTGTCAAAATCGATAAAAAATAAAACTGCAGCATAAAAAATCTCCATTTACACATAAAGAATAAACCAAAAAAAATGCTAGGTCAATCAGGATTTTTTATAATAGCAGTTTTAATTTTATACATTTTTCCTCCCATAAAAAATACAATTACCAACTTTTCAGGGATAACTCCAAGCTCTCCGGTCCTATGTTTAAATTCAAAGGCCTGATCTGGATATACAAACCGCTCAAAATCTTCAGAAAACAAAATTTCACCTGAAGCTGATAAATAGTTTACTGTAAACAAAAGCTCTTCGTCCTTAACATCCGGGTTTTCACATTCTAAATCAACTGAGAGATAAACCCGGTTTCCGAACTCAAAACATGACACTTTTCCCTTATAGCCCCCCATTTCAAAAGTACCTGGTGATTTTGAAAATACAGAAAGAAACAAACCGGAAGCACATAAAATCAATATGGCAAAAAAAAGAAACCGGGAAGACTTGGTAGCCACAAGAACTTTCAAAAGCCCCTTTTTCCCGGCTGATTCACCGGAATATAACTGTCTGACATTTTCAGGAGCCTTTTCAAGTCTTTTTTCCCGGGAATAATAAAATCCGTAGTTCTCTTTATTGGTTTTACTGCTATCTTCTGTCAAAACAACCTCTTACTTCATAAGGGTGTCAGTACGCCACCAGGCAACCTTTGTCTGATATGAAGAAGAAAGAAGGGCACAAATTATACCATCATCAGACAAGAATACATTCTGGAAAACATTTTCATCATCATCAACCGATAATGCAGATCTAAAACTTCTTCCACTGCCTGTTTCGTATAAAAGAACCCCGTATCCTTCATCTATGGGAGTAATAAAATAAAGTATTCCGGTATCAGAAATTCCTAAAAACTCATAAGGTCTTTGCATCTGGGAATTATTAAGACCTTCCTCAATATAAGCCGGTATACGGTATTGTTCTGTAAATTTTGCTTCTTTAATCGAAAATTCAAATATAAAGGAACCGGAAAAAGCGAGGCCCAAATTTACATTGGTATCCGGGTCATTCTTGGACTCAAAATAGTCCACCTTAACAAACAAAACCTCTCTGTTGACATCAGGAATCACAGACTCCAAAATCATGGAAATCTGTTTATCAGTACCATTGTATGGGTTGGGAAGATTCTTCTCATATACGGGTATCTTGTATAAAAGCGTACCGTTTTTGTCGAACCAAAAAACAACTACTCCCTGTGATATCTGTCCCACAACAATAATATCCTTTGAGCTGTTTGTATGGATGCTTTTAATCATAGGAAACGGGGTTCCACCCTGCCCTTCCTGTCCCAGGTAATCGATAAACTCCCCCTGTGGACTGAACCTGAGAACTACATCGTTAAGAAGGATGCGGTAATCAGGATCAAGAACCTGCCTGTCCTGGGGAACCCGGTCAACAATAAAAAATTCCTTATCAGAATTTACCGCCATCATTTCAGGCAGATTAAAACTATAAGGAACAGCTTTTCTTGTTGTAAGACTTACTTCTTCACTACCGGCATCCGGGGAAGAATTATTATCCTCGCCCAAAAAAACCGGTGCAGGATTGGTATCCGGGTTATAATAAATTCCAAGTAAATCCCCGTAGGAATTAAACTGCATGACTTTTTTAGAAACACTGCTTAAAATATAAAAAAAACCGTCCTGCATATACAGGGTTGCAGGTTTTACCTCTCCAAGGTACTCCATATTATCAAAAATCAATTGGTCTTCAAACTTACCGTAGGAAATTGTAAAAAGATCTTCCCGGGGAACATACTGAACAAGCGTCTCCCGGTGGCAGCCTGTTGCCGCAATCAGAATCATAACAGCCAGAAAAGAAAACTTATAAACAAAAGTATTTTTTTTCATAAAAACAGAATAAGGGTGTTCAAAACTAATGTCAAGGTTTGCTTGACCTTAATACTTTTTAAAAGTAAAGTATATTTATGATTATCAACAGCTTAATGAAGTTATTTTTCGGATCTCAACATGAAAGAGATATAAAAGCCTTACTTCCATTGCTCCATGCGGTAAACGAAAAAGAAGCATGGGCACTTTCGCTTAAGCCGGAAGAATATCCGGAAGTTACCAAGTCTTTCAAAGAAAGGCTCTCCCGGGGAGAAACATTGGATGATATTCTTCCTGAAGCCTTTGCCCTTGCAAGGGAAGCTGCAAGAAGAATGTTGGGCGAACGTCCCTATGATGTCCAGATTCTGGGAGCCCTGGTACTGCATTCAGGGCGGATTGTAGAAATGAAGACCGGGGAAGGTAAAACCCTTACCTGTGTTCCTGCTGTTTACCTGAACAGCCTTACGGGAAAAGGCGTCCACATTGTAACCGTAAACGATTACCTGGCAGAACGGGACAGTGAATGGATGCGTCCTGTGTATTCCAGTCTGGGTTTAACAGTGGGTACTATACTGTCAAATATGGATAATGAAGGCAGAAAAGCTGCCTATAACTGCGACATAACCTATGGCACAAATAATGAGTTCGGGTTTGATTACCTTAGGGATAATATGAAGCAGAATATTAATGACCGCTGTCAGAGAGGTTTTTCATTTGCTGTAGTAGATGAAATTGACTCTATTTTAATTGACGAAGCAAGAACCCCCCTCATCATTTCCGGTGCTGCAGAAGATGATACAAAGAAGTTCCAGGATGTAAACCGCCTTGTTGGACGCCTCAGGGAGGCTGACAAAAATCCCCAAACCGGTGACTATCCCGACGAAGGCAAAGGTGAAGAAATCCATGGTGACTACAAAATAGACGAAAAAAGCAAGAGGATTTCTTTTACCAGCGAAGGAATGAACCACATAGAAGAAATCCTGAAGCAGCAGGGGCTGATAGACGGCAGTCTTTACGAAGAGACAAATTTTGAATACATACACTATTTTACCCAGGCTGTAAAAGCCCATGTTTTGTACAAAATCGATGTAGACTATGTAGTTCAGGACGGGCAGGTACAAATCGTAGATGAATTTACAGGACGAATTCTTGAAGGGAGACGCTATTCAGACGGACTGCACCAAGCCATTGAAGCAAAAGAAGGAATCAAAGTAGCCCAAAGAAACAGGACAATGGCAACCATAACATTCCAGAATCTTTTCAGAATGTATGACAAATTGTCCGGAATGACGGCAACCGCCGATACAGAAGCTGTGGAATTCAACAAAATCTATAACATGGATGTGGTAGTTGTCCCCACAAATAAACCTGTGGCAAGAATAGACTATGACGATGAGGTTTATCTTAATGATGAGGACAAATTAAATGCAATCTGCAAGGAAATTGAAAAAGCCCATAAAAAAGGACAGCCTGTCCTTGTTGGAACCGTATCAATCGAAAAATCTGAAATAGTTTCCCGTGCCCTGACCAAAAGAGGAATCCCCCATGAAGTTTTAAATGCCAAAAACCACGCAAGGGAAGCACTTATAATTGCCGAAGCCGGGGCCAAAGGGGCCGTTACCATAGCCACCAATATGGCAGGCCGTGGTACCGACATAAAACTTGGGGGGAACCCGGAATTCAGGGCCAGAAAGCGGGCCGGAACAGAAGCAACCCAGGAAGAATTCAACAAAGCGTATGAAATTGAGTATAAGAAATGGCTGGAGGATTACAAGGAAGTCAAGGCCCTGGGAGGTCTTTATGTTATCGGTACAGAACGCCATGAAAGCAGGAGAATTGACAACCAGTTAAGGGGACGTTCAGGGCGCCAGGGGGACCCGGGTATGTCAAAGTTCTTTATATCCATGGACGACGATTTGATGAGACTTTTCGGTGGTTCAAACATGAAGAACCTTATGACAAGAATGGGAATGCCAAAAGGTGAACCGATTTACCACCCGATTTTAAACCGGAGTATAGAAAAGGCCCAAAAAAAAGTAGAAGAACGGAACTTTGAAATAAGAAAGCATCTTTTGGAATATGACGATGTCTTGAACGAACAAAGGAACTTTATCTATGAGCAAAGGGATTCAATCCTAAAAGATGAAAATCTTGTAGGCAGGATTACAAACTCTGCAAAAGAGTGCATAGAAGATGAACTTGAGATCTATCTGAAGAAATCCCATAAAGATTATGAATCAGGATTTAAGGAATTTTCTACCTTTGTAAAGGATAAATTCGGCTATGTATTTCCGACAGACTTAACCGAATCCCAGCAAAAAGATTCAGAATATCTGCTCAACCTTATAATGACAGGTTTAAACCAGGATATGAGCGAAAAGGAAAATCTCGTAGGCAAGGAAAACCTGAATGCTTTTATCAGGGACCAGTATCTCTACGCTATCGACCGCCGCTGGCTGGATCACCTGGATGCATTGGAATCCCTCCGTGAAGCTGTTTACCTGAGAACCTACGGTCAAAAGAATCCTCTTACCGAGTACAAAATTGAAGGTTTTGAGATATTTTACAATATGGTTGACTCTATAAGGATTGACACAGCCTCCAGGATGTTCCTAATAAAAATCAAGTATGGAAAGGATGAAAGACCCCAGCGGAGGGTGGCTTCTGGAAATGCCAATCATGCAGCTGTTTCATCTTTCTCAGGGCAGGGACAAAGGTCACCTATGAGTTCCCATACTCAGGGAGATAAGGTCACTGTAGTAAGAACCGGTCCGAAAATCGGGAGAAATGATCCCTGCCCCTGCGGCTCAGGAAAAAAGTATAAACAGTGTTGCGGCCGATAGGAGTGTTCCGGTGGAACGTAGGATTGTAATAAAGGAAGATATACTCAATGCCTTAAAGAAAGCAGGTGTTCGGGCAGGACAGGTGATAATGGTTCATACATCTTTAAAAAGTCTGGGTTTTGTGTGTGGTGGGGCACAAACTGTAATTGAAGCCATTCTTGAATGCGTTGGAGATGATGGAACCATTATGATGCCTACCCAATCCTGGAAAAATCTTGACCCTTCAACTGGAGTCCACTGGGAAGAACCGGAAGAATGGTGGGATATAATCAGAGAAAACTGGCCTGCCTATGATAAAGATATTACTCCCACAAACACAATGGGAGCTGTATCAGAAATGTTCAGAAAGTGGCCCGGCACATTCAGAAGTGACCACCCTGCCCGTTCTGTTGCGGCAAAAGGAAAATATGCAGAATTTCTTACTTCCGGACATGATTTATCTGATATATTCGGGGAAAATTCTCCCATAGGAAAGTTATACACTCTTGACGGTTATGTACTTCTTTTAGGCGTTGGATACGATAAAAATACCTCCCTTCATCTTGCAGATGTAAGGGCTGAATACCCGGGGAAACACAATTCCACGGAGCATAGTGCAGTCATAGAAAACGGTAAACGGGTGTGGAAGGAATATTCTACACTTTATGTTGACGGGGAAGATTTTATACAAATTGGGGAAGATTTTGAAAAAGAATTCCCTGTAAAACAAACCTCACTTGGCAACGGAACTGTAAAATTCATGAAACAGAGAGAACTCGTCGACTTTGCCGTCAAATGGATTGAAAAAAACAGAAAATAATAGACCATAAAAATTCATAACAGAGATATGACTTCAAAAGTAATGAAGTCCCCATTGTACAATGGGGTAAGGGTTTGACAAAACCCTTACTTTTTTTGCCGGGAAGCGGGAAAAAGATTTTACAATGTGAGGAGTAGGATTATGAAAAAATCAGCTTTAATTTTTTTGTTTTTTTTTATGATGTCAGGATTTTTGTTTGCCCAAAAATACAGATATGTAGCTGTCATGGCAAATTCCAGCACCAATGCCTGCATTTCTGTTATGGATTATCCTGAAAAAGTAGCGGAAGAAAAACTAAATGAGCTTTTTTTTGCCGCAAACACTAGCGAAGAAAAATTTATTGCAGAAAGCGGTGTGCAAAATATTAAATACTTTTATGATCTTGGTTATTTAACACTTTTATATATAGACTTTACAAAAGATAAAGAAAACCCTGAATATAACTACATAAATAACTGGCAGGAGCTGATAGAATATATCAGGGGAAAACGGTAAATAAGATAAGGGCTTCCCGGCAAAATCAGATTATCGGTACTTGTTAATTTTATACTAAAAACTGCCTGCAAATCAGGCGTCAGAAATGGAAAAAGAAAAACCGGCTGTCAGTTTTTAAAACAGCAGCCGGCATTAAAAATGAAAACCTAATTTCTTGATACAAAGGCGTCCTTAAATCCAAAGGATTTAAACCTTTCCAAAACAGCCCCGTATTCATCCCTGTTTACAGGTCCAATCAAAACCCTCACAAGATTTTTACCATTGTTCTGTAATTCAACCAGCTTGATTGGATAATCTTCACCGTATTTTCCACAAACCTCATCCAAGGTCTTGGAATCCTGGAGGGCTGCAATCTGAATATATATTCCTTTTTCCAATGTATCCGGTGTTTCGGAAACATATTCATCAATATTTCCTTTTACAGTGCTTTCATCCGCAATAACCGGAGTTTCAGGAATTATTATATCTTCTTCTTTTGCTATAAAGTCAGAATCAATATCTGTTTCTGCTACTACTTCGGAATCGGGTAAAACCGGTTGATTTTCCCGGTTGATTTCAATCTGTGAATCATCAAAACTCACTACCAGCTCCGGTTCATCAGAAATTATTACATCATCAGCAACCTTTTCTGCATCAGGCAATTCGCTTGTTACAGGTGTTTCCGGTACAAGGCTGTCATCTGAAAGCACAATTATTTCATCCTCGTCCTCTGTTTCTATTTCCTCCGGTGGTATCAATACTACCTCGACGGATTCAGTTTTTTCATCCCGGATTTCCGTAGAACCTTTTGCAGCTTCTATTTCTGTTTCCCCGGATTCTTCTGTAGAGCTTTCATCACTGCCGGTACTTTCTGCAACAGCGTCATCAATCACAGTTTCCTCTGCCACAGAATCCATTTCCATAGCTTTTTTGTTTTCAATAGCTTCTTCTGAGGCTGTAATAACTTCTTCCGGTACTATATTTTCTTCAGGGCCCACACCTTGAGTACCTTCCCCGGAATCCTCTTGGGCAACCATTTCATCAGTAAAAACCTGTTCAGGAACATACCCAAGCCATTCCTCATCCTCAGAAACTTCTGCCTCCCCGTATCTTGCCTTATCAAAGGCGATTGCTGCCTGGGGGTTAACATCAGGATCATTATTCTGAAAGCTGTTGTCAAAAACAAGGTTCTCGGCAGAAGTAAAGGGAATCCGTACCCTAACACGGGATACAGAACCGCTTCTTAAAGAAAGGTTTTTTGCCGCCTCAGGTGAAACTGCAGCAAGAACACCGGAGGTACCTAAGGGGCCTGTTACCTCAGCCTGTATTGTAATTCCGTTCTCTAAATTAGTGATTTCAACAACAGTATGCTTTGGAAATGCATTACTTAAAATATAATTGCCTTGCGTAGGAAAATCAGAATTTGAGGCTATTCCGGCAGCCCCTTCCCATACAGAGGCACCATGAATAAAACTCAAAATAAAAATAGAAATTATTAATGCAATTGTTTTCTTCATATTAATACCCCTTATCCTTCAAAATAACTTTGTAGGCCTCTCTGGCGATGTATTCCGCCATCAAGGTTCCTGCCTTTGAAGGATCATCGAGCTTTTTTGTAAATTTTTTACCTTCAACTGACTTTGAAGACAATGTTTCCTGATTTTTTACCGAAATGACTTTGTAGGAAATTTTCTTGATTTTTGCATAAGTTTTTCCTTCCGGTATCCTTTCAGGGACAGAATCATAATCCACATAAAGAACAAGAACATAATCTTCCTGTCCCTCTATTCCCTTTTCTATAAAATATTTATCATCCTTAAAGTATTTTTTATCGTAAAGCACTCCACTGTTTGTAACAATCTCATCCAAATCATAAAAAGCAGTCAATATTACAGATTCTATGTCCCGCGTAGTTTCTTTTGAAATTTCAGGGGAGTCTGACGGCTGAACAACAGACAAACATATAGTTGAACTCCAACCGAATGTGCAAATTACTAAAAACAAAACCATAAACAACTTCTTTATGTTTTTCATAATACCCTCCAGGTTTTATCCCTTTATATATCGGAAAATATTTTTTTAATTTTAGCATAAAAATATTTCGTGATGTTTATCCGGAACAAAGTCCGCTAAGTCCATATTCAGGGAATTTCCACAAGCCTTATACATATAAATTTTCCTCAAGTCGGTAAGAATTGTTTATTGCAGTTTTAAAGCTACTATGATACCCTGAGAGTATGTATTTATTTGCCATACAGGTAATTACCGGAACTGAAAATAGATTTATAAATTCTTCAACCAAAAACAATGCAGAAATCGGGGAACGGCTTTTTTACCCCCGGAGAAAGCTTTCAATCAGAAAAAACGGTATAACCAAGGAACAGCTTTGTCCCCTTTTTGCAGGATATGTTTTTTTCAGGAACCAGGAAAGCAAACTTGATACAGAAACTATAAATTTTATAAAAAAACAGGATTGTTTTGTAAGAATATTAAAGGATACCAAAAACCCGCTGTGCCTGTCCCCTAAGGATGCAGAACTGATTCATCATTTTATTAACGGTAGAGGAATTTCTGATATTTCGACGGTATATTTTGATGAAAATAACCGGATTGTGGTTGAATCCGGCCCTTTAAAAGGGTTGGAGGGAAAAATAGTAAAGGTTGACCGCCGGAAACAAAGGGCAAAGATATCCCTTGACTTATATAATGATAAATTTCTTATTGATTTGGGATTTAAAGTTATCTCCAAGGTGTGATAGAATACGGACGGGGTATTTATGAAGCAGATTCAGGGTAAGATTTATATTATAGGTGCCGGATTTGCCGGTAAAATGATTTGCAGGGAAATTAAAGAAAAGGGTATCTTTGGTGAAGTTGCAGCCTTTTTAGACGATGATACTTCAAAAATCGGGACAAAAATTTCAGGGATACCTGTAATAGGTCCTGTAATGGAAATCATCCCTGTTCTTAAGCATGAGGCACAGGATGAAGCACTCATTGCAATTCCCAGTGCGGAAAAGGCCTATCTTTCCAAACTCTATACACAATTAAAAAAATCCGGGTTTCATAAGATTAAGATTCTTCCGGGAATCAGCCAGATTATTGAGGGAGACGCCCATCTCGTCCAGGCAAGGGAAATAGATCCCCAGGATCTTCTAGGCAGAGACCCGCAGATTATAGGCCTTAAAGAAAGTATTGCCTATTTGAGGGGAAAACGGGTTTTGATAACAGGAGCCGGAGGTTCAATCGGAAGTGAGCTTGCAAGACAGCTGTTATCCGGAGGTGCACAGCGGTTATACCTCTTTGGTCACGGTGAAAATTCAATTTACCAGATTGAACGGGAATTGAAGCTTTTACAACAGGGAGGCGTAGGTGAATCCGCAGTATTGGTTCCTGTAATCGGCGATATTAAAGACCGGGAGTTTATTTTTTATATTTTAAATAAACTTAAAGCAGATGTAATCTTTCATTGTGCTGCCTATAAGCATGTTCCCCTTATGGAGGCAAACCCGGTAGCCGCCATAGAAAATAACGTTTTCGGTACAAAAAACCTGTTGGACGGAGCCCTGGAAAGCGGGGTAAAAAGATTTGTGCTTATTTCCACAGATAAAGCAGTTTCACCGGTTTCTGTTTACGGAGCCTCAAAAGCCTTATGCGAAGAATTAATCCTTCATTATGCAAAAAAAGCCGGTGAAAACCAGTCTTTTATGTCAGTAAGGTTCGGAAATGTATTGGGCTCCAGAGGTTCGGTACTTCCGCTTTTTTTAGACCAGATATCACAGGGTGGCCCCCTTACAGTAACCCACAAAGATATGGAAAGATATTTTATGACGATACCGGAGGCCTGCTCCCTTGTTTTAAAAGCCGGTGGTGTCGGGGAAAACGGTAAAATGTATCTATTGGACATGGGGGAACCCCTAAAAATTTATAATATAGCCCTCCAGCTTATCAGATTTTACGGATTTGAACCTGATAAGGATATCAAGATAAAAATAATAGGAACAAGACCCGGTGAAAGACTTACAGAACCCCTTTGGCTTAAAGAGGAAAATCCGGTTCCAACTTCATATCCTGGAATTCTGGACCTTAAAGATAAAAAACAAAGCGTAGATATTGAAAAAGTTCTGGGGAAACTTGCAGATATTGTTTTAAGCGGAAATCCAGGCACAGACTATGAAAAAAGCTATCAGGAAGAAGACTTTCCTTTCGAATACCGGAACAAGGAAAAATTAAAGCAAATTTTAATTGAATTTTTTCCTTCGTTAACGCAGACACAGACTGAATCCGTGGTATAATAATAAAAGCCGAGGAAAACGAATGAATATTACAAAAGTTCCGTTTGCAAGACCGTCAATAGGGAAAAAAGAAATAAATGCGGTAAAAAAAGTACTGAAATCAGGGTGGTTGACAACGGGGAAAGAAACAGAATTGTTTGAAAAAGAGATGGAGGTTTTTACCTCCTCCCCCTTTTGTTTTGCTGTTAATTCCAATACATCAGGGCTGTTCTTATGCCTTAAAGCCATGGGAGTAAACGAAAACAACAGGATAATTACAAGCCCCTACACTTTTACTGCTACAGCAGCCGTAGCCCGGCATCTGGGCAGTGAGGTTGTTTTTTGCGACGTTGAAGCTGACAGTTATAATATTTCACCAGAAAATATAAAAAAAATTCTTAAAACCGAAAAAGATATAAAAACCATTGTGCCTGTACACTTTGGCGGTCTGCCATGCAAAATGGAAGAAATCCGGGAAACTGCGTCAAAACATGGGCTTTACACCCTGGAAGACAGTGCCCATGCTTTTCCTGCCAAAACTGAAAAAGGCTTTGCAGGAACTTTAGGGGATTGCGGGGTTTATTCATTTTACACCACAAAGACTCTTTGCACCGGAGAAGGGGGTATGATTCTGACGAAAGACCCCGGACTGGCCGAAAAAATCAGGATTCTCAGATCAAACGGAATAGACCGCCAGGTCTGGGACAGATATACGAATCCCGGAAGCTCCTGGTTTTATGATGTTGTTGAACCCGGCTATAAAATGAATCTTCCTGATATTCTTTCTGCGATAGGAAGAGTTCAGTTAAAAAGAGCATTCGAGCTTCTTGACAAGAGAAAAAAAATTGCAGAAAAATATTTTTCAGCATTCAAAGATTATGATTTTATTATTCCGCCGCCGGGAATGGATTTTATTTCTGTCAGACAAGCTGACAGCAGGATAGAAAATTCCCTCCACATTTATCCATTGAGACTGAATTTGGGAAAGCTCAAGATAAACCGGGACGAATTCGCTAACGAATTGCAGAATCTTGGAATAGGAATCAGTGTGCATTTTATTCCACTTTTTTTGATGACTTATTGGAAACAAAGATATTCCTTAAAACCGGAAGATTTTCCAAATTCACTTGACCGTTATTTGACAACAATTTCCCTGCCCATATGGCCGGATATGACAAAGCAAATGGTAAAACGGGTTATTGATGCTGTTACCATTACGGGTAAAAAATATTATAAAATTCAAGGGTGAGGTAATGTTTATTTCTGATATTAATGTTCCGGGAATGCTGCATGCTGTATTAATCCGATCCAATGTAAGGTCCGGTAAACTACTCGACATACAACTCCCAAAAATGCCGGACGGATACTTTTTTTTCAGTGCAGTTGATATACCGGGGAAAAATTCAATATGGAATTATGAAACTTTGCCCGTGTTTGCATCCTACGAAATATCATACCTTGGTGAACCGGTGGGAGTAATAGCCGGGGCAGATTTGCCTACAGTCGAAAAGCTTGCTTCAGAAACAAAACTTAAAATAGAAAAAACCCAGCCCCTGGATTTTAATAAGGTTTTTTCAAAAAAACAGATTTTGGAAAAAGAATGTTACAAAACCGGAAATGTGGACAACTATTTTAACAACACCGAAAATTACAAAATCATAGAAACAAAATTCACATCGGAAATTACCACACCTTTTAATCTGGAAACAGAAGGAGTAATCATTGTTCCACCGCAAAAATCGGTCCAGGATTCTGAAAATTCACCTGGAAAATCATGGAAAGTATATACACCGAGCCAGTGGACAGACCATGTAATAAACAGTCTTTCGAATTTCTTAAATATTGAAAAAGATAAAATTCTCGTGGAACCGACAGAATCCGGGGAAGCATTGGACAGCAAATTAATTATTCCCTCATACACAGCCTGCCAGGCTGCAGCTGTTGCCATGATTTCCGGAAAACCTGTAAAGCTTATGTATACCAGAAAGGAACAGACACTTTATGGCCCAAAATGCCCTCCCATAAGAATCAACAGAAAAACTGCCTGTGACCGGGAAGGTCATATAATGGCAATGGATATAAAAATTTTTATAAATTGTGGAGCCGGTAATCCCCTGTTGAGGGAGATGATAAAGAGGATGATTGTAACTTCAACAGGAATATATAAAACCCATGCATTAAGAGTGGAAGCCTATGGAATCAAAACAAATCTTGTTCCATTTACTGCGTATACAGGCTGGGGGGAAAGTGAAAATTTTATTTCTTCCGAAGCCCATGCCTACGAAATATCGGAAAAACTCAATATATTTCCAACTGAATTCAAGTTATTGAATGCCTGTGATTCAGGAAGTATTATTCTTGACAGCAAACAGACGAAGGACAAATTTTCATTTGCCGACATAATCCAAAAAATTACCTTAGAAAGCGATTTTCCAAGAAAATATTCTGCATTTAAATTCCTCAGCAACAGGAGAAGAAATTTTTATGATGGTCCCATAAAAGGAATTGGCATTTCCTGTTCCTATCAGGGTGAAAATCCCTATACAGTTCTTTGCGACCATACATACACTGTTGAAGCAACATTGGAAAAGGACGGAACCCTGATTATTACTGCAGACAAGACTTCCAAAAACATGGACCAAATTTGGAAAAATATAGCCTGCACACAACTGGAACTTAAACCAAGCTCTGTGCAGATTAAACAGAATCCTCATTCTGTAAAAAATAAAGCTGCACCTGAATTACACTCGGTCAAAATTTCGATTTTGACAAGATTGGTAGAACTTTCAATTAATGCCATTCAAAAACAAAGATTCCGTAACCCCCTCCCCATAACCGTAAAGCGTACAGTAAAAATAAAAAAAGAGGATGTAATCAATCCACAAACAAAAAAAAACAACCCGTTTTACGGTATTGCAAGAGGTGCGTGCATAGTAGAAGTAGAAATAGATCCCTTGATATATACGATAAAAATCAGGGATATATGGCTTGCCATTGACGGGGGAAAGATATACAGCGAAAAAGCTGTTATACGTTCCTTGGAAAAGCAGGTTCATAACTCTTTATCAAAAGTTTTGGTTGAAAAATTTGACGACTTTTTTGGTAAGGCCAGGGGGGAATACAATCCATTCTACCCTATCCTTGATTTTACAAAATCACCAAAACCGAATATAATTTTAATTCCCTCAAAGAATGAACCAAAGGGAATATCAAGACTCCCCTCTATGTTGATTGGCGGAGCCTGTATGGCAGCTGTTTCACAGGCAGTAAACAATTTTGTAGAGTCAATACCGGTTACAAACAAAGCCTTGTATAAAATAATATCACCAGGAAGTTAACAGGAATTTATATGACTATACCATTTATTTTAAACGGAGAAGATGTACTGATTCAGACAGATCCGGGAGAGAGACTTGTAACAGTGTTAAGAAATGATTTTCATCTTTTGGGAACAAAAGAAGGTTGTATGACAGGCCGCTGCGGAAGTTGTGCTGTAATCTGCAACGGTAAAGTTGTACCCTCTTGTATGCTGGCAATGTTTCAGGTTTCAGGGTCTGAAATAATCACGATAGAAGGGTTTTCCCAGACAACTGAATATAAACTGATTACCCAGGGATTTGAAGAAGCAGGAGTCCAGATGTGCGGTTATTGCAATACAGGTAAAATTCTCACTGCATACACTTTCTTTGAAAAAAAAGCACAACCCGATGACACGGAAATTATCAAGGCATACTCAGGAACCATGTGCAGGTGTACAAATATCAGCGATATTGTTAGGGGTGTTAAAAATGCCCTGAAACTTAAAGCAGGAAAAAATATATGAGATCGAGGAATTCTGAAATTTTTTACCCGGAGAATCTCCTGGAAGCACAAAATATATTGAAAGACTATCCTGACAGCAGGATAATTGCAGGCGGAACGGGATATTTTTTTTCTGAAACGGACAGATGCTTTGATTTGCCTGAATTTATTCTTTCAACAAAAAAGCTTGCCGAATTAAAAGGAATAAGCAAAACAGAAAGGTATATTGATATTGGTGCCGGAGTTTCCCTTAACAAGCTTCTTTCCCTGGGAAAGAAAAATATTCCCGAAATACTTTACGATGGGATTTCAAAAATTGCAAATCCCCATATCCGCAATTTAGCTACCATCGGGGGAAATATTGCAAGTCAAAGGGGAAGAATGACTCTTTTTTCAATTCTTTTGGTTTTGGATTCCAAACTAGAGATAAAAACCGGAACAGAAACTATCTGGATTTCTTTTCTGAAATACTTTACACAAAAGGATGAACCGAATATAAACACCCCTTCTTTTATTAGCAAGATAAGAATACCCCTTGAAAATTGGGATGCCTGGAAATTTTCAGTGTTTAACTCCTATACAGGAACCAACGAAGGAGTCCCAGGATTTTCCATGCTTGTCAAAATGGAAAAAAATATAATTATGGATTTACGTATTGCCTATACTGGCAAAAATATATTCAGAAACCGTGAAATGGAAAACAGACTGGCAGGCCACTCACTTCCGTTAGGCAGTAAAGATATAAACGAGATGATGGATATTTCAATGGAATATATTTCCAATATTCAGGACAGGAATCCGATTACAAAAAAAAGGATTCAGAACCTTATCTTTGATACATTGGAAAAAAACGGCAGATAACTCAATCCTCAATTCCAAGTGCTTTTTTTGCTTTTTTCTGCAGGGAAGGATTCTGGTCGTTTTTTGCAAAAACTTCTATCTGGGGCTGTACACTGGCGAATTTATTCACTGTATACATTTCCATGGCAAAATTCTGCAGGATTACATCCTTGCTTTCGGCATAAGCCTTGCATAAAGGTTCCAGTGCCGTGGATTCTTTTTTAGAAAAAAGCTTTGTAAATTCGTAAATCAGTTTTATGAATCTGGAATTGCCAAGGTTTTCAAGGATCCAGGTTTCAACCACAGAAAAACTTCCGGAAAAATCAGATTCAATTATTCCACGGGCAGCTTCAATCCGGATTGTATCCGAATTCTTCTCGTTCAAAAAACTTTCCTTAAAAAAATCCGAAACTTCAGTATTTCCGGAAAAAACCGTAAGACATCTGAATGCAGAAGTCTTTACAACTGTTTCGGGATCATTTGAAGCCCTATAAATCAGGAAAGGAATCCCTTCTTCTATTTTCTGCTTTTTTACCGCCTCCGCAGATTCTATCCTCACCTTGTAATATGAATCCCTAAACCCCTGCAAAATAACATTAACGGCCTCGGGAGTGTTATAGTAAGAAAGTCCCTTAACGGCATACTGTCTGAGATTAGGATTCTCAGAAAGGAATGCCTCTGCAAGAACCGGCACAGATTCACTCTTGTTCATTTTTCCGATTGCTTCGGCAGCATACATTCTGGTAAATGTGTTTTCATCTTCATCCGCTACAATATCTGAAAGAGTCTGCCATGTATCCACCGCCTGGAGTTTTCCCAAGGCAATTACGATTTCCTGGCGTGTTCCTTCATCAATTGATCTTGAAAGATAATCAGCAAGATATGCCGCATCATCAGGCCCCCCTATTTCCCCTAAAAGGGAAATAGATTTTTTTTGGTATTCCTGATTTTCCGTATCTAAAAGTTTCCGCAACAGGGGGGCTGCTTCCTGAATTTTAAGGCTCTTAACATAAGAATAGGCGGCATCAATAGTGGACTGGCGGTAATCATAAGGGTCATCGATAACAGATATTGCAAAATCCTTTACCAAGTCAGAGGAAACCGAACCAAAAAAATCAAGAATCCGGTTTTTGATTTCTATATTTCTTGAACTATCAAAAACCTGCTTTATTTCGTCGTTGTATTCCGTATTTTTTTCTTCTTCCAGAGTATCCAATAATGAAATAATCTCCGTATCCAGACCATAGTCCAGGATTTCCAGCCTTTTTTCCCTTTCCGATTTCTCGGCGTTTATTGGAATGATTACAAAAAAACAGAGTAATAATACCGGAATTTTTTTCAGTATATTTTTCATGGTACCTCCGGAAACATATTTTATTGCTTCAACTTGTATCTGTTTGAATTATATCGGTTTAAAAATTCCTTTTTGTAAGAAATAAAATTTTCACTCCTTATTGCATCACGAATCTCAAGAATCATTTTATGAAGAAAATAAAGGTTATGATATGAAGCCAGCATAGAACTTAATATTTCGTTGCTTTTAAAAAGATGCCTGAGGTAAGCCCGGGAATACTGTCTGCAAACCGGACAGTTGCAGTCCGGATCGGCAGGCCCCATATCGTGGGTAAAACATTCCTTTTTTATGGACAAAAGGCCGTCCCTGGTAAAGTATGCCCCGTTACGGGCAACCCTGGTAGGAAGGACACAATCAAACAAATCTATTCCGTTTTCCACGGCTTCCAAAATAAAATCCGGAGTACCAATTCCCATAACATACCTGGGCTTGTTACCGGGAAGCATTGCAGCAGTATAATTCAAAGTTTCGGCATAAAGTTCAAAGGGTTCCCCTACAGACAATCCCCCAATGGCAATCCCCGGGGTGTCCAAAGACAAAACCTCTTCAACACTGCGGATTCTGAGTTCCTTGTAAAAATTGCCCTGGATTATGGCAAATAATTTACCCTGATAATCCTTTGTTTCCAGCCAGGATTTTTTTGCCCTGCGTCCCCAAAGAATTGTCCTTTGCAAATCCGATTCAGCCTGTTTAAAATCAATTCCATAGGGGGAACAGACATCCAGTACCATCTGAATGTCACTGTTCAACTTTGCCTGAACGTCCACCACTATTTCCGGGGAAAGAAACTGTGTAGAACCGTCTAAATGACTTTGAAACCGGACTCCTTCATCTGTTATTTTACGCAATCCGGAAAGGGAAAAAACCTGAAAACCGCCTGAATCAGTAAGGAAATTCCTTTTCCAACCTGAAAAACCATGCAGTCCCCCGGCTTCCTTTATTAAATCCGGACCCGGGCGGAGAAAAAGATGATATGTATTGGCAAGAATAATCTCAAAGCCGATTTCTTCCAATGCTTCTTTGGTCATAGCTTTTACAGTGCAATGAGTTCCCACCGGCATAAAAGCAGGAGTCTTTACCTTACCATGGGGCAAATCTATAGTTCCTGTTCTTGCACCCGAAGTACTGCTCTGATATTCCAGGTTAAAAATTTCCATGGGAAAAGTATATCATGTTCTTATAACCTTCATCAATAATGAACAGATAACGGTAAATAAAATAAGTGGAAACCAGGCCCCCATAAATGGAGTTATATATTCCCACTTTGCAAGAAGCATGGTCATCATCTCCGTTATGTAATACAAAACTGAGGATGCAAGGCTGAGCAGCAGGCTCATCAACATTACATTTTTTCTGAACCAACCGGATACGGATATTGAAATGAATACAACTATCAAAGGTGTTAATGAGAAAGAAAACCTGCGGTAATAATTTGACAAAGGTTCTGCGTAAGGCAGGCCGGCAGCCTTCATGGATTCTATTACCTTCTTTGCATCCCCTGCCGTCATTTCTTCAATATTGACCGTATTTTTTTGAAAAACCGAAGGGTCTTCATCCAAAATCAACTTATCGGGTGAGTAATCTTTTTTTTCAAAATTTTCTGACTGTGGATTATAAACATAATAGGCTGTATTATAAAAAGCCCACTTTTCTGTATCCCAAATTCCGGACTCTGCGGATAATACCGCATCAAGGTTCCCTTCTTCATCACGGAAAACCACAAGAACACTTGAAAGTTTTTTTTGATTGGCATCATATTTTTCAGCCTTATAAATTATTCTTCCTTCCCTGGAAAGAATAATAATATTGTCATTGTTTTTATCCTCGTCCCGCTGAAGTGCTGCCTCCTGCCTTTGGTTTTTAATAACGGTTGACCTTATTACCACCCGGTCTTCAAAGAAAAAACCGAAAACCGACAAAAAAAATACAAAAACCAATAACGGGATGATAAATTTGTACAGGGGAATTCCGCTGGAAAAAATCGCAGTCATTTCATTTTTTGAATACATTTCCCCCAATACAAAAGAAACTGCAAACAAAATAGACAGTGGAATGGAATAAGAAATACATTTTGGAATATAAAAAAAGGTTATTGCAAGAATTTCCTTTAACGGAACATTATTGCTTAAATAGGTAAATATATTTGCAAAAATATCCACAAGCTGGAGAATCAAAACAAAAATAGAAAGAGCTGCAAAAAAAACAGGGACTACCTGCCGTAGCAAATATTTGGACAAGATTTTCATTTTTTATACACCCTGAAAATTAAAATCAAACCTGCAATTCCGACTAAAATATTCGGCGTCCACATGGCAATAAAGGGCTCAAGATTATTTCTCAATCCCAAAGTCTGTAATCCAAGTACCACAGCCCAATAGAAAAAGCAAACCAGGATGCCCCACATGAGGGCCGCAGCCTGCCCCCTTTTCTTTATCATTACTCCCAAGGGAAATGAAATCAGAATAAAAAAAATCGAACCGAATGGAAGGGAAAATTTCAGGTACAATTCCATTTTGTACACATTAAGTGAGAACTTTGAAGGAGGATTATTCAGCTTGTTTTTTATTGACTGGACATTTTTATGAATTATATCACTTGAAGCATTGGAGTTATGGAGCTTTTCAAGATAATAAAAATCCGAAAAAATCTCTTTCTTGCGGTTTTTTAAAAGTTCCTGATAATTCTTGTTCATTTTTTTTATCTCTTTGGAAACATCGATTGATGTCATCTCCCTGGGGCTTACACTGCCACCACCTCCTCCGGTAAAATCCTGAAAAAAAACATTGTAAACTATACTTTTTCCGTTAATATAGTCAAAATCATTTTCATTATTCTTGTTTAAAACAAAGACCCGCCCGTCACTCATGTCAAGACTTAAGGCAACCGCACTATTATTACTTTTACGGGTTGTGGTTAGGGGCGAAGACAAGATTCTCTGGTTATTTTCAGAATCCCTGTCAAAAATAATAATTTCGTCAACTGTACTCCCCTTTACTTCTCCAACAACCATGGATGTATTACCGCTTCTTTTTACTGAATTTGAAGTTATTTCCAAGGATGGAGTTGAGGCAATTATACTCCGGTTAAGTTCATTGAATTTAAGGGATCCTATCGGTAAAAGAATATCATTAGTAAGAAAAGAAAACACGGAAATTATCAATCCGGCTGCAATCATGGGGAAAAAAATTATCCTGAATGAAAACCCCAAAGCCCTTATACTTAATATTTCATTATCAGATGCCATCCTGCCCAGGCAAAGAAGAGTCCCCATCATTGTAGCAAAAGGAGCCGCCGTAGCAACAACAGAGGGTAAGGCATAAAAAACCAAAAGTGCCACATCCTTCAGGGGAACCCGTTTTTCAAGAATGCTTCCGGCCATAAGGAGAATGTTGTTTACAAAAAAAATAAAAAAGAAAAAACAAAAGGCAACTGAAAAATACACCATCATTTCCCGGAAAATATAGACTGCCATGGTCCGGGACGGTATCAGGAAATCCCTTATTTCAGCATAAAATTCATGGTATTTTTCAGGAAGCCTCATTTTCAGTTTTTTCCGGTAGAACCGAACCCTCCTGATCCCCTTTCTGTCTCAGACAAAATTCCTGTAGTGACAAAATCAGCCCTTATAACAGGAGACAAAACAATCTGGGCTATACGGTCATTGTTTTCCACCGTAAAATCTTCCTTTCCGGTGTTGATTAAAATAACACCTATTTCACCACGGTAGTCACTGTCAATTGTTCCCGGACTGTTAAGGCAGGTTATGCCGTGTTTTAAGGCAAGTCCGGAACGGGGCCTAACCTGTATCTCATATCCTTCAGGAATCTCAAATAAAAGTCCTGTGGGAATCAAAGCCCTTTCCCCAGGCTTGATAACAACCGGTGCAGTTATGCAGGCCCTGATATCAGCACCTGCAGCCCCGAAAGTTGAATAAGAAGGCGGTACAGGCTTACAATTATCTTTAAATAAAACCTTTACTTTTACATTATTACCCATAATAACCCTCTTTACTTAATTTCAAGCTGACAAATCCGCAATTTATAAAACTGTTTAAAGCCACGTCTTCATATACCGGTTTCTGTTTAAATTTATTTTTCAATAAATTTTTCTCACCGATAACGATAAGTGAAGCCTTTGAAAAATCCAAATACCTTTCTGCCAGAAAATTCACTTCTGAAGATACAACCGATTCCAGTGTTTCGAAAACGCAATCATAATCAAATACCTCACCGTAATCATAAAACTGCCTGCCAAGACGTTTCATCCTGTATTCCATATCCGTCATGGAGATTACTATTTCTCCGGAAATATGCCTCATGCCAAAGCCTAGTTCCTCTTCTGAAATTCCACTTTTCTTTAGCAAAACAAGCTGTTCAAAAACCGTTTTTACAATCTCCCCCGTTTTATCCCCGGGAAAACCGGCATAAATATTCCAGATTCCTCCATTACGGCAAAACGAAGTGGAACTGTACACATTATAACAAAGCCCCTTTTTTTCCCTTAAAGCCTGAAAAAGCCTCGAAGCCATTGTATCCCCTACCACAGAATCAAAAACAGACCATAGTATAAACTGCCTCTGATTTTCCAGCTTTGGAATCGGGAATCCGAGAAAAAGCTGGTACTGCTGGAATTCCGACTTAAGGAAAAATTTACCGCTCCGCCATATTAAATCATCAATCTTAAGGGAATTTTCTTTTCTTGCGGGAAGAAGCCTTTCAAGTATAGAAGCGGCGGTATCAAAATCAAAAGAACCTGCCAAAGAAACAGTAAGCTCCCCATACTTAAAATATTCACAATACAGACTGTAAAGAACCTCCCGGGTCAAAAAAGAAAGCTCATAAACGGAACCTGCAATATTTTTTGAGATAGATTGTCCCGGATAAACCGCCTGCAAAAAACCGTCCAAAGCCACTTCTTCTGAATCATCCAGAGAAGAAATAATCTCACTTTCGATAACCGGATATTCCCTGTCATATTCCTGCTGGCTAAAGACCGAATCGGATACCATGTTACAGAGAATTTCCAAGGCACGTTCAAAAACCGTGCCGGGAACAAGACAATGCAGGCAAACCATTTCCCTTTCGGTGAAGGCATTTACATACCCGCCGTACTTTTCAAATTCCTTCGCAATATCAAGGGAACTCATGGAAGAAGTTCCCTTAAACAGCATATGTTCTATAAAGTGGGCGGCCCCACGGGTGGAGCGACCTTTTCCACCGAATACTTCAAAACGGGAGCCATAAGGAAACCAGAACCCGGCTGCAAAAACCCCGGTTTCTGCTACAGGTTCTGCGAGTAATCTGACTCCGTTTTTTAATACTCTGTTAATTATCACTTCTTTTCGCTGTCTTCAATTGCGTCAATATAAGACAGGTTCAAACGCCCCATTTTATCAATCTCCAAAAGCTTTACAGGTACAACCTGCCCCTCTTTAAGAACTTCGGAAACAGAGGCTATCCTTTTTCTGGAAAGTTTGGAAATATGGCAAAGCCCTTCTTTTCCCGGAAGGATTTCAATAAAGGCACCAAAATCCATAATACGTTTTACAGTACCCTGGTATATAAGCCCAACCTCAGGATCCTCTACAATCCCTTTGATTACTGCTTTTGCCCCGTCTGTAGACTTACTGTTTTTTCCGTAAATGGTAACTGTTCCGTCATCTTCGGTATTAATTGTAACCCCGAATTGGGCAGAGATTGCCTTTACATTTTTTCCTCCTGGACCGATTAAAGCACCTATTTTATCAGTGTCAATCCGCATCTTCTCAATTTTAGGAGCATACTCGCTGATGTGGTCGGCAGGTTTTGAAATAGTCTGGTTCATTATTCCAAGAATATGAAGCCTTCCCCTCTTTGCCTGGGCAAGAGCCTTTTCCATTATTTCGGTGGTAACGCCTGCAATTTTAATATCCATCTGGAATCCGGTAATTCCGTCAACAGTTCCGGCAACCTTAAAATCCATATCCCCAAGATGGTCTTCTTCTCCCAGAATATCGGAAAGAATGGCGTACTTTTCATATTTATCGCCCTCTGTGATAAGCCCCATGGCAATTCCTGCTACTGGTTTCTTCATCGGGACACCGGCTGCAAGCATACAGAGTGTACCGCCACACACAGAAGCCATAGAAGAAGAACCGTTGGATTCCATAATTTCAGAAACAACTCTTATTGTGTATGGGAATTCCTCCCTTGAGGGAACCATCGGTTCCAGTGAACGGCGGGCAAGGTTTCCGTGACCTATTTCCCTTCTGCCGGTACCGAGACGGCCGCATTCACCTACAGAATAGGGAGGAAAATTATAGTGAAGGATAAAATGCTCCCTCCTGTCACCTTCTATATCATCATAAACCTGCTCGTCCAATGTAGTCCCTAATGTTGCTACAGCCAGGGACTGGGTTTCACCCCTGGTAAAAATTGCCGAACCGTGGGGTCTAGGCAGCACATTAATTTCACAGGTAATAGGCCTGATATCTTCAAGACCTCTTCCGTCTACACGGAGCCCTTTTTCAAGAATACTTTTTCTGAGAATGTTGTACTGCATATCGTCAAAGAGGGCATCAAAAAGTTTTTTCTGGATTTCGTCTTCAAGCTGGGCTGCATATTTTTCTGCAATATCTGCCTTGACTTTTGCTATGGAATCATGGCGGGCAAACTTAGTAGACTCAAAACAAGCCTTTTCCAAAAGCGGCATAGCCTCTTTTTCAATGGCTTCCTTATTCTCCAAAACAACATTCAAAGGTGCAAGGGGCAGTTTTTCCTTTCCTGCCAGTTTGCGCAAGTCTTCCTGGAGATGACACATTGCGGTGATAAATTCCTGGGCTTTTGCCAATGCACCGAGCATAAGCTCTTCTGAAACTTCCTGTGCACCGCCTTCCACCATGGTAAACCCTTCTGCGGTACCGGCAACAACAATCTCAAGCTGGCCTTTTTCAATCTGCTCATAGGTAGGATTGATAACATAATCACCGTCAACATAACCTACCCTTACGGCAGCAACGGGTCCGTTAAAGGGAATATCGGAAATAGTAACAGCTGCAGAACTGGCAATAACAGCCAGAATATCAGGAGGATTGATTTGGTCTGAAGAAACACAGGTCGGAACAATCTGAATTTCACGTCCGAAAGAAATATCAAAAAGTGGTCTCATAGGGCGGTCAATAAGCCTGGAAACCAATATTTCCTTATCCTTTGGCCTTCCTTCCCGTTTTATAAATCCACCGGGAATCTTTCCCGCAGCGTAATATTTTTCATTATAGTCAACCGTTACAGGAACATAATCCAATCCTTCCTGGGCTGTGGAAGAAGCACACACAGTTGCAATAACAGCAGAACCTGCATACTGTGCATAAACTGCCCCATTAGCCTGCTTTGCAAGTCTTCCTGTTTCCAAAATAAGTTCGTCATCACCGATTTTATAACTGACTCTCTGAACCATATAACATCCTTATAAAAAAATTTCTACTACCTGAAACAAACCGCTCTACTGGCCGATTTTTTCAGTCAAATCAAAATACTGAAACATCAGTAAACCGACAAAACTGTCAAACCAACACATCAAGGATATCCGGTATATCAGTTCCATTTACTATACTGCCGGAATAAAGGGAACTCATATGCCGGAATTATCTCCTTAATGATTTTTGACAAAACAAAACCGGCCGGCAATTATGCCAGCCGGATACCAACACTATTTGCGGATATTGAGCTCCTGAATAAGCTTTCTGTACCCTTCAAGATCTCTTCTCTGTAAATACTTTAACAGGCTTTTTCTCTGTCCAACGAGCTTTAAAAGCCCCCTGTGGGAACTTTTATCCTTCTTGTTTTTCTTACAATGTTCTGTAAGCTGAAGGATTCTCTCTGTCATCAATGCAATCTGAACCTCTGTTTTCCCGGTGTCTTTTTCATTTTCCCCGAATTTACCGATAATCGATAAAGCCTGATCTTTTGAAAGTGCCATTATGCAATCTCCTGTATTTCCCGTTCCAAATGAACAGTTATTTGTTTAAAGTTTCGTTTTCCAAACAAACTTTATATAAAACTTATGCAACAGGGATTTGAATCCAAATCAAAGTCTTCCAAAACCAAAAATCCGGAATCAATCCTGCAATTTCCTGTAAGTCCGTCCCCAGTAGCAAGCAGGGGATTTATGTTTTCTCCCCCGCAGGAAAGGCTTACTTTATATTCGCCGGCAGGAGGCAAAACCTGCTTAATCTGCCCCAAGGCATACTTCAATTTTCCCTGTTCCCGGCTAAATGCAGCATTCTGTAGATATATACAAAAGGGCCTGCCCAAAAGGCGACGGACAATCCCCAGCTCTCCCCCCCGAATCTTACATCTGATAAGCGAAGAACTAACCCTTTCACCCCCAACCGTAACAGGGGAAGCAACCTCCAGCACGAAGTGATACTTCTCAGCCATGATTTTAAGCTCCGGAACCCCGGATTCCATTGAGCGACCAAACCTAAAATCATAACCCGCTGCTAAATAGTTAAAGTGTAAAGAATTCCGTAATATTTCTACAAAATCTTCTCCTGACATTCTACCAAATTCAGAAGAAAAGTCAATTACCAAAACCTGCCTTATTCCCAGTTTATCAAGCAAGTTGATTTTACAATCAAAGGGTAGAATTTCCCCCGGATAATCAAGAGGGGAAAGTGATTTTTTTGGAGGAAACCTGAATGTTACGGCAAGGGGAATCAGATTTTGGAGCTTGGAATACGAAACACACATATCAATCAAGGTCTTATGGCCGGCATGAACACCGTCAAAAGTCCCGATTGTTATGCCGGTTTTTTGGCCTTGGAAAAAATCCCTGCCGGAAGAAACTATGTCATTCCAATTTATTATTTTCACCCTCAGTATGCCTCCCCAAAGTCTTCCTTAGGAAGAACAAAAATGTACTTAAAATTCCCCTTTCCGTCAAATTCCCCAAGACCGGCAAAGGAATCCCGGTAATAAACTGCTGTTTTCCGTTTTACATCTCCGTAGAATCCGGGTAATATCCCGGAATCATCCATATAAAAGTCTTCGCAAGTCAGTATGCCGCCGTTGAAAAAAACCTTGAAGTTATTTTCCTTTAAGTTCGCCACATAAAAACCACACATTTCTGCTATTTCCCGGGTAAAATCCAGGGCCTTTTGCCTTATCAATGATAATTTATCTAAATCCGGTGGCAAAGCGGCAGACTCCCCGGACTTAAACCCAATTAGAGTTTCCTTCAAGGTTTTTTTATCCCAATCAGGAAGATATTCACAAAAAACACTGTCCTCAAGTTTGAATGCTCCGACCCTGTTGCGCCTGAGTCTTAAAACATACCCGCAGGAACCTGCCATAACAGCAAGATCTCTTGCAAGAGACCTGATATAAGTCCCTTTTGAACACTGTATCTTGAAAAGCCCATAAGACAAATTTTCCCTGTTATCCCGGAAAAAATCGATAAGTTCAAAATTCTTTATAAAAACTTCCCGGGATTTTAATTCCGGAGTTTTTCCCTCCCTCGCAAGGTTATAAGCCCTTTTCCCGTCTATATGCACGGCCGAAAACGCCGGGGGAATCTGGCTGATTTTTCCGGTAAAACCTGGTAAAAGGTTAAGGATTTTCTCCTTTGAGGGAGAATCGGCAGTTTTTATGACCTTTCCCTGGCAATCAAGGGTATCTGTCTCCTTGCCGAAAACAAAAATCCCCGTATATTCCTTATCCAAGGCGGTAATGTGCTCCACAAGGCGGGTAAGCCTGCCGGTTAAAACCACAAGAAGCCCGTCTGCAAAACTGTCCAATGTTCCTGTATGCCCCACCCGGCGGGTATCAAGACTCTTTTTTATATCTGACAAGGCTCCAAAGCTTGATACACCGGAAGTTTTTGAAAGGAGAATCAGTTTATTGTTCATTTTATTATTCTTCTTCTGATTCAATCTGTCTGTATGGATTGTTTTCTGCAATCTCCCTGTCACGGGCGGTTACCTCTGTTATTTTCTGTACCATTGAGATCCCGGTTTTAATACTGTCATCAAAAACAAATGTAAGCTTTGGGATTTTGAGAAGTCTGAGTTTTTTCCCCAGTACGGACTGAATAAAACCGGAAGCACTGTTTAATCCGGCAACCCCTTTAACAATGTCTTTAGGCTCCATAAAACTTGAAACATAGACCTTAGCTACTGAAAAATCACCGGAAACTTCCACATGATTAACAGTCAAAAAAGTCGAAACCCTTGGATCTTTGATTTTGCCTGACATAATCATCCCGGCAATCTCTTCCTGTATCTGAACCCCGATTCTGTCGGCCCTTGTATAATCGCTCATGTTACTCTCCGTTCCTATTAAAGACATCCGCACCAGTATAAAATTTTAAATATTTCTCTGCAATAATAAAATTAAAAAAACAGGAACTGTTATGCCTGCAAAGGAAAAAGTAATAAAAATCCGGCAGATAAAAACGGAAAAAAAATACCCCTGTTCCGGCTCCTTGTTGTATAGCACCTCAAAAGCCCGTTTAAGCTTAACATTTACCTGAACATTACCGCTAAAAACTAACGGGCCTTTACATTTAAAACCGGGAAAAGGGTAACCGGAAATAAACCCACGCAAGGTAATTTTCCGGTAAAAAATCAAAGTCCAGGAATCCTGAGATTTTTCAGCCCTTCGAGTTTTTTTACCTCTTCCGGAACCTGTATCTTGTCTAAAATCCCGGAAGCAGCTTTTTTTGTCTCTTCTTCAATTTTGGCCTGGATTTTTTCCGAAAGATCTTCCAGAAGTTTTTCCGAATCAGACAACTTACTGCTTAATTCCTGGATTTTCCCGGTGTACTCATTAATCTTGGAAAGCGGCTCTTCAAGCTTTACCTCAAGGGACCGGATATAGTCTTCACCGTATTCCCTCATGGAAGCGGAAATTTTTTCCAACTCGGAATTCAAAACGGATTTTACACCTGAAACCAGCTGTTTGTCTGTATCCGACTTAACAGACATGGAAGAAATATCGGTCTGATAACCTGTTATAATCACATTCAAATCTACCGTAGTAATTCCTGCAAGAACCTGTTTGTACAAATCTATAAAGAAAGATTCCCCCAGATCTCCGGAACTTAACACTGCCTGGCTGACTGTACCCCGGAAATCCAAAGTCCATTTTCCCGTATTGTCAAAACTGACATTAAAATTCCCGTTAAGATTGCCTTTGAGACCGGAAATAAATTCCATTCCGGGAATGGAAAAATCCACAGGGATTTTTCCGCAATCTGCCTTAATCAATACCGGAACCGCTGAAGAGTCGGAAAAATCAGCCGTTCCCTCCCCTGAAAACTCCATTCCGTTTACATAAACGAAACAAAGTGCAGAAGCCGGTTTCCCCCACAAGGAAGCATCGCTGGAAATATCTTTTACAGAAAGCATAGTATAAAGATTACTGCCGGAATCTTTTTCGGGATCAGAGCCCACAGAAAAAAAGGCATTTTCCAAAAGAAAGGACGGTTTATTGTTCATACCAAAAGAAAAAGTCCTTCCTTTTGACCTGGCAATAACATTCTTTTTTGTTTCCTTTACCGGTTTGGAATCTTTATTTTTCAGATTCTGGATGACAAAGGATGAAACTTTACTTACCAAAGGTTCCCATTTTCCCAATAAGTTACCGACCATGACAGAGGCTGTTTCGGAAAGAATTGAACTAATGGAATCCAAGTTATAATTATTTACTATCGCACAGGCATCCAGAATCCTTTTCTTGTCGGCATTGAATACAGTCTGTGTATTAGAAATTTCAGCCTTAACAGTAGCCACATCAGATTCAAAATCTGTTTTTATTTTCAAAGCCCTTTCCTGGAGACTTGCCCCCTGCTTTTTTACAACTGCAACTTTTTCCAAAAGTTTCCTTAATTCAGAAATGGAAACCTCCGGGTCTTCAAAATTCAGCTTATTGAAATCAGTATCTCCAAGTTCCCGGGCTTCTTGTACGAAAGTTAAAATTTCTTCTTCTGTTTCAGAAACAGTTTTTGACCATCTACCGGCAATTTCTGTTCCGGTAAGCTCAAGTTTCTCTATTTGCCCGGGGGATTCCAGCTCTGCAAGGGTCTTTTCAAGCTTTAATTTAGGGTTGAAACTTTCGTTTAAAGTATTTAAGGACGCAAGGGCTTCTTCCTTGATTTTGTCGGTAAGCTCCACCACAAAAGCCGGTGGGGTGGAAGCTTTTTTCTCAATCTTCTTCTGTTCTTTTTCCGGCAAAGCCCCGGAGACAGTACGTTTTGTTCCCCACTGGATTCCTGAAATTGTAAAATCTTCTATATCGACCTTTTTACGGGACAACTCCAACAGATTGAATTCAAGTTTTACCCCTTCAACTTCAAACAGGTTGTACATGGGGGCGTCTTTATTTGCCACGGTAATTCTGTCAAGTTTAAGGAGGGACGAAGGCAACGAAAGCCTGACGTTGCTTACCTCTGCTTTTGCACCGAAAATGCCCTCAAGAGAGGAAACCAGAACTTTTTCAACTATCAAATTTCCAAAAATCAGAAAAAAACCAAAAATTCCGATGCAGACAAGAAGGAAAAGCCCAAGAGGGAGGAGTTTAACGGTACCGTGCTGTTTTTTTATTTCCTTTGAAAGCTGTTTAAGCCTGTTTTCATCAGACTTAGTTTTTAAAGCTTTACCGGTAAAAAACACCCTGGTTTTCTTATCTTTCTTTTCCGGTTCCGAAAGCTCTGTGTAATTAAAATTCTCAGCCACAAAATTTCTGTCGCCGGGAACATAAAGTTTTTTCAGAATTTTCTTTTCAAACTTCTTTACCCTGTACTTTTTTTTGAACAGGGAAGGAATTTTAAATTTTTTTGATTTTGTTTTCTTTTCTTTTTTTGAGGGTGTTCCGGAATCTTTTTTTTCTTTCTTTTCTAAAATTTCCTTTCCCCCGGAATTATTATTCTTTAATTCGCTCATATCTTGCTTCCTGCCTTTTTTAGTAAATCCGAAAATTTTTTAAAGAAAGGAATCTTCATAAAAAACTTATACAAAAATGATTTTCTGTATACCTCGGCAATCTTATTTCTGTAAAGCTGCACCAGGGCAAGAAACAAAAAATAAAGGGGAATATAAAGAATTATTGATGTTGCAAAGGCACCGGTAACAATAGTGTTTGCAAAACCAAAAAATCCAAAAAACGGGATATTGTACAACCTGTCCATCACTTCCTGAACCGGTCCATAGGACAGAATAATGTAACCTACCTGATCCAAGAAAGGGTCAAAGGCAAAAACCACCAGCTTAAAAAGACATAAAAAAATAAAATAGGCTGCCTTATTAATCCTTAAAAACAGGGTTATACAGAACAAAAGTATCCAGAGAAGATTACCGGAAGGAATCAGTGCCAGCATAAAGGCAAGTGTAAAACCATGGGCAATCTCAGATGGTTTTACATTTCCGTTCAGGGCTTTAAAAAAATCTACGAGAAAATTCATAAACCGTCCTTACTTATTGTGTATTTTAAGAGCCTGTTCATAAACTTTCTCATATTCTTTTCCGGCCCTTTCCCAGGAGAAATCCTTTTTCATCCCTCTTTCCTGCATTTTCCTGATATGGTCTTTTTTATTGTACCAGGCAAATACAGCCCATCCCACAGTATCGTAAACACTCTGAGGTGAAAGCATATCAAGAACAAAACCAGTCCCCTCCCCGGTTTCTTCATTATAATTTTCCACCGTATCATTCAATCCGCCGGTTTTGTGGACGATTGGCAATGTACCATACAAAAGGGAATACATCTGGTTCAACCCGCAGGGTTCGTAGCGGGAAGGCATAAGGTAAAAATCCGATCCTGCCTCTATAAGATGGCTTAATTTTTCGTCATATTTGATTGAAGCTTTAAGATTAGGGAGATTGGAACTTAAAACCCTCAGTTCATTTTCGCACCACCGTTCCCCCTGCCCTAATACGGCAAACTGGACTTTCATATCGTTGCAGATTCTCGGAACACAACCGTAGGAAGGCCCGAAAAGCTCTGCAACACCTTTTTGATCCGTAAGTCTTGAAATAATACCGATAAGAGGAACCTTGTCTGTAACCGGCAACCCCATGGCCTCCTGAAGGGCTTTCTTGTTTTCTGCCTTTTTTTCCAGAGTTTTAACGCTGTATTTTGCAGGAATAAATTTATCCTTAGCCGGATTCCAGGAATCCTTGTCTATCCCATTAAGAATTCCACGGACAGTATCACTGCGGAACCTTAATACTCCGTCCATCCTGAATCCGTACTCCGGAGTTTGGATTTCCTTTGCATAGGTTGGCGAAACCGTGGTAACTACATCAGCAGAAACGAGTCCAGCTTTGAGGAAATTCATCCTGTCCCAGTCTTCAAAACCGGCAGCATAAAAATACTCCCAGCTTATACCGGTATGGGGAAAGCAGTGTTTTCCATAAACACCCTGGTACCCCATATTATGAACTGTGAACACAGTTGCAGTTTTGTTAAATTTACTGTCCTGTCTCGTATATTTTGGAAGGATTGCAGCCAGGGCTCCCTGCCAGTCATGGGCATGGATAACATCGGGAAACCAATCCAATTTCCGGCAAAGCTGGAAAGCACTGTGACACAAAAGGGAATAACGGAGAGGGTTATCTGCATAATCAGGCTCTGTACTTGAACCGTAGATACCTTCCCTCCCATAACTTTGCTCATGGTCTATAAAATACACCGAAACATTCGATTCCGGAATCCGGGATTTGTAAACAGCTGTCCAGACTTCCTGGAATCCAAGGGGAACACCCATAGGACCCTCCAGAAGCTCCAGCTGTTCCCTGTTTATTACGTAGTACCTGGGAAGCACAATCTTTACTTCATGCCCCTGTTTGTCAAGAACTTTGGAAAGTGCCGTAACAACGTCTGCAAGCCCTCCGGTCCTCACAAACGGGGCAACTTCGCTGGCAACCATCAATATCTTCATATTACAATCCTCCCGGAATTTATTTCAGAATCTTCCATATCCATTATAACCTAAAAACAGAATATTGCACTATTAATCAGTAAAAGAAAAGCTTTTTTTGAAAAACAGTCCATAATAACGACAGAAAAACATCATTCCCGGTGAAAACCACAGCAGAAAGACAATCTTGACTGCCATTCCCCGTATAAATCCACTCTCCGCCCCCAAACTTCCTTGTAATCCAAAATCATAAGACTTACACAAGGGGTGGATTTACAGGAGGTAAACCCCTTATCCATGTAAAATTAAAGTTTTATCTGTTTCCAATCCTCTACGGCCATTTTAAAGGATTCTTTTGAATTTTTTATTGTGTCCGGCGAAACACAGAAAGCAAGCCTTATATACCCTTCCCTGCCAAAACCTACCCCTGGTACCGCCAAAATACCGTATTTTTTTAATACACAGCAAAAAGCCTGGGAAGACTCACAATTTCCGGAAGATTCGTTCTTTGCCGGTACACGGCAGAAAAGGTAGAATGCCCCTTGTGGATTAAAGTACTCAATACCGGCTGAATCCAAAACTTCTTTCAAAAGACTGCACCTTTCGGCATAGGATGAATAATCAGCTTTTACATTCCAGCCTTTGGCGATAACCCTTTGGAAAAAGGCAGGAGCATTCACAAAACCCAGGATTCTCGTTGTAAAACCACAGGCCCCGGCAAGCTCTTTTCCGTCTGGACACAGGGGATTAACAGCTACATACCCGATTCTTTCACCCGGAATGGAAAGATTTTTTGCAAAAGACGAAACAATCACTGATTTTTCAAAAATCTTAAAAACAGAGGGTACAACAGCCCCGTCATACAAAATATCCCTGTAAGGCTCGTCGGCAATGACAAAAGGAATATCACCGTTTTTTTTACCAAGTTCATAAAGCAGGCTGCGCAACGCAATAAGTTCTTCTTCCGTGTAAATTCTGCCTGTAGGATTGTTAGGGGAATTTATTATTATGCCCCTTGTATTTCCGGTAAAGGCATTACGTATATTTTCCAGATTAAGTGAAAAATCCGGATTTGTTTCCACAGGAACAAGCCGGCCGCCATGGTTTGCAACGTAGTGGGTATATTCCGAAAAATAGGGTGACGGCACAAGAATCCGGTCCCCGGGAACAAGAACAGCCTTTAAAAGGACATTCATTGCACCGGCAGCCCCGGAAGCCATAACAACAAATTCACCGGAAACCCTTACACCCTGTTCCAGGGAGATTTTTTCCCCGATGGCTTCACGGCAGAATGGATACCCGGCATTTGTCATATAACCGTGACAGCCTTTAGTATCATCCTCCGCAACTTCCTTTATGATTGCCTTTAATTCCTCCGGAACATCCAAATCCGGATTACCAAGACTGAAATCATAAACCTTATCTTCGCCAAGTATCTTCCTCAGCCTGATACCATCTTCAAACATCTTCCTGATAAAGGAAGAACTTTCCATTGTTTTTTCAATTTCAGGTGAAACTGTCATACTCTTATTCCTGCCAGTGATTAAAATATCTAACAAAATGTAACCATTCCGGAAAAGAAAAAGTTACTGTTTTATAAATTTTGTTCTTGTGTTTCCGGGCCGGTGCGGTTTTCCATGCACCCCCATAATAACACAAAGGGAGGAAACTTGAAAATACTGAAACCATGTGCTAAACTCATTTTCATGACAAGGAAACCTTTTTTAACACTATTTTTTGCTGTCCTTTCCCTATTTCCGGTATTTGCATCTGATATCTCAGGGATTTTCAACGGAAAACTGACCCCGGAAGAGCAGAAGCAGCTGGAAGAAGGGGAAATACTTATAAGAAACATCGGCAAGGCAAAAAATATGTGCCTCATGCCTGTAAATGAATTTGCATCTGACTGTATCGAAGGAATAAAAAAACTTAAACCCAATTATCTGGCCGAGGTAATACAGGTAAAAAAAATAGAAGAAGGTGAGGCCCCCTTTGCAAGGCTGGAGGAAATTCTATCGGATGTCAAATCATTTGAGGGAATCCCCTACTACTCCGTAAACAATGATACATACTACGACCTTTTTTCCCAGGTCACAGTCATTTCAGATGAGAAAACAGTAAAAGAAAACGGGAACCGGGAAAGGTTTATTTCCACCGAAATCGTGATGAATCCCTTCTTTCCGTTTAAGATAGACTGGAAACTCACCACCACGCCGGAAGGGATTTTTTTTCACGGGATAAACCGGGATAAAATAATTTACGAATATTACAATATAAAGTGTGTTTCACCGGAAAACATGGAATGGTACATCACTGCCTTTGAAAAAGACGGATATCTTGTTTTGTACGGGGCCGGTGGTGTAGACGGTACATCCCTGTTCTTTATCAAAGACAGGATAGAAAACTCGTTTATAGGCCGGGTAACTTCATTTTGCAAGGAAATATTTGCTAAACTCCAGTAAGAGCTTTCTGCATAAAGAAACAGGAGAAGAGGATAAAATAAATGGGCTCACTGCTTTTTGATTTGATTATCTATCCGTTGTGGTTGATAATCGAACTTGTTTATGTAGTTTTTGATTTGATGTTTCATAACCCTTTTCTATCGATAGCAGGAGTCAGTATTGCGGTAAACATACTGACCCTGCCACTCTACAATATTGCCGAGGCCTGGCAACAAAAGGAAAGGGATATTCAAAAAAAGATGAAACCCCAGGTGGACAGAATCAAGGCTGTTTTTAAGGGTGACGAGCAGTATATGATTCTTTCCACATATTACAGACAGCAGCACTATCATCCGATTTACGGGATGAGGAGTTCAATAAGCCTTTTAATCCAGGTGCCCTTCTTTATTGCAGCCTATTCCTTTCTTTCCAATCTGGAACCCTTAAAAGGTGCCCGTTTTTTTTTCATAAAAGATTTGGGGGCTCCGGACGGACTTTTAACACTGGGTAATTACACATTCAATATTTTGCCTGTATTGATGACCCTGATAAACATTGTTTCCGGGGCGATATACACCAAGGGATTCCCCCTGAAAGAAAAAATACAGCTTTACGGAATGGCAGGACTCTTTCTCATTCTGCTTTACAATTCCCCCTCCGGACTGGTAATTTACTGGACTTTGAATAATGTTTTTTCCCTCTTTAAAAATATTGTAAACAAAACCCCAAAGCCGGGAAAAGTTCTGTATGTTCTAGCTTCAGTTTGTGCCGTTCTGATGATTGTTTTCCTTCTGTTTTTTCACCATGCAAGAATTATCAAGAGGCTTTTTTTATCAGCTGTCCTTGCTGTCATACCGCTGCTTCCACTTCTGGCTAAAGCATTCAGAGTAATACTGAAAAAACCCGTGGAATATCTGTCAAACAGCAAAAAAAACAGGCTGTTTCTTTTTCTTTCTTCCTGCGGGGTGCTTTGGTTTACAGCAGGACTGTTTATCCCGTCGGCCCTGATTTCCTCTTCAGCCCAGGAATTTTCATTTATAGGTGATACCGGAAATCCTTTAGGATTTGTTTTTTCATCGTTCATTAAAACCGGCGGTTTTTTTATTTTCTGGTTTCCGGCCATGTACCTTCTCTTTAGTGACAGGGGAAAAAGTCTGTTATCCCTGATTATTACCTGCCTTTCTTTCGGCAGTCTTCTTGATGTTTTTGCTTTTACCGGCTCATACGGTAACATAAGTGCAGACTTGATTTTATCCGAGGCATTCAGACTTAATCCGGAATTCCTGGGTTCCGTTCTGAACATTCTGGCAATAGCAGGTGTTTTTTTGGTGATTTTTACGCTTATCGCCTTTGATCATGCCAGGATTTTAACCCTGGCAAACGGGTTTATACTTTCAGCCCTTTTTATAAGCGGCATGATAAATATTTACTCCATAAATTCCGACTATAAAGTACTTCTTTCCATAATCGACAAAGATAAAGGAACGGCTGTTTCCGGTGGAAGGCTTGAAAATGAATTCAACCTGTCAAAGACCGGAAAGAACGTGGTTGTAATCATGCTGGACAGGGCAATAAATTCCTTTTTCCCGATTGCAATGGAAGAATCTCCGGAACTGGCGGAATCTTACAGGGGATTTATTTATTATCCGAATACAGTATCGTATAACGGACACACAAATCTTGCCGCCCCGCCGCTTTTTGGAGGATACGAATACACCCCGGAAAAAATAAACGACAGACCGGATGAAACCCTTATAAGCAAGCATAACGAGGCTTTGACTGTAATGCCACTGATGTTCGCAAGAAACGGGTTCAGAAGCAAAATAACAGATGCTTCCTGGGCAAACTACAGCTGGATTCCTGACAACAGGATTTTCAACCCCTATCCGGGGATTAAATCAGGAAATCTGGAAGGACTGTATACAAACCATTACCTGAAAGAAAAGTCAGAATCAATAGCCAACCAAAAAGCCCTGGATAAGGGTATTAAGCGGAACCTCCTTTATTTTTCACTGATGCGTTCTGCCCCGGTATTTACACGCTTTTATATCTACAAGGACGGAACCTGGTGGGAATCAGACAAATCAAATCCGGAAATCCACTCATTTATAAATAAATTTGCACCACTTTATTATCTTCCTGAAATCACGGAAATAGACGACGGTGAAGATTCTTTTATCTGCATGGTAAATAATACAACCCATGATGAAGTATATCTGGAATACCCTGAATACCTGCCTGTATCCACCCCGGAAACCCTTGGCCCAGTTTTTGCAGGTTCCTCCCTTGTTCCATTTTACCATGTAAATGCAGCCTCATTGAAACAGCTGGGAAAATGGTTTGATTACCTTAGGGAAAACGGTTGCTATGACAATACCAGGATTATTATTGTATCCGACCATGGATACAATGTGCATCTTCCCTCCTTTGACGGTATGGAAGATAAAGGGTTTTTCTATGAGTTCTTTAACCCCCTGCTGGTTGTAAAAGACTTTGAAGCGGACTTTCCATGGAAAACCGACAATACTTTTATGACAAATGCTGATGTTCCCTATTTAGCCTCCAGGAACCTGATTGAAAACCCGCTAAACCCGTTTTCCGGAGAACCGCTCTCAACTGACGGTAAACGGGGCGGAGTAAACATAATCACAAACGACATATGGCAGCCGGAGAACCACAGTAAAAATCTCTTTAAGTTTACAGATGCAGATATTGTTACAGTAAAGGAAAACATCTTTGACGACAAAAACTGGATTACTTCGGAGGAAAGAAAATAGATGATTTTTTTATATATAGATCCGGGAACCGGCAGCATGCTTTTTTCGGTTGTCATCGGTTTGGTAGCAACCCTGTATTTTTTATCCAAAGCCTTTATTATAAAGATTAAATTCCTCATTACTGGAAAGGGAAATATATCAAAGGAGCAAAAAAAGGATATTGTAATTTTCAGCGAAGACAAACGGTATTGGGGAGTTTTTAAACCCGTTATAGATGAACTGGAAGCACTGAATGTTCCTGTTACTTATTACAGCCAGGATAAGGATGATCCGTTTTTCCGGGAAAATTATAAGCTGGCAAAGGGTGAATTTATCGGCAAGGGAAATCTGGGTTTTTCAAAGCTGAATATTCTCGAGGCAAAAATCTGCCTAATGACAACCCCGGGACTTGATGTATACCAGTTAAAACGCTCAAAGGGTGTGGATTATTACTACCATGTCCTTCATGCAGTTGATGATGCCACAAGCTACAGACTTTTCGGCCTGGATTATTTTGACGGGGTGTTTCTAACAGGTTCTTACCAGGAAGCCCATATCAGGTTCTTGGAAAAGCTGCGGGGGATCAGGGAAAAGGAACTTGTTGTTGCAGGGTGTACTTATCTTGACAGTCTGGAAAGCCGGCTTAAAAATTTTGAATCCGGCGGAAACGAAACAACAGTATTGCTTGCACCTTCCTGGGGCCCCAGCGGAATACTCACAAAATACGGAGAAAGCCTGCTTACACCTCTTGCAGATACCGGTTTTAATATTATCATACGCCCCCACCCCCAGTCCCTTATTTCCGAGAAGAATACGATAGACAGCCTCATGGAAAAATATACAGGGGAGAAAATAAGATGGGACTTTAACCGTGAAAACCTGGAATCCCTGGCAAAAGCAAGCATAATGATATCGGATTTTTCCGGGGTAATCTTTGATTATGCCTTTCTCTTTGAGAAACCGTTTATTTATGCCAACTGTGATTTTGACATGAGACCCTACGATGCCTATGATGTTCCGGAAACGCCGTGGAAATTCAGGATACTTAGTGAAATAGGGATTCCACTGGAGGAAAAAAACTTCTGCAACATAAAGGCTGTTATTGAAAAAGGAATAAAGAGTGAAAGCCTGAACCAGAAAATCCGTGCCGCAAAAGAAACAGCATGGGAGCACAGGGGAGAAGCCGGGAAAATAATTGCTGATAACATTTTAAAAAAACTGGAGAAAATTAATTAAATTCCATTTATGTTTTAGAGTTTTTTGATATAACAAAATGTTATATCATATAAAATTAAGCATAATTTTAATTTTTTCATTTGACACAAAAAAACTTATTCATTAGCATTGAGTTATAAATATTTTGCTGGGAGGCAATTTTATGAACAAAAAAATTATCTTAGGAATCACTGCACTTTTGTGTGCAGCAACAATTTTTGCAGCTCCTGTAAAAATTGACGGCTACAACTGGCTTGACATTGCCGTAGCCGATGACGGAACCATCCTTGCCTGCAACACAACAGGAGACATGTATGTTTCTTCTGATAAGGGTGCAAGCTTTACAAAGGTTGAAGGATACGACGCAGTCAGGGTTTCTATGAACAGTACAGGGACAATGATGGCCCATGTAAACCAGAAAGGTGATTTGTATTATTCTACAGACAGAGGACAGTCCTGGACAAAATCAAATGCTTACAACATCATGGATGTTTGTGCAACAAGGTCTGTACATTTCACAGTAAATCTTTCAGGTGAAGTTTATGAGTCAAGAGACATGATGAACTGGACAAAAACAAAAATCAACAATGAAATCAGGGCAGTTTTTGACGGTTGGAAGCTCGTCACAATCAGCCGTGACAACGGAGAAGCTTATGTCCATGCCTACAAATCAGCCCAGGATATGACATCATACAAGACAGCTTCTTATGATTTTGTTGACCTCGATGTTGACCCAGACGGAATGATTTTCTGCGTAAACAAGGCAGGAGATGTTTATACAGCTCCCAACAAAGCAGAAGAAGGTCTTGCATTCACAAAAGACGAGGATGTTTACAATGTTATTGCAATTTCTGCTTCAAGAAAGTACATTGCTACAGTAAACAAAGAAGGAAATGCATATCTTGAAACAAGATAATTTACATTAAGTAGTTATTTTGCTTTTAAAAGCCGCCGGTGTTTATTCCATGAATGACACAACGGCGGCTTTTTTTGTCCGCAATATCCCCTGATAGGGCAAAATCCCAATTAAATTATTGTTTTGCCTTGTTATACGAACGGTAATATGTTAGTATTAGCCATTATAAAAACGGCTAATCACAAGGATTAAAATGACTAAGGAAGTAGAAAATACAAGGGAAAAATGGGACTTGATACTTGAACCCAAAAATAAACTTCTCGACTTAAAAATCAGGGAGATAATCAGATACCGTGATTTGGTCTTTATGTTTGTAAAGAGGGATTTTGCAACGGCCTATAAGCAGACAATTCTGGGCCCCCTTTGGTATATAATACAACCACTGGTTTCTACAATCATGTACACCTTTGTTTTCGGTAATCTTGCAAATATCGGAACTGACGGAATCCCTTACATTCTGTTTTACTACGGCGGAACGATGCTCTGGACATATTTTTCTTCCACCTTTACCAGTGCATCTTCTGTTTTTACCACAAACTCCGCCATGTTCGGCAAGGTATATTTTCCACGTCTGACAGTACCTATTTCAACCACAATAGGGCACATAATAAAACTTGCAATACAATTTGCAACCCTGTTGGTTTTTTACTTCTACTACATGATAAAGGGAAGTCCCATACAGCCGTCCTGGTGGGTACTGGCCTTTCCCCTGCTGATAATATGGATAGGCTTTCTGGGATGTGGATTGGGTATGATTATTTCGGCACTGACAACAAAATACAGGGATTTAAACCAGCTGGTAACATTCGGTATTTCCCTTGCAATGTACGCCACGCCCATCGTATACCCTCTCTCGGAGGCTCCGGCCAATCTGGAATGGGTGTTTTACATAAATCCCATGAGTGCCCCTGTTGAACTTTTCAGAATCTGGTTTTACGGAGCAGGAAATGTTCCCGGTGACATGATTGCCCTCAGCCTGGGTATGACTGCGTTTTTCTTTTTTATAGGTTTGGTTCTTTTTAACCGTAACGAACGTACCTTTGTTGACGTAATTTAAGGGGGTGGAAAATGCAAAGTATTATACTTGCCGCCGGAATGGGGAAAAGACTGAAAAAATACACGAAAGACGGAACAAAATGTATGGTTCCGGTAAACGGAAAACCAATTATTGACTACACCCTCGAATCCCTTTCAAAGGCAGGAATAAAAAAAATTACAGTGGTAATAGGATACAAGGGAGAAAAGCTAAAAAATTACATCAAGGATAAATATTCATATCTGGAAATTAACTTCATAGAAAACCCCGTTTATGACAAGACAAACAACATATATTCCCTTTTTTTGGCAAAGGATGTTCTTGTTGAGGACGATACAATCCTTTTGGAAAGCGACCTTGTCTTTAAACCGGAAATAATATCCGACCTTGTAAATTCATGTGAAGAAAACCTTGCAGTACTCTCCCCTTTTGAAAGCTGGATGGACGGTACTGTTGCCCTTATAGACGGAGAAAACAATATATCGGGACTAATCGGAAAAGAGAATTTCAATTGGGAAAATAAAAACGAGTACTACAAAACAGTTAACATTTACAAGTTTTCAAAAGATTTCAGCAGAAAATACTACATTCCTTTTCTACAGGCTTATATCGAATCTTACGGCAAGAATGAATATTACGAGCAGGTTCTCAAAGTCATTGCATTTTTAGACAGCACAAACCTGAAAGCCCACATTGTAGACGGTAAAAACTGGTACGAAATAGATGACGGGGCTGACCTCTCCATAGCCGAAAGCAGATTTGCCCCCCCAGAAAAAAAGCGCGAAAAGATGCAGAAAAGGTACGGGGGTTACTGGAGATTTCCTGAAATACTGGACTTTTGTTACCTGGTTAATCCCTACTTTCCCCCTAAAACCCTGGTGGAAGAACTGAAAAATAATTTTGATATGCTCTTGACACAGTATCCATCCGGAGCAGCAGAACAGAGCCTTTTGGCAGGTAAAATTTTTAACATACCGGAAGAAAACGTAATCGTCGGAAACGGGGCTGCGGAGCTGATTTCCGCATTGTCGGTTTACACCGGGAAAAAGATTCTTGTTCCCTACCCTACATTCAACGAGTATTCGGAACGCTTTGCCAAGGTTTCGGGAGATGATTCTGTTGTCCGGATAAATACCGCAGAAAATGCTTTTGAGTATTCGGACAAGGAAATATTAAGGTGTCTGGAAAAGAACCCCGGAGTTAAAACCGTTCTCCTTATCAATCCGGATAACCCCTCAGGAAATTTTATTCAAAAAAAACAGGTTCTTGATTTGCTTACGGAACTGGATAAAAGAAATATAGTCCTTATTTTTGACGAATCTTTTATTGATTTTGCCGAAGAAAATATTAAATACACCCTGATTGATGATGAAATACTTTGTAAATTCAATAACCTTATTGTAGTAAAAAGTATTTCCAAAAGCTACGGGGTTCCGGGAATAAGGCTCGGAATCCTGGCTTCAGGAAACACTGAATTAATTGCAAAACTAAAGAAAGAAATCCCGATATGGAATATTAATTCATTGGGGGAAAATTTCCTTCAGATATATGAAAAGTATAGCAAAAAATATTCCGAAGCCTGCCTGAAAATTGCCAGAGAAAGACAGAGGTTTTCAGGGTTACTTTCCACCCTGAAAGGCGTAAAAGTATATAAAAGCCAGGCAAATTATCTTTTATGCAGACTGGACTGTCTTAAAGCCACAGAGCTTACAGACATACTGTTATCCCGGTACAACATTTTTATAAAAGATTTATCTGCAAAGGCAGGGTTCCCCAAGGGTGAATTTGTCAGAATTGCTGTACGGAACAGGACTGATAACGACAGGCTGCTGGCTGCAATGAAAGATATTTTATCAAATTTAGAATAGTCTATGTGCAGAGTTATTTGTTATATTTTATCCAGAGGAGAATTGTGATGCTAATAAGTATACTTATTTCATTTTTTACAGCACTTATTCTTATCCCGGTAATTATAGCACTTTGCAAAAAATTCAAAATATACGACACTATTAATTCCAGAAAGGTACACAAAGGAAACATACCCAGACTAGGAGGACTGGGATTTGTAACTGCTTTTACCATAGGTTCCGTGTATTATCTTGTCACACAGGCCCCCGGATCCTGGTCAAGACTTGTCTCTATGATAGTTGCAGGAATAATAATTTTTGTTTTCGGCGTTATTGATGATTTTAAGGAAATGAAAGGAAAATTAAAATTCATCATCCAGGCTGTGGCAGCCATAGTCGTAGTTATTGCCGGATACAGGTTTAAAAACATTTTCGGGCTTGAACTGGGCTGGGCAGGATACCCCCTGACATTCTGCTGGATAATCGGGGTTATAAACTCTTTCAACCTTATAGACGGCATAGACGGATTATGCGGCGGGCTTTCATTTTTAATTTTCATTACCATTGGAGTCATAGAACTCCCTACCTCCCCAACCACCGGAAGCCTTGCGTTTATAATGGCAGGGGCACTGCTGGGATTTTTAATATTTAACAAACCCACTGCAAAAATCTTTATGGGGGACGGGGGCTCCCAGTTTCTTGGCTTTTTAATTGCAGTACTCCCGCTTTATGAAAATGTTTCAAACAATGAGCCGAATAAATTTGCCATGATTGCCCTTCTGGCAGCAGTACCGATTTTTGACTGCATCGCTGCAATGTGGCGCAGGACAAGAGAAAAACGCTCCTTTTTTGACGCCGATAAAGCCCACCTGCACCATAAACTGATGAATTTAGGCTATCACGTACCACAGATACTGATTTTACTCTACAGCATCCAGTTTTTTTTATGCTTTATGGTTTATCTCTCGGATTTTATCGGAGGGAAAACAGGGGTATTGATTCTATGTGCCGGATTTATCGCCATGACCCTGTTTTTTACACTTATACATTATACGAACAAGGCGGTTCTTGCCAGTAAAAAACCGGGATACAAAAGCGATATTGATAAATACTGATTTTATAATAAGTTACCCTGAAAGATTGACGATTTTTGCCTGATGGTATAAACTCATGTATAAAATGGGCGTCTGTGTATTTGATATACCCTGTTTCGGCGGGATATTAAAAAGATGCCGGAAAATCATGCTCCGGGACTCTTTTAGAGAGCCTCCGGCGTTTTGTGCCCATCCAGGAAAAACAGGGCAAACAACCTGTAACAACAATAGAACAAGGACTTTAAATGCAGAATAAAAAAGATCCGGAAGGAATCACACCGGAACCACAGGATGACGAAGTATCATTACTGGACCTTTTGGCTGTCATGTGGAAAAGAAAACGGCTTATAATCTCAATAACCGTAATCGCCATGGTTTTTATCGTAATTTTCAGTATAATCTCCCTGGTTCTTCCTCCTGAAAAATCTTTTCTTCCAAATGAGTATACGCCGCAGGCACATATGCTTATCAATGACAACTCCAGCCAGGGAAGCAGTCTTTCTTCCCTGATAAATTCTTCGGGGCTGGGAGGACTTGCCAGCCTGGCAGGAATTTCAGCCTCGGCTGAAAGTTCAAACAGTGCCCTGGCAGGCTTTATTACTAGTTCCAACACCTTTCTGGATGCGGTAATAAATGAGTTTGACCTTATAGACAGATACAAAATAAAGAAAAATCCAAAAGCAGAAAGCCGGAAAGCACTAAAAAAAGTATTGGTGAGTTCTTCTGATGATGAAACCGGTGTTTTTACCATAAGCTTTACGGATATTGACCCGGTTTTTGCAGCTGAAGTAGTCAATTTCAGTGTAGATTACATGGAAAAAATATTTGAGAATATAGGATTGGATAAAAATCTGTTGGAAAAGAAGAACCTGGAAGATAACATAGAATCCAGTTACAACGAAATCCTGAGATTACAGAAAGAGATACACAAACTGGAACAGTCTGTTTCTTCGGTTACATCTGTACGGGATATTCCTTCGATTACATTGGATACAGAAATGCTCAGACTTGAAGTAAAAGCCCAGGAAACAGTATACACACAGCTGAAAGCCCAGTACGAAATCCTTAAAGTAACCCTTGCCAGCGAACGGCCTGTATTCCAGATACTGGAAAGAGCCGAAGTTCCGGATCAAAAATCAGGACCGTCAAGAGGTATGCTGTGCATAATTGTAACTTTTGCAGCGGGCTTTTTTTCTGTTTTTTTAGCATTTTTGCTTAATGCCATTGACAACATAAAAAAAGACCCACAGGCTATGGCAAAATTAAAAGGAGAAAAATAGTGCTGAGGACAGTATCAAAAAAAATCGGAACAGGGGTTCTTCTCATTACTTTTTCCTTTAATATTTTTGCCCAGAGCTTTTCAACCTCCACACAGCTGGACACAACACTTTCCACATCGGGAACGCTTTCATCATCGGGGACTTTTTCTACAACGGAAAAAATACAGTCTTTAACCCAAAGCGGCACAACAACCACACAGAATTCCACAACCCAAAATAAGACCACCGCTGATTCTGAAAGCCTAATCGACGAGAACTTTTACAGTGCACAGCGCAATGCCATCGTTTTAATCCCAACCACTGTACCTACCCCACAAATGGCCATGTCCACACCGGATTATCCGGTTACAGCCGGGGATATTTATGTCCTTGCATACGCAGCAGGAACAACAGCCGTTACCTATAATATTTCCGTTGATACCACCTACAGGGTACGGGTTTCAAACCTGGCGGTCATAAATGCAAAGGGACTAACATTTGTTGAACTGAAAAAACAGGTGGAAGACATAGTTTCAAAAAACTACCCCTTGAGCGGTGTTCAGTTTATCCTGGAAGTTCCTTCGGTTTTTACTGTTACTCTAAAAGGGGAAGTCAAGGATACCACAACTATTAAGGCATGGGGATTGACAAGACTTTCTTCTGTTATTTTCCCATATTTTACAGATTATTCTTCGGACCGGAATGTTACAATAACATCTATGGACGGTACAGTTAAACAATACGATGTTTTTAAGGCATTAAGATTTGGGGACTTAAAAGAAGACCCATATCTCCGCCCGGGAGATACGGTAACGGTGCAGCGGTCGGAACGGAAAGTATTGATAGACGGAGGTGTTGAACGCCCTGGTATTTATGACCTTTTACCTGGTGACAACCTTAAAAATCTAATCAGTATGTATGGAGGCGGGTTATCCCCGGATGCAGACATTTCCAGAATAGAGCTGAAACGGAAACAAAATTCAGCATTCAAAGGCGGGGAAACACTTTATCTAAACGGCGACTCCATCGCGGAAGATTTTGAACTCCTTAACTACGACATGGTTGAAATTGGTGAAATAAGCCAATTGAAACCGGTAATGTTTATAGAAGGAGCCATTAACACCTCAGCCGGGACATCGCCTGAAACATCGGAAAAATTTTCGGTGGAATTTACCCAGGGTGAAAATTACGGTTTTCTCATAAGAAGAGTAAAAGACTTGTTTTCAAACATATCTGATTTAAAGCAGGCCTATATCATACGGGAAGACAGAATGATTCCCATTGATGCTTCCCTTTGTCTTTATGACTCGGATTACTATACTACAGAAATAGTTCAGCCTAATGACACATTGATGATCCCCTTTATACAAAGTTTTGTTACTGTTGCAGGAGCCGTAAACAAGCCGGGACGCTATCCCTATATTCCAGGAAGAGACTGGGAATATTATGTCGGCCTCGCAGGGGGATTCCAGTCCGGAGTAAATGCTTTTGAATCAGTAAAAATAACAGACCTGAATGGTAACAAGCTGAAAAAATCCGATGCCATTACACCTGAAACTACAATAACCGCCTCTACCAATTCGTTCACATATTATTGGGGAAAATACGCACCGGTGGTAACCACTGTTTTGTCGGCAGTATCAACAGTTTTAACAATTATGGCAGTTACGAAATAAGCAGGAAAACATGGCACAGACAGTAATTAAAGCAGAACACTTGTCAAAATATTACCGGCTTGGAGTAATAAACAACGGAACCCTTTTCAGGGACATACAGACCTGGATTGCCCTTAAACGGGGAAAAGAAGACCCACACTCCAAAATCGGCGAACACAAATATGACGGAACTGCCGACGGCTTTTGGGCTTTAAAGGATTTGAATTTTGAAATCCACCAGGGAGACCGGGTGGGGATTATCGGGAAAAACGGGGCAGGAAAATCCACCCTGTTAAAAATCCTGAGCAGAATAACCGCTCCTACTGAAGGTGTGGTTAAACTCCGGGGACGGGTAGCAAGCCTTTTGGAAGTTGGTACTGGATTCCATGCAGAACTTACCGGACGGGAAAATATTTACCTAAACGGTGCAATCCTCGGCATGAAAAAAAAAGAAGTTGACAGGAAACTAGATGAAATAATCGCCTTTTCCGAAATTGAACAGCACATAGACACCCCGGTAAAGCGTTATTCCAGCGGGATGTATGTGCGGCTTGCCTTTGCTGTTGCCGCCCACCTGGATTCGGAGATCCTCATTGCAGACGAGGTGCTTGCCGTAGGTGACGCTGCTTTCCAGAAAAAAGCCCTTGGAAAAATGAACGACCTTAGTACCGGCCAGGGAAGAACCGTGCTTTTTGTAAGCCACCAGATGAATGCCGTAAAAAACCTTTGCAACAAAGGTATAATCCTGGAAAAAGGCAGGATTATAAGAACAGATGACGACATAAATGATAGTGTGAGCTGGTATTTAAATGGTGGAGTTGAAAACAAAAACAAAAGTACTATTTGGAAAAATGACGGTACATTTTACAATAAATATTTTACCTTAAACAGTTTTTGCATAAGAAACAAAGTAACATTAGCTTGTTCAGATACCCTTAATTGCAATACAGATTATGAATTTGTAGTTAATTACACTATAGAAGAATATTCACCTGTGTGTTGTTTTTGGTTAAAATTTGCAATCAACGAAGATTTACGGGATATTCAATTTTATCACTCAACAAATGAACATTTAGAGTTAAAAACAGGTACTCACGAAGTTACCATACCTATACCTAAGGGATTTATCCTACCAGAATCTAAGTACATAATAACTTTTGGAGCAGCACTAGAAAATTCAATGTATATATATAAACCTGCTGATCATGAAATAACAATCAAATTTACAACAGAGCCTTACAAATAAAATGGAAAAACTAAAAAAATTGACAATAGATGAAATAAAAAAATACTCATTAGCAATTCTTGATGACATTGTAAGAGTTTGTAGTGAATTAAAATTACAGTATTTTTTGGATAGTGGTACTTTACTGGGTGCTGTTCGCCACAATGGATTCATACCATGGGATGATGACATTGATATTTGCATGCCCAGACCAGACTATGAAATATTTATAAAAAATTATAATAAATTATGCGATAAAAGACTCTACTGTCTAGCTTTAAATAACTCTAGAGAATATTTTTTCCCCTTTGCAAAAGTGTATGACAAAAGAACAATAAAGATCGAAAACGGTAAAATGATTAATTGGAATAAATTATCCATTGATATTTTCCCCCTTGATGCCTACCCTATTGAACAGCAAGAAGCAGAAAATTTTCACAATAAACAAATTGAACTGTTAGATAAATATGAATACTACAAAGGATGGGGGTTTGCTGACACAAGAAAGTTAGGAAAAAAAGGAAAAGTAAAAGCTCAAATTGCACAAAGGCTGTTAACACGTTTTTATTCTAAAAGAGTAAATAATCATGCAAAAAAAAACGAGTATACTATAGCAAAATCCATTGGAATAATTACATGTATGTATTACTCAAAAAAATTAAGAAATTTCAATAAAGAATTGTATACTCCTTTGTTACACAAATTTGAAAATAAAGAGTACATAATACCCTCAGGTTTTGATGTTATATTAAAAAACTATTATGGTAACTACTTGGAGTTGCCCCCTCCAGAGAAAAGGGTTAGTACCCACGGAATTGATGTTTACTTGGAAAGGGAAGAATAATGAAACAAAAAATCTGCATAATCGGAGCTGGAAACATCGGAATTCCTATTGCAGTAGATTTTTCATATAATAACAATTACAAAGTCTTTCTTTATACAAAGAAAGAGTGTTTAAAAACAAAAAGGTTAAGTTATTATGATATTGATTCAGGTAAAACAGTAGAATCAAAAGATTTGATTATAACCGACGTACTATCTGAAGCGTGTAACAATTCAAACCTTATTATTGTTACTTATCCGTCATTTTTAATTGAAAGTCTTATAAAATCAATTTCCGAATATACATTTGAAACAGTTTTTTTTATTCCAGGTTATGGGGGAAAAGACTTAATATCATACAAATACTTAGGTGAAAAATGTAATATAGCAGGCTTAGACAGAGCTCCATATATTTCAAGGCTTAACACAGAAACTAATGCTTCAATTTCAAAAAAAAAGAAACTGAGATTAGCAACACTAAAAAAAGAACATTCTGAAAAAACAAAAAAACAATTAGAAGAACTTTTTAAAGTCCCATGCGAAATATTAAATAACTACCTTACAGTAAATCTAACCCCTTCAAATCCAATTTTACATACAAGCAGAATTTATTCATTGCTTAAAGACAAAACCTACGAACATGGATTTGAAAGACAAATAAAATTTTACAAAGAATGGGACAATATAGCATCTGAACTTATGATAAAAATGGATAATGAACTTCATGATTTAATCAAAGCAATCCCAATAAATTTATCAGAGGTTATACCTTTAACCATCCACTACGAATCAAAAACAGTTGACGAAATGACAAAAAAAATTTCTGGAATTAAATCATTTTCAGAAATAAATGCACCATTAGTATATGACAGTATTACGAATAAATATCTAATTGATTTTTCATCCAGATATTTCAATGAAGATTTTCCTTTCGGACTAAAAATTTTAATGGAGTATGCTTCAATATGCGACGTGAAAACACCAACAATGAATAAAATCTACAAATGGTTTGAAGATTTTATTTTAAACGCCCAAATAACATTAAAGCAAAATTTTGAGTTACAAAACTATGGATTGCTTTCAAAAAAAAATATAATTGATTTTTACAGTAATTAATCTATGATTGCTTTTGTTAAATATTACAGATAAAATAAGCAGTTTATCGAACAAGGAGTAAAATTAAATTTTATAACTTAAAAGATGATAGATAATATAAAAATACTATTTGACCACCAGATTTTTGACAGCCAGAAAGTCGGAGGAATTTCAAGATACCATTTTGAAATTATTTCCAGATTAAAAAAAAACAGTATCCTTCCGGTTAAAGTTTCTCAAAACGAGTATTTAAAAAACGCTGGTTTTATAACTTTGGAAAACGACAAATATTCTTTTGAAAATTTTTTGCCTAATTTAAGATTCAAAGGTAAAGGTAGGTTATTCAATATAAGAAATAAAGTTTTTAGGAAAAAACCTATATCAAACAAGGATGAAGTAATAAGAATGTTAAAGGAGCAAAACTTTGATATTTTTCATCCGACATATTATGATACTTATTTTCTAGAATATTTAGGCAAAAAACCATTTATCATCACCATCCATGACATGATTTATGAAAAATATCCAGAACTATTTTTTAATTTTCAAAAAACCATTGAAAACAAAAAAGAATTAATAAAAAAGGCATCACACATAATAGCTATAAGTCAAAATACAAAATCTGATATTATGCAGTTATATAATATAGAAGAATCAAAAATCAGTGTAATTTACCATGGTTCTTCTCTAAAAGAAAAATCAGATTCATTGAAAAATTTTAAAGAAATCTTCGGAACATATATCCTTTACACAGGCAGTAGGACTATTTATAAAAACTTTTATTTTATGATAAATGCAATATCTGATTATATCAGGATAAACAATATAAACATGGTTTGCACAGGGGGAGCATTTTCTAATGAAGAAACAGAAATATTTTCAGAACTTGGAATTCAAGGACAAATATTTCATTTTTTTGCAACAGAAAATGAGCTTTACAATTTATATCATGATGCAGCAGCCTTTATTTTCCCCTCATATTATGAGGGGTTTGGAATTCCAATACTTGAATCTTTTGAAGCTGGGTGCCCTTTAGTATGTTCAAACACAAGCTGTTTCCCTGAAATTGCCCAAGATGCAGCTTATTACTTTAACCCAAAGTCAAAACAAGAAATATTACAAGCAATAGATAAAGCACTTACATCCACGTCCACATGTAAAATTTCAAAGGGTTTTCAAATTTTAAATCAATTCACTTGGGAAGAGTCTGCAAAAAAACATTTTGAAGTTTACACTAAAATATCAATTTAGAACACAAATACAACGGTTACCTTGCAACACCCCACGATAGCAGTGATTTGGCAAGAGGAATTGATTATTGTATAGAAAACAAATCCATCCTTTCAAAAAACTGTTTAATAAAAGCAGACAAGGATTTTGATAAAGAAGATATAATAAACGAACACATTAAATACTATAACGAATTGTTAAATAGAAAAAGGAAACAGCAATGACAATATCAATTATCGGCACAGGCTATGTAGGACTGGTAACCGGAACCTGCTTTGCAGAAATGGGTAATAAGGTTTGGTGCATAGATATCGATAAAACAAAAATTGAAAAACTAAACAACGGGACAATTCCAATCTTTGAACCCGGTCTCGAAGAGATGGTTTTAAGAAATAAAAAAGACGGTCGGCTTAATTTTACTACCGACTATAAAACCGCAATCCCCTGCTCTGAGATCTGCTTTATTGCAGTAGGTACACCTCCAGGAGAGGATGGTTCAGCTGATATCCACTATGTTCTGGAAGCTGCAAAGGAAATCGCAAGAAATATACAACAGTACACAATAATCGTAGACAAATCAACTGTTCCGGTAGGAACTGCGGATTTGGTAAGACAAACAATAAATGAGATTTTAAAAAGGCGTGGAGAAACTATCGGATTTGATGTGGTTTCCAACCCTGAATTTTTAAAGGAAGGGGTTGCAATAGAAGATTTTATGCGGCCAGACAGGGTTGTGGTAGGTACAGATTCAAAAAAAGCGGCAAAAATCATGGAAGAATTGTACCAGCCCTTTGTAGGAACTTCCCACCCACTGATAATGATGGATATTAAATCTGCAGAAATTACAAAATATGCCGCCAATGCAATGCTTGCCACACGAATCAGCTTTATGAATGAAATAGCCAAACTTTGCGATACTGTAGGTGGAGATGTACGGGCTGTAAGAAAGGGAATCGGAACCGATAAAAGAATCGGCATGGACTTTCTTCATGCTTCTTGCGGTTACGGTGGTTCCTGCTTTCCAAAAGATGTTAAAGAATTGATTGCCTTGGGCAAAAGACACGGTTTTAAAATGCTTATTGCAGAGGCTGTAGAAGAAGTAAACAACGCCCAAAAGAAAATAATAATTGAGCAGATTATAAAAAAATACGGTAACAATCTTTCAGGCAAAACTTTCGGGATTTGGGGGCTTGCATTCAAACCCCAGACTGACGACATGAGGGAGTCCCCTGCCATAACGATTATTACAGAGCTGGTAAAACTGGGAGCAAAAATAAAAGCCTACGACCCGGAAGCCCATGAAACAGCAAAACTTTACCTTAGAGACATACCCAAAGACAGCATAATATACGCAAAAGATATGTGGGAAGCCATTAAAGAAGCAGATGCTCTTATTTTAGTTACTGAATGGAAACAATTCCGCCAGCCGGACTTTAATAAGATAAAAGAACTTCTCAAGGAACCGGTAATCTTTGACGGAAAAAACATTTATGATATTGAGCTTTTGCGTGAAAAAGGTTTTGAACACCACTGCATAGGAAGAAATATTTAAGGAAACAACATGCCTTTACTTTCGATAATTACAATCAACAGAAACAATGCCCAAGGGTTAAAAAAAACAATAGAAAGTGTTGTAACGCAAACAGAAACAGATTTTGGCGATGTAGAATATATTATAATCGACGGAAACAGTACTGACGGCAGCAAAGAAATTATAAAGGATTTTGCCGGAAATCCGGAATACAAAGATAAGATAACATATTGGGTAAGTGAACCTGACACAGGCATATATAATGCCATGAACAAGGGAATAAAAAAAGCCACAGGTGTTTATTGCCTTTTTTTAAACAGCGGTGATTATCTTATTGAGAACAACCTGCACAATGTTTTGGCATTTGCAAACAAAAACAAAGATGCTGATATAATCTATTCGGATATACCGGAATACCAGGGATATAAAAAATTGTACTTTCCAAAAACTGTAGATGAAAATTATTTTATTGAAACAACTATTTGCCACCAGAATTCATTGATAAAAAGAACTCTATTTGAAGAACTTGGTTTATACTCGGAAGAATTAAAAATTGTTTCAGACTGGAGATTCTGGCTTATATGTGCTAAGGCAAATAAATTTTTCTTGCACACTGAACATCCAATATCATATTTGGATCGGACTGGAATAAGCAATCAGGAAACATCACAAAACCTGATTATGGAAGAAAGAAAAAAAACTATAAAAGAATTATACCCCGGAATATATAAAACAATTTTTGAATTAATAGAATATAAAAGCTCAACTTATGGAAGTATAATAAAATTATTTGGAAATTCAAAATCTCTTGAATTTATCTTAAAAACCTATAGATGGTTTGCAAGGAGATTAGTAAAAAAATGATATTAACAAAAATAAAAAATAAAATAAGAATTATAAAAAATAAAAAAATTAAACCTGATAGAATAAAAATAAAGTCAGAATATACAAATCTAAAACATCTGGAAACTTCTGATTTATATTTTAATAATGAATTTGCTTTAAAGTATCTTAAAGATAATCTTCATGCAGAAATATTAAATAATAAAGAGAAAAAAACAATTTACCATTGTTATTGGTATGGATTGATTACTGAAAAACAGATTTTTAGTATAAAATCTGCACTATTAACACAAAAAAATGCAGAAATCTGGCTATGGATTGATACAGATACATGGAAAGTAAATATAAATAATCCGTTTATCAATTTACTGAAAGGTAAAATAACCGTAAAAGAATATAATCCCAAAGAAGAAATTTCTGATACACAATTTAATAAATTAAAACGTAATTTTTTGATACGTGATGATTTAGCCTTAAGATCTGATGCGTTCAGAATGCTGGTACTAAGCAAATACAAAGGATTATATTTTGATTTAGACATATTGTTTTTAAGAGATTTTACACCTTTGTTTAACAACAAAGGTTTTTTATATCAATGGGAACAGGAATCTTACGGAAATTCAGCAATTTTATATCTTAAAGATGAACAACTTATAAATAATTTGTCACAGAATTGTATCAAAAAAAACACCTTCATTCCATGGATTGCATTTTACTATGGCACACCTGAAATAAAAGATTTAACTGTTCTTCCCTGCGCTTTTTTTGACCCCATTTGGAATATCACTGACGAAAAGGCATATAATTATCCGATAACAAAATTTGAGGATTTTTTTAAGAAAACTGATTGTAATATTAAATCTATGAGTGATTTTTTCCCCGGATGTTATACTTATCATTGGCATAATCTTTGGAAAAACAAAATTGAAGAAGATTCCCTTTTTGATATATTTGATAAAGAACTGAACGAAAAGCTTGAAATAAAATGATTTCAATAATAGTACCTGTTTATAATTCGGAGTTATTTTTATCGGAATGTTTGGATTCAATAAAAAAACAAACATACAAAGACTTTGAAGCAATAATATATAATGACGGCTCCACTGATAAGTCCAAGGAAATATGTGAAAAAATTGTTCAAGAAGACAATCGGTTTAAATATTACGAACAAAAGAACCAGGGGCCGGGAACAACAAGAAACAACGCATTAAAGAAAGCTTCCGGTGATTATATATGTTTCGTGGACAGTGATGATATTGTTTCCGAATATTACCTTGAAAGACTTTATGATGCGATAGTAGAAACTGATGCAGACATTTCTGTATGTGATTTAACCAGATTATCCCCTTCCAGCTTTAAAATTTTGAACAACACACCATTGATTTTAAATAAAGAAGAAGCAATAACAGAGCTTATTCAAGAAAAAAAATTAAGGAACTATTCTTATTGTAGATTAATAAAAAAAGATAAAATCCAAAACATCACTTTTGATACAACAAAAAACGAAGATGTTTTCTTTTCACTAAGATTATTCAAAAACATTAACAAAACAGCAGTTATTGATGATAAATTATATTTTTACCGTATAAATAACCAAAGTATAACAAATCAAAATAATTTTGAATTTGAGTTTAATGTATTGGAAAATTATTTAAAATGCAATGAAATTTTGGATAATGAAGAGCAGATAAAAATAAATAAAAAAAAGATTTTCAACTACGCATTCCGCTTATATGATAAGTTTTATTGGCAGCAAAAAAACAATCCACTTCTAATCAGTATTTTAAGGGAATATACAAGCTATTCTGATAATAAGAAATTTATTTTTTTTGTAAAGCATCCACAGATTTATAAAATTTATAAAACAGTACAAAAAACATACCGTAAAATCAGGTATAAGGATTAAAAATGAAATTTACACGCGAATTTTGCATAGTAAACTATGCTTCAGGCATATATAAAAAAGGACAAAAAAGATTAAAAGACAGCCTGATTTCAAATGGATACACAGGTGATTTTCTTTTTTTTACAGAAGAAAATGGTGAACTTATACCATCACAGGACGAGTCACCTTGGGGATTTAAACCTGTCTTATTAAATTATGCAAAAGAAAAGGGATATAAGTATATTTTGTGGGTGGATTCAAATATGATTTGTATCCGAAAACCTGTAACAATTTTCAAAAAAATAATAAAAGACGGTTATTATATTTCCAGCTCATATACTACAAAGATGGGATATTGGTGTTCAGATATAGCATTAGAAAACTTTGGCATTGACAGAGAAACATCATTCAAAATAACAGAAGTAAATCCCTCTTATGTCGGGATAAATACACAAAATTCAATTGCAGTAAGCCTACTAAATGAATGGAATAAATACGCCTTAGACGGAATTACATTCCGTGGAATCCCTCAAAATTATCCGTTGTCAGAAACTAATAAAAACGACAAGGGAATAGTTTCAAAGGACAGCAGGGTTAAGGGACACAGACATGACCAAACAGCAATATCATTTCTTATCTGGAAATACAGGCTCAAGATTTCTTATATGGAAACAAAGAATATTCAAAGTTTAACTGCTACCAAGGAAAATAAATATTCAAAGGCTATTCCATTAACAACTGAAATTGTGCAAAACCGGGATATTAAATTTGAAGATTATTATAAAACCTATAACAAATGGGGAAACAAAAAGGGATTAGACAAGATTAGATTTATAATTTTATCACTAATTGACACTATAAGATTTGAAACTAAAAATATTGTATATAAACTAAAATGAAAACAGTATTTATAGCCTTAGGTTTTCACCTTCAAAACACAAAATCATCTCTGTTTTTTATTGATATACTAAAACAAAATATAAAAGATCTGTATATCGTTTCAGAAAATGATGCCTGGTATGAAATACCAAGAATAAAACCTGAAAATATAATAATCTGGCAGGCAATTTTTACACCGGAGGAGATTGATTCCTGGAAAGCAAAAACAGTGACAATAATACCAATGTATGATGCCTGTCCACACACATTGGATTTTTGGGGAAAATACAAAAAATATAAAATTTTCTGTTTTTCTAAAACTCTTTATAATTTCTTAAAAGGGAATGATTTTAATACATTTTATTGTCAGTATTACATTGAACCAAACAAAGAGATTAAAATAAATAAAAAAGATTCGTATAATGTCTTTTATTGGGAAAGAAGCAATAAAATAAACTGGGAACTTGTATCAAAACTGCTTGGTAATTTAAGCATAAATAACATACATTATCATTATTCCACAAATATAAAACAAAAGAATAATAATTTTCCAACCAACGAGGAAATAAAGAAATTTAACATTAATTTTTCCGACTGGTTTGAAACACAGGATGAATACATAGAAATTCTTAAAAAATCAGATATTTACATCGCTCCTAGAGAATATGAAGGAATCGGATTATCTTTTATCGAAGCAATGTCTTATGGATGTATGGTAATAGCATATGACCAACCAACCATGAATGAATATATCAAAAACAATGTAAACGGAATATTATTCACTGACAAACAGGAACCAATCTTGCTATCAAATGAAGAAATCTATGATTTAAGAATCAATTCATACAATGAAGTAAAATCAGGTTGGAAACAATGGTGTAATTCAATCCCAGATATTATTGAATTCATTGAATCCCCTTTGATTAATTATTCTCCTAAAAGAAAGTATCTTTTATATACGTACAAAAGATTACGGACATTATTAAGAAGAATATTTTACTTTTTTAAGAATAAGTTAAATTAATTTTTTGTATAAAAACTGTTATTTTATTTGTAGAACCACGAGGAAATAACATCAATGACCAAAACAGGTTTTATCCCTTATGAAAGCGACACAAACAATCATGTAAAAATAATCAAGAACATCATACAAAATGAAGGTTATGAGGTTTACAATCCTTTTGATAAATCCTGCCCTAATCTAAAAATCATAAATTTAAACTGGTTTGAAAGCATTTACGGGACAAATTATATCAGTATCCTTTTAAAATATTTAAAAAAGAAAGTTTTAATTCAGTTATGGAAAATAAAAAAAATCAAACTAGTCTACACAATGCACAATAAATTACCTCACGATATTAAATACAGCAACTTGATAAAAAAATTCATTATCTTTTTATGCAAAAAATCTGACGCAATAATAGTAATGTCCAAAATTTCATTTGAGTATATTAAGAACGACTTAAAAAATCCGCAGGCATTAAACAAAACCTATTATATCCCTTTACCAAACTATATTGACACAACAACACCAGAAGACTACAAATCATATACTGAAGCACACAGTTCTTTTAATTTACTTTTTTTTGGTGTAATAAAACCTTATAAAAATATTGAATTATTGATAAATGTTTTTAATGATCTCTCAAATATGGATATTAATTTGTTAATTTGCGGGAAACCAATCACAAAAGAATATGGATATTCACTGGAATCATTAATAAAAAACAAAAAAATCAAAACCAAATTTGAGTTTATAAGCGAAAAAGACCTCGACGAACTTATAAAAAAAACAGACTGTTGTATTTTGCCCTATGACAAAAAATCAAGTCTTAATTCCGGCGCTGCAATCCATGCCTTTTCATTAGGAAAAACCGTCATTTCACCGGCAATAGGTACCATCCTGGATATGCCTGAAGATTCTGTTTTCAGCTATGATTACAACGATGAAACAAATCACTATAAGAACTTAAAAAATACGATTTTAAAAGCATATGAAATATTTTCCAGTGACAAAAACACTTTTAATCAAAAATCACTCAAGGCTTATAATTTTATAAAAGAAAATAATTCACATAAGAGAATAGGCTTACTCTACAACGAAGTGTACAAAGCGGTACTAAATGAAAAAGATTCTTGCTATTAAGACTTTTGGAAATCACACCAATAATTTATATCAATTTACCCAACTATATTGCATTGCAAGAGAAAACAACCTAAATCTTTCTTATTTGCAATTCTACAAAATAAAAAAGTTTTACAACATAAATTATAGTAATAAATCTAATTTAACGATTGATATATTTTACCGGATTTTGCATTATATATTCAATTTTTTAGCCAAAATTAAAATTATAAAAATTTACAATTTATCCTTACCAGAAAAATGCAACAAATTCATTACAGATATATGCAATAAAAGAAAAATACTTTTTTTTACAACAGGCTGGTCCCACAGCAATAACCCTATTTTATACCAAGGAAAGGACTTGGAAGTAAAATACAAGGATGAAATCAACAGTCTGTTCAAAAATGATTGTGGTGAAATATTAAAAAAATATTTTCCAGATAAAAACAAAGTCACAATAGGGTTACATATCCGTCGTGGTGACTACAAGTACTACAAGGACGGAAAATACTACTATATTGATGAAGTATATCAAAATGCAGTGAAATCATTCACTGACAATATAAACCTAAAAGACTTTAATATCATAATATTTACCAATGACAAAGATTTAGATAAAGAATTCTATTTAAAAAAATTTAAAAACTGTTTTTTTTCAAATGAAGAATTCCAAATTGATTATGAACTAATGAAAAACTGCAATTACCTTATCGGGCCCCCCAGCTCGTTCACCATGTGGGCAAGTTATCTTGGCAATGTGCCTCTTTATCATATAAAAGAAAAAAATCAAGCTGTAACCAGGGAGTGTTTTAAAATCTGCGATGGATTTACCAGTTAAGAAAGCGGTAGTTTTATTAGCCGTTGGAGAAAAATACGAAAAACTGTTATCAACAAACATCAGCCAATTTAAAAGCTACGCTGAAAAATATAATGCTGACCTTGTTGTAATAAAACAAAAGCTTGATTCCACCAACAAAAGAAGTTTCTTTTATCAGAAGCTTTTACTTCCGGATCATTTAAAAGAATACGATATATGCGTTTTCTTTGATATTGATATTTTAATAAATCCGGACTGCCCTTCCCTTTTTGATTTATTGCCGGAGAACAAGGGCTTTGGAGCCGTATATTCTCCCAGAGGAAGTGATAAATTTAAAGCTTTTTACAGTAACAGACCAGAAGTTTTAAACGAAACCACCGAAACATATTTTTCGTCCCGTAATTTTCCGCCGCCATACAGCAACCTGACTGGCAACATTAACGGCGGAGTTTTTGTTTTTAAACCCAAATTAATTGCAGAAGCTTTTAAGAATTATTATTTTTCTGATCATTCACAAGGAGAAAAAGAAGCCTTTGAAGAAGCTCCGATGGCATATATTACCCAAAGTTTGGGTTTGTTTTTTCCACTGGATGAAAAATTTAACACTCAATTTTTTTATGAATTATATACACCTGAAGGTAAAAATATTCTGAAAATAAAGAAAAATCTTTTTTATAAAATTATTAACGAGATTTTAATCAGAATATTTAAATTACCACCAGACATCATAATATTTAAAAAGTTGAGAGACTTTTCTCAACAGATACTAAATAATGTTTATATTCTTCATTTTTCAGGAAGAATGAACCCAAAACTTTACAGCCTTAAACAGGAAGACAAATGACCGGATATAAATGTAAAAGCCCAATAGTATTCATTATTTTCAACCGAGAAGATACAGCTACTGAAGTTTTTAAAATCATAAGACAGGTTCAACCGCCGGAACTCTTTGTCATTGCTGACGGTGCAAGGCAAAACAAAACAGGGGAACAGGAACGGGTAGAAAAAACAAGGGCAATAATCAACGGTGTTGACTGGGAATGCAAGGTTTATAAAAATTTTTCAGAAACAAACCTTGGATGCCTGAGACGCATTTCTTCCGGCCTGGACTGGGTTTTTTCAATAGCAGACAGGGCAATAATCCTTGAGGATGATTGTTGTGCAAATATAAGTTTTTTTAAATTTTGTGATGAGTTACTGGAAAAATATTCTGCAAATGATAAAATCATGATGATTTCAGGAAACAACAATTCCCTTACTGAATGCAGTGAATCGTTTTATTTTACCAATTATTTTCATATATGGGGTTGGGCGACCTGGAGACGGGCTTGGATTAAAAACGAAATAAATATGGAAAGCTGGCCTGAAAATAAAAAAAACGGATTATTAAAAAATATTTTTAAAAAAAGATCGGAAATTTATTACTGGGAACATTATTTTGACTTATTGTATTCAAACAATGTAGACAGTTGGGCGGTACCCTGGACTTATTCCTGTTATAAAAACTACGGTATTTCCATTGCCCCAAAAATCAATTTGATTTCAAATATAGGCATTGGAAGGGATTCTACCCATACCAAAAAAGAAAGTATTTTTTCAAAGGCCAAAACCGGGGAGCTTTCTTTCCCCCTTGTTTATCCGGAAGAAATTAAAGTAAATAAACTGCTTGATGAAAAAGAAAGAAAATTAAGGAATAAAGATTCGGGCCGTTTCCCCTATCCGCTTCAAATGGTTCTCGGTAAAATCAAATGGTTTTTAATAAACTTTAAGAAAAGGAAGAAAGCATGAAAAATGCCTGTGTAAATGATTTTTCCATAATGATTATCGGAATTACAAAAAACGGTGGGAATAAATTAAAAAAAAATATATCAAGACTTTCCAAACTTGAAAGTTACTTTAAAAAACTGGATTTTTTAATTTATGAGAACGGTTCCACTGATAATACAATAAAAATCCTGAATCAGATAAAACAGAAAAAATCGAATTTTAATTTTATTTCTGAATCTCTTACTCAAGATGATATAAACAAAATATGTAAGACGAAAACCCTGGACGGAAAGCCTTGCAGAATTGAAATTATAACCTATGCAAGAAACAAACTTCTTAAAGAAGCAGAAAAGCACTCTGAAAATTTTGACTACATTCTTAATATAGACTTGGATATTCTTTTTCAAAACCCCTTTGATATTATAAAAACCTTTGAAAGATTTTCTGAAACTGATTTTGATTGTATAACCGGTTGTGGCCTTACAAAGTGGTTAAAATACAGGGATGCTTATGCATTCAGGAGTAAGGAATTTCCTTTCGGACCGGAGTTTCTGGGCGAATTCTGGTGGAATGACACAGTTCACAGGATTCAAAAAAGGTATAAAAAAAACCAGAAAATAAAAGTTTACTCTGCTTTTGGAGGGGCCGCAATTTATAAAAAAGAAGCTTATTTTTCTTCATTGTACAGCTGCTACCCGGATGGAGATTTTATTAATGAACACCAAAAACTGGACTTTTCAAAAGTGGATTCATTACAAATAAAAAACTTAAATGATTCACCTGTGCCGAATACCGGTTATACTGCCCCAATAATCTGCGAACATGTTCCTTTTCATTATGGGATGAGGAAAGCGGGGTTCAAAAAAATCTTTTTAGATACTTCTTGGAGATTTATTTTCAGGGACTAGTTTATGAAAATAGTAAAAATTTATGGAGGTCTTGGAAACCAGATGTTCCAGTATGCTTTTGCAAAAAACCTGGAAAAACTGACCGGAGACAATGTTTTTATTGATACAGAGTGGGGAAATAAAAATACAATCCACAACGGATATGAGCTGGATAAACTTTTTCCCGTTAATATGAAAAAGGCTAAAAACGAGGATATAGAAAGGCTTTCCACACAACCTGACTCTTTAAAAGATAAAATCAGAAAAAAATATTTTACAAAAAAAACACATTACATTGATAAAGTCTTTAGATATAACCCGGAACTTTATAGGTTGAAAGGTGATATTTACTTTGAAGGTTACTGGCAGTCAGAAAAATTTTTTTTTGAATCCAGGAATGAAATAAAGCAAACTTTTTCTTTTCCGGAAATTTCCGGCACAGAAAATAAAGAGCTTATAAATATAATCGACGGAAAAACCGCAGCAATACACGTCAGAAGAGGTGATTATCTTAAAGAAAAGTATTTGTTTGTCTGTGATAAAAATTACTATAAAAATTCAATTGATATTCTAATAAACAAATACGGGATTACCAAATTAATTATCTTTTCCAATGACATTGTTTGGTGCCGGGAAAATCTTAACAAACGAGAGTTGGAAACCATTTATTGTACCTGGAACAGTGGTGCAGACTCATGGAAAGACATGGCTTTAATCAGTCTTTGTCCTTACATTATTATCTCGAACAGTTCTTTCAGCTGGTGGGCGGCATATTTAAACAAAAATCCCGGTAAAAAAATATTATGCCCTGAAATCTGGGCAATAAAAAATAATAATCCGTTCTCTTATTATAAATTTGACTACAAAGATGTAATTCAAGAAGACTGGGAAAAGGTTAAATTATAATGTTTTCAATTATTATTCCTGTTTATAATACTCCATCAGAACAACTCAAGGCATCAATAAACTCTTGCATAAACCAAACTTACAGCGATATAGAAATAATAATCATAAATGATGGTTCTAATCAAGAATGCCTTGATGTACTTGAGACTTATGCAGCGAAAGATAAAAGGATAATATTAATAAATGGTGACAAGGGTGGTGTCTCCCGGGCAAGAAACAAGGGTCTTGAATCTGCTACAAAAAAATATATTTTATTTTTAGATTCTGATGATATATTCGATATTAACACCTGCCAATTTATAAAAGAAAATTTACCGGAAAAAAACACACTTTTAAGTTGGGATTTTGATGTATTTACCGGAAAAATGTATGACACCAAATCACAATACAAAAAAGAAGTAAAAACCGAGTTTTCAAATACAGAACTAAAGGAAAAAGTCCTGGATTTAAAATCCGGATTTGATGTTATACGGTGTAAATTATATGAAACTGAAATAATAAAAACACATGGTATTAAATTCTGTCCTGAATTGACCCAGGGAGAAGATATTATTTTTAACATGGATTATTTTCCATATGTAAAAAATTGTATAAAAATAAATAAGATTTTATATCATTACAGGAAGGATTTTACTTCCCATTCACAAAGATTTAATCCAAACTACGGCGAGAAAATCAGAAAATTTTGTTCAGAAATTATGTTAAGAAGCAATCAAGGCCTCTATGATATAGACAACTGTTATTCAAGAGTTATACAGGGTGTATTTGCTGCTTTGGCACATTATTTTTTCCATCCTGATTCTTATTTAAAATTAAAAGATTTAAAAAAATATTTAGAGCAGGAACCATTTAAAAAATCAATAAAAGATTCAAGATACCGGGATTTTTCAATCCAAAGGCGATTTCCATTATTTTTTCTGAAACACAGAAATTATTTTTTCTTAAAACTAACAAGTAAAATCCGTTGGATTTATTTGAAACATAGATATAAATAATATAGCGCTAAATATGAAGATACTACATTTAATAACAAACACTGATCTAGGTGGTGCACAAAAGGTTGCTGGTATTTTGTGCAATAAGGCGGTTGAAAACGGACACCAGGTTGCATTGGCTTCAATGCCGGACGGACCGTTCTGGGATACCCTTTCACCAAAAGTCAAGCAGTTTAAAGTTAAGAATTTAATTAAACCTATTTCATTTATTCCTGACCTAAAAAGTTATTTTGAAATAAAAAAAATAATAAAGGAATACAAGCCTGATATTCTCCAACTACATTCAAGCAAAGCAGGTTTTTTGGGTAGAATGGCTGGTCGTAAGATTAAAAAACACATTGTATATACAGTCCATGGATTTGATTCTGTAAGAATAAAAAACAGAAAGTTTTTATTTATCGAAAAACTTTTACAAAATATGTGCGGTGCAATAATTCCGGTTTCTTTTTACGATGAAAAAAATTTGATAAAAGAAAAAATAACTTCTAATATCGTTTGTATACCAAACGGAATTGATAAAAATGAATTAAATATTGTTACAAATGATGAAATAAAACAAAAGATAATCAATTCGAAAAATAAAGGTAATTTTAATGTTATTTCTATAGCCAGGATTTCAAAGCAAAAAAAGTTTGAAATGTTTCTTGAAGTGGCAGAAAAACTGGAAAAAGAAAATATTACTTTTTTTTGGATTGGAACACCTAC